>DATHCO010000290.1:0-7979 GCA_035319505.1 Steroidobacteraceae bacterium | reverse complement strand
CCGACCGCAAGGCGCGACGACCGCGAATACTTTAGCGTATTCAAGGGAGCAGCAACGCAGCGGGCGGGGCGCCGCGGCGTTCGAATGCCGGCGAATTTCTGATTCAGGACACTGGTAGCGGCCCGAGTTGTGTAATACTGTGTAACGTATCTTGCTGACACCCAGAGCCATCAAGACGATGCAGGGGCCCTTAAATCCCATGAGGCCGCCCCGCTACCCGACTCTCCTTGCGGTCGTCGCATCGATCGTTCTCGCGAGTAGCTCGATGGCATCCCCCGACCTCAGGAATGGGGCGCCGCCTCGAGTCGGCGTCGGAGCCACCGACAACTGGCCGATGCACGGCGGGGATGCGAACGAGAGCGACTACAGCCGACTCGACGAGATCGATCGCTCGAACATCGACCGCCTGGGCGTGGCGTGGTGGCTCGACTTGCCCGGCGAAGTCACGCTCGAGGCGACGCCGCTGGCGGTCAATGGGGTGCTCTATTTCACCGGAAGCTATGCCGCCGTCTACGCAGTCGATGCAGCCAGCGGAAAGCTCCGATGGAAATACGACCCGCAAACGTGGAAGGCGTATCCGGTCAAGATGCATTACGGGTTTGGAGCCAATCGCGGCGTCGCCTTCGCGGATGGCCGGGTGTTCTCTGCCGCCCTGGACGGCCGCCTCCTGGCACTCGACGCGGCCACGGGAGAGCTCATCTGGAGCGTGCAGACCGTTCCCCCCGAATCGATGCAGACCGTCACCGGCGCCCCTCGAACGTTCAACGGCAAGGTCATCATCGGCAACGCGGGCGCGGACTTCGGCGCGCGCGGCTATGTCACCGCTTACGATGCGGCAACCGGTAAGCAGGTCTGGCGCTTCTACACGACGCCGGGCGCACCGGCGGACAATCGCGGCGATCCGGCAATGGAACGTGCCGCGGCGACGTGGAAGGGAGAGTACTGGAAGAGCGGAACCGGTGGAGTCGTTTGGGACAGCATCACCTTCGATGCGGAGCTCGATCGCATATACATCGGCACGGGCAATGCGGGCCCCTACGATCCGGAGCTGCGCAGTCCCGGCGGCGGTGACAATCTCTACACCGCGTCGATCGTCGCACTCGACGCCGATACGGGTAAATATGTCTGGCACTACCAGGCCAATCCGCGTGATTCCTGGGACTACGATTGCACGCAGCAAATGACCCTCGCCGACCTTCTGATCGATGGGCGGAAACGGCGGGTGCTCATGCAGGCGCCCAAGAACGGATTTTTCTACGTACTGGACCGCAACAGCGGCGCGCTGATCTCGGCGGGAAAGATCGGCAAGGTCACGTGGGCCGATCACATCGACGTCAAAACTGGTCGTCCGGTCGAAGCCGCGAACATCCGCTACGAAACGGGCGAATCAATCATCTGGCCCGGGACCCAGGGTGCCCACAGCTGGCAATCGATGTCCTTCAGCCCGAAGACCGGCCTGGTCTACCTACCCTACATGCAGTCGGCCACGCGGTTTGTGAAGGGCAAGCCCATCCCTGGAGGAGTTACCCTCGCGGGCCTCAGCCTGAAAGAGTACCTAGCCGATCCGCAAGATGGAAAAGGTGCGCTCGTCGCGTGGAATCCGGTCGCGCAGAAAGCCGCATGGCGCGTGCCGCTCGACACGATCTGGAACGGCGGCACTCTTGCGACCGCGGGCAATCTCGCATTTCAGGGCGCCGCCGATGGTTTGTTGTCCGCCTACGACGCCGTCACAGGCAAGCGGCTCCGGCAGTTCGATGCCGGGATGGGAATCATCGCGGCGCCGATGACTTATGCGGTGGGCGGCCACCAATTCGTCTCGGTCTTGGCAGGGTACGGCGGCTCTGCCGCAATCTGGGGAGAGCTCATGAATGCCGGCTGGAAGTTCAGCGGACCGCGCCGCCTGATCACCTTCCGCCTCGACGGGAAGGCGGTTCTGCCGGCCTCTCCACCGCGCGACCTGACGGTCAGAGCCGTCGATGATCCGAGCGTGCGACTCGATCCCGCAGACATTGCAGCCGGACATGCCGCGTTCTTCGGTTGCGCCGTCTGTCACGGCCGAGATCTCGTGGCGACGGGAGGACCCGCGCCGGATCTTCGGGAATCACAGATCGCTCTCGACCCGGAAAGGTTCTGGACGCTTCTGCACGAAGGTGCGCTCATGCAGAGTGGGATGCCGCGCTTCGAGTCGATGACGCGCGAGCAAGCGATGCAGCTTTACGCCTACGTTCGCGCCGGCGCGCGCGAGGCAATGGCCACTCAGAGATCGCCGGCTGCCGCCCCCGCCGCGACGCGGTGAATACCGCGCGGGGTGTGCGCGCAATGTCCGGACGCGATCCGGACGCGATGAGTTATCAGCCTTGGCCGAGGACGGCGGCCGCTAGCCTTTCGCTCTCCATCCAAAGCCTTCGCGCCGCCTCCCTATCGTCGGCGGCTGCGCTCGTCGGTATTCGCCGGCGCTGATGGAAATAGCCCCCGCTGGTCGTACCCGGCTCATCTGCGGTCGCGAGCCACACCACGGTATCCGCGCCCTCTTCGGGGCTCACCAGGTTGATCCCTCTCAGGTACTTCTGCGTGCCTTCGTCGGCGTGGTTGATGAAGTTGGTGCTGACAGCCCCGGGATGCATCGCGTGAACGACGATGCCCTCCGGTGCGAGCCGCTCGGCGAGCATCCGGCTGAAGAGAAGGTTGGCGAGCTTGGCGTTGCAGTAGGCGGCGATCGGCACGAAGTTGCCCACTGTCATTTGCAGATCGTTCCAATCGAGCCCCGGAGCGACCTCGTGAGCGCTGGACGATACGTTGATGATTCGGGTCGATCCCCGGGCGCCCTGAGCGGCCGCCGCGCGCAGCAGTGGTAACAGCCGATGGGTGAGCACGAAGTGCCCCAGGTGATTACCCGCGAAGGTCGCCTCGTTCCCCTCCGCGGTCATCACGCGTTGCTTGGCCGTGCCTCCGGCATTGTTGATGAGCACGTCGACGCGGTCGGTGAGCGCGCAGATGTCGCCTGCAGCCCTCGCCGCATCGGAGAGGAGCGCCAGATCGACCCTGATCATGTCGATCCGGACACCCGATGCCGCGGCCGCGCGTATTTGTGCCTCGGCCCTCGCGGTTCGCTCGGCATCACGGCCCGTGCCGATGATTCGCCATCCCTGCGAGGCGAGCGCTTTTGCCGCCGTCAATCCGATTCCGGAGCTCGCGCCCGTGATCACCGCGATGCGGGCGGTGGGCTTGCGCGCTAAAGCGGCTCCCGTCATCGGGAAGCACGCTTGCCGGTGAGTGCGGCACTGCCAAACATGCCGAGCTTGACTTTGCCCGACATCCGGTCGCCCTCGATCCTCGCGTCGAAGCCGAGCTTGATCGCCACCGGCTTGGTGATGTTCATCGTCCAGCTGAGCGCATTGCCGGAGATCTTGCCGTTGATGTCCTGAACGCCCATTTCACCCGACATCGTACCCGCGAACGTATCGCCGTGTCTGACGATCGTGGCCTTGAGCGTTTGCGGACCCGCCGGGGTCGAGAGCGTGAGCTCCCAGCTCTCCTCGTTGGCCGATGCACTCGCCGCGCCTGCCGTTGCACTCGCCGCGCCTGCCGTTGCACTCGCCACGCCCGGTTGAGAGCTCGAGGGCTGCTTCAAACTGTCCGCAGGCGCTTCGCGGGTCACTTTCCGAGCGGAGTTTCCCGTATATACCGGCAGACTATCCCAGCCGCGCACGGTGGACGTCGAGGAGAGCTTTGCGTTATCGAGATCCACGGTCCAGGTGGGGAAGCGTTTGAGCAGTTCATCGAGGGCCACGCGCCCCTCGACTCTCGCGAGCGCCGAGCCGAGACAGGAGTGGATGCCTCGCCCGAAGGTGACGTGGGGCGGGCCCTGTCGGTGGATGTCGAAGCGATCACCGTCGCGATAGCGCCTGTCGTCCCGATTTGCCGATGCGACGAGCAGGAGCATCGCACTGCCTGCCGGAACGGTTTGACCGTGGAGCACGATGTCTCGCGTCACGTATCTTGCCACGCACGGACCTGGAGGCTCGTAGCGAAGGATCTCCTCCACGGCATTCGGAATCAGGGCGGGACTGTCGACGAGCTCCGCCCGCTGCTCGGGATGATCGCCGAGCACCTTGCCCGCCCACCCGATGAGGCGTGTGGTCGTTTCGTTGCCGGCCCCCGCCAGCAAGTTGACGAAGATGAGGATCTGCTCGCGAGTGAGCTTACGCCTCGTGCCCGTCTCATCCTGATACTCGGCGTTCAACAGCTCCGTCATGAGATCGTCCGACGGGTGCTTCGCTCGCCAATCGACGTATTCCTCGAAACCCGCTCCCTGGTAGCTGGCCTGCGAGACCTCGAGCGGTTTGCCCGCTTCCGTGCGCAGCGATGCATCCACTCTCTCGCGAACGGCTTCCTGGTCCTGCTCGGGGATACCCAGCAGCATCCCGATGACGCGCGACGGCACCGGTGCCCCGAAATCGGTGATGAAGTCAAAGCGACCGGCGCCCACCAGCGGATCCAGGCAGCTGGCACAGTAAGCGCGAATCTTCCCCTCGAGATCGTTCATCCGCCTGGGCGTGAACACCCGCGTCAACACGCCACGGTGCACCGTGTGAAGCGGCGGATCTTCCCAAATGAACATGCCTTTCGGGATGTGCATGTCCGCCTTGATGTACTCGAGGATGTCACCGCGACTGGAGCTGAATGTCTCCCGATTGTTCAACCCGCTCTCGACGTCGCTGAAACGACTGAGGGCGTAAAAGTCATACTGCTCGTTGCGGTAGAGCGGAGCCTCCTCGCGCAAGCGTCGAAACACCGGATAGGGGTTCATCCAGAAATCCGGCCGGTAAGGATCCCAGTAGACGGCACCTTCAGCGATCGTGCTCATTCGATTTCCCACTCGAGCTCCCGGCGGGCACGGCCCGCGTCGCGCCCGCGGCTCGTCCGAAACTCAAATCCAAGCGAGCGCAAGATATGACACACACTAGCTCATAACTTTCGAGACTGTCAACGCATGCGGGCCTGCCGCGGCGCGCCGCGCCGCGACTTCGTCGGTTTACCTCGTCCGCGGGGGTTGATCGCCGGCGAGATGATCAGGCGCTCGTGGATCTCGGCAATTCGCTCGACGGAGAGCGGCTTCTTCTGTCGCAGCCACCACGCGAGCAGCTCGATTGTCGAGCTCACCACGAGAATGATGACGATCTCGGAGGGTTGCAATGCGCCGGTGCGCGGCCAGCCGGAGGCGACTTCGGTGGAGACCTTCAGGAACTCTTCCCGCAGCACTCCCGCGGCGCCACCCGTGAGCAGCGTCGACCACAGCCTGCGATGGTCGTCGACGTACCGGCAGAGCGCAATCGAGGCCGGACGCGTGTCGCTCATTTCCAGCATCGGGAGCACCAAGCTGACGAGGCGGCGAATCTGATCGGCCGCGATCTCCTGCAAGAGCGCCTCCTTCGTCGGGTGATGGCGGAAGAAGGTGGTGTAGCCGATGCCCGCCGTCGCCGCGAGGTCACGCAGCGTGATCTGATCGAAGGGTGTCGTCTCGAGTAAATCGAGCATCGCCCGCCGCAAAGCCTCGCGCGTACGCACGGCGCGGGCATCCCGTGCTGTTGACAAGTGAGGCCGATATATTTTATGAACCATTACGTTTCCTAGCCCGCAGCTCGAGTGCGGCGCTGACCCTGACCGCGAAGGCGATTCGCGAGCGACCGATGCCGCACGACATTATGCATGGTCCAGCGCGAGCGAGAGGCGCACGAGCAGATCCGAACCGAGGGGAGACCTTACGCCATGCAGATGAGGGGACAACGAAAGATCCCGGCGCCGAGTCGGCGCATATGGGACTCGCTATACGATCCCGACATCCTCAAGCGGTGCATACCCGGATGCCAGTCGGTGACCAGGGAATCCGACGAGCGGATGCGCGCAATAGCCGAGATCAAGATCGGCCCGATCGGCGCGCGCTTCGACGGCACGGTGACACTGTCGGATATCGATCCGCCCAACGGCTGCACGCTGACGATCGAAGGCCGGGGCGGCACCGTCGGCGTCGTCAAGGCCGGCGCCAGGGTGCGGCTTGCCGACGACAACTGGGGCGGGACGCTCCTCTCCTACGAAGTCGATGCCGAGGTCGGCGGCCGGCTGGCGCAGCTCGGCGGGCCGCTGATCGATGCGACCGCCAAGCAGCTCGCAGCGAAGTTCTTCGAGGAGTTGGGTTCGGTTCTCGGCACGCCGGCTGGGACGGCTGTCTCGACACAAGCTGCGGCGAGCGCCTCGAGCAGGCCGGAGGCTGCGCCGCTTGCGGGCTTCGCCGCACCCTCGAGTCGCTTTCCCGTGGCCTGGGGGCTCGCGCTGGTCGTCGCTGCGCTCATCGGATACCTGATCGGGCACGCGCAGCGCGGCAGTGAGTCGGACTGGATGGGTCTTGCGGTCGGCTTGCTTCTTCTGATCGTTGCCACGGCCGCTTTCGAGCTCGGCCGGCGGGCTGCCTCACCCGTGGTGATCATCGACCCCGCGCTCCTGGCGCGGCTCAGCGAGCAGGCCAAGCGGTGAAGCCGGCACCGCTCGATTATCTTGCGCCCACGACGATCGAAGAGGCGTGCGAGCGCCTCGCCGAAGCGGGCGGCGGGGCCACCGTGCTGGCCGGTGGCCAGACATTGATGCCGTTGCTGGCTCTGCGCATGAGCCAGCCCTTCATTCTCATTGACATCAACCGAGTTGCGGCGCTCAAGGGCGTCGCACGCGCGGCGGGCGAAACCTGGATCGGCCCGATGATGCGCCAGAACGAGGTGATCACCCACCCGACGCTCACGAGCGCTCTGCCCGTCCTCGTCGCCGCGACGCGCCACATCGGGCATCACCAAACGCGTAACCGCGGCACCATCGGCGGCTCGATCGCGCTCGGCGAGCCGGCGGCCGAGCTGCCGGCAACCGCCGTGGCACTCGGCGCCGCGGTCGAGGTGCGCTCCACACGCCGCACACGCCGCATCGCTGCCGAGGACCTCTATCTCGGCCCTTATACGACCGCGCTCGAGTTCGATGAGCTCATCACGGCACTGCACTTTCCCGATTGGCCGGCCGGCACGATCTCCTTGTTCCGCAAGGTGGCGATGCGAGCGGGCGACTTCGCCCTGCTCGGCTTGACCGGCGCCGTTGCGGCAAGGGACGGCCGGATCGAGCGCGCCGGCATCGCCTGGTTCGGCATGGGCCCCACGCCGGTCAAGGCTCGCCGGGTGGAGGCGGCGCTCGTCGGGGAGCCGATCGCAGGCCTCGACGTGCGAGCCCTCGCCGAGCTTGCGGTCGCCGATACCGCTCCGCTCGACGACCAGCACGCGAGCGCCGAATATCGGCGAACCGTCGCGCGGCGCATTTTCGCGCGCACCTTGAGCGAGGGGCTCGACGGGAGGCGCAGCGCATGAGCGAGCACGGCATTCGAGTGAGCATCAACGGCCGGATGCACATGTCGACCGTTGAGGGGCGGCTGTTGCTCAGCGACTTTCTTCGCACCTTCGCTGGCTACACCGGCGTGCATGTCGGATGCGAGCACGGTGTGTGCGGCGCCTGCACGGTCATCGTCGATGGCCAGGCCGTGCGATCCTGTTTGATGCTGGCGGTTCAGGCGGACGGCGCTTGCATCACCACGGTCGAGGGGCTCGCTCGCCCCGACGGCACCCTCCACCCGGTGCAGCAAGCGCTGCGGGACGAGCATGCTCTGCAATGCGGCTTTTGCACGCCGGGGGTGGTGATGACACTCGCTGCCCTCACGCGCGGCCCGGAAAAGCCGAGCGCGGAAGCGTTGCTCGCAGCGCTCACCGGCCACCTCTGTCGCTGCACGGGCTATCAGGGGATCAGGCGCGCCGCTCTGAGGCTCGCCGGCGACCCGGCGGGAGAATCGAAGTGAGCGGGCCTCAGATCACTGCCGGCTACGTCGGCCAGCGGATGCCGCGCGCCGAAGATACCCGGTTGCTGACGGGCCGCGGCGTCTTCGTCGACGACGTCGC
>DATHCO010000289.1:0-2143 GCA_035319505.1 Steroidobacteraceae bacterium | reverse complement strand
GCCGCGGCGTACCGCTTGAATCTCGCTCGAGCTATCCCGATGCGAGATTCGCGTCACTCGACGAAGGTTGCGCTCGCTCTAGGCACGATCTACCTCGTGTGGGGCTCGAGCTTTCTGTTCTCGAAGATCGCCGTGAGCAATCTGCCGGTCGCGTTGTTCTCCGCGACGCGCTTCACGACCGCCGGTGCGCTGCTCGCGCTGGTTGCGCGTTTCGGGCGCGGGCACTCGTTTCCGCGGCGCGCGGTCGAGTGGCGTCACGTGACCATCGCCGGCTTCTTCATGGTGTTCGCGAGCAACGGCTTGAATACCTGGGCCATTCAATACATTCCAACCAATCAGTCGGCGCTTCTCAACGGCACCTCCGCGTTCTGGATCGCCGGCCTGGGAGTCTTCGGCCGGCGGGGGCATCCGCTCAACCGCTGGGCGGTGCTTGGCATGTGCACGGGCTTTGCCGGCACCGCGTTGATGCTGATCCCCAAAGGAGGCTTGCGCGTATCGAGCGTGCTCGCCGAGGCGGGCGCGCTCACCGCATGCTGCGCCTGGGCGCTCGGCACGCTCTATTACCGCAGCATCGACACGAGCCTGAGCTCGCTCATGTTTATGGCACTGCAGATGTGCATGGGAGGTCTCATGCTCCTCGCGGTCGCTCTCCCCCACGGCGATCTCGCCCACTGGACGGCGAATGCGTCGGGCTTGCTGGCGCTCGGCTATCTCACGTTCTTCTCATCCTGCCTCGCCTACACCGCCTACGGGTGGCTCAGCTTGAACGCTGCGCCCGCACTCATCGGGACGTATGGGTACGTAAATCCGGCGATCGCAGCGTTTCTCGGCTGGCAGTTTCTCGACGAGCACCTCTCCAATGTTCAGCTCGCCGGCATGGTGATCATCATCGTCGCCGTGGGAATTCTGACGCTGCCCGGCGGCACGCTGACCGATCCCAGGACGCTCGACGAGCCGAAGTCACAGTAAAGCCCTGTCGGCTTACCGACGGACGGTCCTAACGGCGCCTGACGACCACTTCGATTTTTCCCTTGGGCCCGATGAACCAGGAGCCCACCATGCTCGTCAGGCTGACGAGCGCCGCCGCCCAGAATGCCGACCAAAATCCGGCGAGGTGCATTCCGGGCAGCATCCAGGCGACCAGCGCGAGCATGCCCGCATTGATCACGAGCAAGAACAACCCGAGCGTGAGGATGGTCATCGGAAGCGTCAGCACGATCGCGATCGGTCGGACCACGGAATTGACGACGCCGAGCAGGACGCCGGCGAGAATCAACGTCGTCGGGTTGTCGATGGACACACCCGGTACCCAGGCGGTCGCCAACCACAGGCCAAGCGCGACCACGGCCGCACGAATTAAGAAACCGAGCATGTCGCCGCCACGTTATGCCAGCGAGCCGCAGGAAATCAAGGATGCGCGGTTAGCGCCGGCCGGAGCGGCGCACCTGCGCGAGAACCAGCCCGAGTTGATGTCGGGCCCGAGGCCGCCTCGAGGCTAATAATCCAATCCCGGCAACGGAGGATCCTTGGGTTCCACCTTGGGGGGTTTCTTCGGCTTTGGGGGACTTTCGAGCGCGACCTTGATGCGCGCCATGAATCGCTCCCATCCCATTCGTATCTTGACGTAGGGCTGGTCCCAGTCAGAGGACTCCGGCACTCCGGATCCGAGCAAGCGCAGGGAAGTCGTGCCTTCTCCCTTGCGGACATCCAAAAGAAAGTCATCCACGATCGCGCTGTCGCTCGAGGGCAAGTCCGGAGCACTCATGTAGATGAGGCGCAAGCGGCGATTCGGATCGAAAATATCGATATGGGCCTCGCGCCCGCCTGCACTGAGCTTGCCAATGCGGTACAGCCCGCCCTCGCGAGCGTCGATTTGCGCTTCGAATCCCGACCAGATCCGCACGAGCGCAGGTTCGGTCAGTGCGCGCCACACGCGGGCAACCGGGACATTGATCTCGATCAAGTGGGCGTAACCGCGCGTGCCGGACCGTTTGCGGGGAGCGCTCATTTGCTGCCAGGTAGCCTCGTTTGAAAAGCGCCTAGGTTGCCGGAAAGCAAGCGCCGAGGGAGTGCTAGAATTCAACTAAGCGGAGGTGCCGGCATGGCTTACGTTGATATCGTGACTGCGCTCGCAGTTCTGCAA
>DATHCO010000288.1:0-2179 GCA_035319505.1 Steroidobacteraceae bacterium | reverse complement strand
GGCAGATCGCGCGCCTCCACGCGCGCGGCGGGTGCCACGAACCACTTCGCGAGGGCATCGAGCGGCTGGTAGAATTCGCTGGAGATCTTCGAATCGCTTCCGACCTGCAAGTCCGTCAGCAGCTCCGCTTCCAGATCATCGATCTCGGTCATGAGAAATTCGGCGGCGGCGTTGTACTGATTGTTGCCTTGAAAATCAGTGTAGAGATTCAAGCCGAAGCGCACGTAGTTCGGACCCCAGGATTTGCGCCGGGCATGCACCTCGAGCCCGTACTGCTCCTCTGCGCCCTCGCCTTGCTCGACCACGGTGTAGTCCAGGGTTTCGAAGTAGCCGAGGCCGTAGAGCGCGGTGATGCGAGTGCCGACCGCATCGAGGTCCAACGGCTTGCCGACGAGCGGCCGCATCTCCGCCAGGATGGTCTTCTCGTAGCGTCTCGAGTCCCGGTCGACGCGCACGAATTTGATCAGCGGCAATCCGGGCTGCCGAGCCGCGCGCCGCGCCATGTAGGCCTGGTACGAGCCGTCGCCGATCGCGAGCGCCGCAAGCCGTGATTCGGCGCGGCGTGCCGCAGCCTCGCCCTGCGCGATGGAGCTCGCGGCCAGGGTGAAGTCGGTGGCCGGGGAGCTCCCGAGGGATGGCTCGATCAAAATATCCTGCGGCCCGAGCGTCGCCTTCTGCCGATCGGCGTTCCTGCGCACCAGGATCGCCAGCATTTGATTGGAAATTGACAGCGCGGAGTCGAGCCGCTCGCGGCTCTGCAGAGGGAAGCTGACATCCGATACGATGAGAACGTCGGCGTTCATCGCTCGCGCCACATCGATGGGTAGATTTTCCGCAAGACCGCCGTCGACCAACAGTCGTCCCCGATAATCCACCGGCGCGAAAACGCCCGGCGCGGATATGCTGGCGCGCATCGCGATCGAGAGGTCCCCTGCATCCATCAGCACGGGGTCCCCGCTTTCCAGGTCCGTCGCCACCGCGCGAAACGGCGTCGGCAATCGGTCGAAGCTCGTCGTGTTGCTGAAGGGCAGCGTGAGTTGCCGCAATGTCTCCTGGAGCTTTTGCCCTTGAATGAATCCCTTGGGCAGGAGGATGTGGTAGTGCTTGAGCCCGAGCGGCAGGCGCACCAGAAAGTTGCGGTCATCTTGCTTGCGCCTGAAGTTGAGATCGCGGCGCGGCGGAGTGTCCCGGAAGGCCTCCTGCCAATCGACCGAGCGCATGGTCGATTCGATTTGCGCAGCGGTCATCCCACTCGCGTAGAGGCCGCCCACGACGGCGCCCATGCTGGTCCCGGCGATACAATCGAGCGGCACCTTGAGCTCCTCGAGCACCTTGAGCACACCGATGTGCGCCATCCCGCGCGCACCGCCCCCCGAGAGCACCAGACAGATGCGAGGATGAGCCTGAGCCGAAGCGGTCTCGGCCGGCGTGCTCTCGGATGGGACCGCCGCGCGCGCCCCTCCGGCGGCACTCCCCACGCAGCTTGCGATCAGCGCCCCCGCCAATGCGAGTCGTAAACGAGGCGCATGTGCGGCGTTGCGCGGCTTGGCCGTGGTGCCCGCCACGGCCTGCACCGCGCGCCTTGCATCCGCATCCTCACCCGCCCGACGCGGCTCACGCGGATTACTCAGACAGGCTCCTCTGTTTTTAGAGCACGAAGTCGATGCTGGTCGCGGTAAAGATGTTGGTGGAACGGTCGTACACACCCCTCGCCGCCAACTGCAGCCCTCGCACGGTCGTCGACAATTTCGAGTTCGCGATGGAGGCGAAATCCACAAAGGAGCTGTACACCAGGAACGAGGTGGTCGACGTCACGCTGCTCGTCGTCGTGGCAGTCGCGGCCTCGCCGACCATGTACCGCGGAGCGAAGGTGTCGGTCGTCGCCATGGTGGTCGGCACGATCAGCGGACTGGTCGGCAGAAGCTGCAGATTGATCAGCTCGGGACCGATTCTGATCTCGGCCAGCAACACGTAGTGACCGTCGAGATCGAGCGAGAACCCAGCCTCGGACAGCCCCACGAACGGTGTAGGGATGCCGGGATCCCAGATCACCTCCAGGGTCGCCGGGTCGCACACCTGGCTGCCGATGCCGCACGCCTGCCCGGTTCCGGGCGTGGTCGTGGCCCCACCGCCCGCCGCCGCGCCCGCGACCTGGACCGAGGACTCGCTGTTCACGGCG
>DATHCO010000287.1:0-10874 GCA_035319505.1 Steroidobacteraceae bacterium | reverse complement strand
TATGAAATCACGACCTTCGATCAAGGCTTCAAGTCGTTCCGCGGACTTACGCTTCGGCTTCTCGTGATGTTACCGGAGAACTGACAACGTTTTCGCGCAGCCTCGAGAAGCGGACGTTTTGGTGATTTCGCTTAATGTCGTGGCGCAGTGCTTTACCACGGTGACACGAGCGAAAGAGTCTGACGCTTATTCTTGCGATAGAAACGAAAGTCCTCATCCAGCGTCCAAAGAGTCGAATCTGCGTGGACCTCGGCCATCCTGACAAGGCACGCATCAGCAAATGACATTGGACGGTCACGATAGCGGTGCATGAGCTCACGCACATGGCGAAATTGATCTCGGAAATTGAAATCGCTTCTAAGAAAACCGGCGTCGACCAGTGCAAACAATTCATCCGGGTCGTGACCGTCACGCTTCAGTAGGAACAGCGCCTCTGAAATGACGGCCTCGCAGGTGAGCACCCAAGCCGGCGCGTGCTTTGACTGCTCGACGACCCACTCGTGCTGCGAATCATCCCCTACCACAAGAGCGACGATTGGGCCGGTATCGATCAGCCAAGTCTTCACCGACCGTATTCTTTGAGATGCTCAGGGTTAGTTGATAGATCTTTTGATTTCCCGCGACTTCTGCCGAGGAGATGCTTGATGACATCGTATGCCGTCTTATCGGGTTCGGCATCAGCGGTCACGCCGTAGGCTCGTAGAGCGCGCCGCACCAAGCTGCCCTGAGAGACGCCTTCTTTGCGAGCCCGCTCGCGTAGCGCCCGACTCTCAGCCTTGGTAATTCGCAGAGAA
The DNA here is from genome assembly GCA_035319505.1 of Steroidobacteraceae bacterium. Classification (GTDB taxonomy): domain Bacteria; phylum Pseudomonadota; class Gammaproteobacteria; order Steroidobacterales; family Steroidobacteraceae; genus Bog-1198. Next base: position 10,080 of record DATHCO010000287.1, on the reverse strand, counting down.
AGGGTCTCCGATTGCATCATGATACTGTAATACAAAATTAATAAAAAAGCAAGACAACATACAACTAGCTGCGGCGCGAGTGAAGCTGCGCTCGCGGACCACCGCGAGGAGGGCGATTCGAGTGCGGCATTCATGAAGCGCATTCGTAAGCCCATGCGCAGTCTGCCATCTAATCAAGAAGCTGGACAAGGATTACCTTTGGCAGCGATGCTGATCGCATCGAGTTGCACTGGAGTGAGTTCCATGGAAATCAAACGCAGCGGCTCACAGCCCTCTCAAAAAGGTCCCGATCAATACTTCACAGGCAACGTTCGTATCGACCCGGTGGTCGATGCTCCAGAGCCGGCGCGCATTTTTGCCGCTAGCGTGACGTTCGAGCCCGGCGCTCGCACCGCGTGGCATACGCACCCGCTCGGTCAGACCTTGATCGTCACCTCGGGGTGTGGGTGGACTCAGTGTTGGGGCGAACCCAAGGAGGAAATCCGGCCCGGGGATGTGATCTGGTGCCCGCCCGGGAAGAAGCACTGGCATAGAGCCACCGCAACGACGGCAATGACACACGTTGCCATCGTGGAGAAGCTTGACGGCAAATCCGTTGATTGGATGGAGAAGGTCAGCGACGAACAGTACCTGCAGGAGCTCGTTGGTCGCTGAGCGATCGCTTTCGATTCTCGGAAGAAGGATTACCTATGAAAGAGGTCATTGTAGTCATCGGGGCCGGTCAGATCGGCCTAGCGATCGCGCGCCGGGTCGGCGTCGGTAAGCACGTCCTGCTGGCCGACATGCGCGCGGAGAACGCGAATGCAGCGGCAGAGGTCCTGGCTAACGTCGGATACGAGGTAAGCGTTGCGACGGTCGACGCGTCCTCGCGCGAGGACGTTCACGCGCTCATCGAGAAAGCCACGGGTCTGGGCAATGTCACCGGGCTGATCCATGCCGCCGGTGTCTCCCCGACGCAGGCATCTCCTGCGACGATCCTTAAGGTCGACCTGTATGGCACGGCGCTCGTGCTGGATGAGTTGGGCAATGTCATCGCCCGAGGCGGCGCTGGTGTCGTCATCGCATCGCAGTCTGGGCATCGCCTTCCCCCACTCACCGTGGATCAAAATAAGGCCTTGGCCACGACACCGGTGGAGGAACTGCTCAGCCTTCCTTTCCTTCAGCCCGAGCAAGTGAAGGACTCGCTCCACGCCTACCAGATCTCGAAGCGCGGCAACTCGCTTCGCGTGATGGCCGAAGCTGTGCGCTGGGGCAAGCGTGGTGCCCGGGTCAACACGATCAGCCCGGGAATCATCATGACGCCGCTTGCCAAGGACGAACTCAACGGGCCTCGTGGCGCGGGGTACCGGCGAATGATCGAAGTGTGCGCGGCGGGGCGCGCCGGCACTCCCGATGAGGTGGGAACTGTCGGCGCTCTGCTCATGGGCCCGGACGGCGGGTTCATCACTGGCAGCGATTTCCTGATGGATGGCGGAGTGACAGCCGCCTACTGGTACGGCGACCTCGCTCCGCAATGAGCGAGACGGTACACCTCAGATGCGGTGCGGCCACCAGGGGATCTCACTCGAGCAACGCCGCGCCAGCCACGGCCGTCTCCCGCATGATCTGCGGTGGCTCCCCGGTCGGCGTGCGATAGCCCGCGCGCACGGCCGCGATGACCTCGGGTACGGCTGTGTCGGGCAAAAGCCCCACGACGGCGCCGCCGAAACCGCCGCCCGTCATGCGTGCGCCGCCGCGAGTGCCGATGGCCTGCTGCAGGATCTGCACGAGTCGATCGATGGCCGGAAGCGTGATCTCGAAGTCGTCGCGCATCGAGTCGTGCGATTCGTCCATGACGCGACCGAGTGCGGCCAGGTCATTGCGCTCGAGCAGATCGGCCGCCGCCAGTGTGCGCGCATTTTCCGTAATGACGTGACGCGCGCGACGCCAGGCTACCGGCTCGATTTGGTTGCGCACGGCCTCGAGCGCCGGCAGGTCGAGATCGCGGAGCGTGCGCACCTGCAGCTGCGCAGCGACCGTCGCACACTGCGCGCGTCGCTCGGCGTAGTGACCGACCGCCAGCTCGCGGGCGATACCCGAATGCACGATGAGCACCGTGGTGTCGGGCGGGACACGAATGGGTCGCGTGCCGAGGCTGCGACAGTCGATGAGCAGGGCATGCTGCGCGAGGGCCCGGGCACTCACGAGCTGATCCATGATGCCGCACGGGCAGCCGGCGAACTCCTGTTCGGCGCGCTGCGCGATCTGAGCAAGATGCGTGAGATCCGGCATCGATCCGCCCGCGAGGCTCGCGAGCGCAAGCCCCACGCTCACCTCCAGTGAGGCGGAGGAGGACAGGCCCACATCGCGCGGCAGATCGCCCGCGATCGCAAGTTCTGCTCCCTGCCCGAGCCAGCCCTGCTGCGCCAACAGCACCGCCATGCCGCGCACGTAGCGGCTCCACGAGGGCAGTGCCTGCGCGCTGTCGCGCTCGTCGAGGGCGAATGCCGCGGTGGCGTCGTAGTCTCCGGCGACCACGTGCACTTGCCGATCCATACGCCGTCGAGCGGCGACCAGCGTATAGCGGCCGATCGCGCAGGGCAGTACGAAGCCCTCGTTGTAATCAGTGTGCTCGCCGATGAGATTCACGCGTCCCGGCGCCGAGGCGATCAAATCGGGACTGCCGCCGAAGCGCTGCCCGAAGGTTGCGAGCACGCGTCGCCGCAGGGAGCCGGGCACCGCCGTGGCTTGCGGCGCCGTCACGAGTTGCCCGTGGCCGAAAGGATGAGCGCCAGGGCACCGTAGATGCCGGCCTGCTGACCGAGCCCTGGAGGCTGAATGTAGCTCGGATCGGCCAGCTCGGGGTGTGGCAGGTAGCCTCGCAGCCAGTCGAGCATGCCTGCGTGGGTGCGGCCGAAGAGCCGCGGGTGGTCCTGCATGACGCCACCGCCGAAGAGGATGCGCTCGGGAGAGTGAGTCAATACGAGCACTGTGGCGAGCTGGCCGAGGTAGTCCGCTTCGATCGACCAGATCGGATCGTCGGGCCGGGCCTCGAGCAGCGAACGGCCCGTGCGCGCCACGATCGCGGGGCCCGCCGCCAGTCCCTCGAGGCAGTCACCATGAAACGGACAGATTCCCGCAAAGATCGTGTCGGTCGGGTGCCGGCGCACCATCACGTGTCCGAGCTCCGGGTGCATGAGGCCGTGCACCGCCAGCCCGTGCTGCACGATGCCCGCTCCTATGCCCGTTCCGACGGTGACGTAGGCCAGCGTCTTGAAATGGCGGCCCGCCCCCCAGCGCATCTCGCCCAGGGCTGCCGCGTTGACATCGGTGTCCAGCACGACCGTGCGCCCGAAATGCCGCCTCAATGAGCCGTGCAGATCGAAATACTGCCACCCCGCCTTGGGTGTCGTGGTCACAAAGCCGAACTGCGCCGCCTGGGGACGCAACTCGAGCGGCCCGAATGCGCCGACGCCGTAGCCCCGCAGCGGACCGTGGCGTCGCTCGGCCGCCGCAAAGTACTCGAACACGTCGGCCAGCGTCGCGCGCGGGTCGCGTGTCTCGACGCGCACGCTCTCGAGCAGCGTACCCTCGGCGTTACCCACGGCGCAGATAAACTTGGTGCCGCCCGCTTCGATGGCGCCGAACAGCTCATCCGCGCCGTCCGGTCCGCTCACGCAGCGCCCTCCTCAGGCGCTGGCGCGCCGCTGCCCAGTGCGACACCGAGCCTCGGCGAGGACCCGAGCCGCTGCCGCTGCTCGGGCACAACGCTGGTCGCTGCGGATGCGGAGGGTTCCATCGGTCGGCAATCGAGGGATCGGTAGCGGCCATCATGGCACAATGCAGCGGGCGAGCGGGCTCGAGCCACCCACTCGGCAGCAACTTGCGCGCCCCAGGGTAATGATGGGCGCAAATACTCTCCTCGAAAAACTACTCATTAATATAAATAAAATCATCTTTATAAGATAATTTTCTATAAACTACTTTGCATCTCGCGCGTGGCTCGGCGCAGCCGATCGGGCTATGCTGGCGCTGCGATTGCGCAGGGGTAGCGAGCGGCATCATGTTGAAAAAAGGTCCGGCGAAGAAGGTCATCATCTACTTGAATGATGCGACGCGCGGTAAGCACGGGCCGCTCGGCCCCGAAGTCATGAAGTTTCTCCTGGAGCACGGAATCGCAGCAGGCTCGATGCTCAGGCCATCGCTCGGTTTCGGCGCACACCAGCGAATGCACTCGGAGCTCTTCATCGACGCGCCCTCGTATTTGCCGGTGCGCATCGAGTTCACGGACACCGCGGAGAAGGTCGAGCGGCTGATGCCCTTGCTCCATGATCTCGTGAGCGACGGCGTCATCGAAGTCGTCGACGTCGAGGTCGTCAAGGTCGCCGTGCAGGAGAAGGACAGAGGCAAGCAGGCCGCGTCGGTCACGGAGCGCTCGGAAGGCCCGGCACAGCACCTGCGCATCTTTCTGGGCGAGGCGGATCGATACGAGGGCGAGCCGTTGTACGATGCCATCGTCAAGCAGTTGAGACTCCTCGACATCGCCGGCGCCAGCGTTTACCGTGGCATTCTGGGCTACGGGGCGAAGCGGCATACGCACCGGGATTCGCTCCTGCACTTGAAGCACGATCGGCCGATCATGATCTCGGTCATCGATACGGCGGAGAACATCCAGAAGGCCACTGCCGCGGTCGAGCGAATGCTCGAGGATGGGCTGCTCGTGATCACGGACGTGCGGGCGACTCGGATCACGCGGCGTGCGGCGCTCGCCGAGCAAAGCGATGCTTGAGAGCGCCGAGGTCCTACAGATCTTCATCACGGCCGACGAGCGGCACGGGCAGAAGCTCCTGTATGAAGCGCTGTTCGAGGCCTGCCGCGCGCACGATCTCGCCGGCGTCACCGTGATCCGCAACGTCGAAGGGTTCGACGACTCCGCGAGCATCGCTCACGCACATTGGTTCCGCCACGAGGAGCCGGTTGCCATCATCGTGATCGACAGCGCTGCGCGCCTCGACCGATTCCTCGAGACGGTCACTCCCTGGATCGTCCACGGCATGATGATCCGCTCGGAGGCGCGGGTGCGGCGCTTGGAACGGCGCGCAGCGCCCTGACCGGCAAGTCGGGAGACCGCGTGTGGCGGAGCTTGCGCTCGTAGGAGTCGGCTCTCAGCGCACGGTGTCGGGACGCCGGAATGCGCGCGGCGAGTATCCGGTTTGCCGCGCAAAGAAGCGCGTGAAGTACGCCGGATCCTCGAAGCCCGGATGATAGGCAACCTGAGGCAGTCGATGCAGAGCACACAGGTCGTCATCATCGGAGCGGGCCCCTCGGGGCTCATGCTCTCGCGCCTCCTTCATCAGGAGGGCATCGAGTCGATCGTTCTCGAGCGGCGCACCCGTGGATATGTCGAAGCGCGGATCAGAGCGGGACTTCTTGAGCGGGGAACGGTCGAACTGCTGGTGAAAGCCGGCGTCGGGGCGAGGATGCTGCGCGAGGGACTCGTGCACGACGGCTTCGAATTGGCCTTCGACGGGCGCATCCACCGAATCGACTTGAAGGGACTCGCCGGCGAGAGCGTGACCGTCTACGGTCAGACCGAGATTCAGAAAGATCTCGCCCAGGCGTGCGAGGCGAGCGGTGCAACGCTGGTCTACGGGGCCGAGGATGTCGCATTCGCGGACCTCGATGAACGCCAGCCCCGTGTGAGCTATACCTGCGCGGGGGCACGGCACGAAATCGCCTGTGAGCTCGTGGCCGGGTGCGACGGTTATCACGGCGCGAGCCGCCAGGCGATCCCGCGCGAGGCGATCCGCTTGCACGAGCGGATTTACCCCTTCGGCTGGTTGGGCGTGCTCGCCGACGTGCCGCCGGTGTCGCAGGAGCTCATTTATGCCGTTCACGAGCGCGGCTTTGCCCTCTGCAGCATGCGCTCGCGCACGCGAAGCCGCTACTACGTGCAATGCGCTCTTCAGGACAGCGTGGAGGATTGGCCCGACTCGCGCTTCTGGGACGAGATCCGTTCGCGCCTGCCTGCGGCCTATGCACAGCGCATGGAGACTGGGCCCTCGATCGAAAAGAGCATCGCGCCGCTTCGCAGCTTCGTGGCCGAGCCCATGCGCTACGGGCGGCTGTTCCTCGTGGGCGATGCCGCTCACATCGTACCGCCGACGGGCGCGAAGGGTCTGAATCTCGCCGCCGCTGACGTGCGCGTGCTCCATGAGGCCATGGTGAGCTACTTTCGCAATGGCAGCTCGACGCTGCTGGACGGGTATTCGACCCGCGCGCTCGGCCGCGTTTGGAAGGCGACGCGCTTTTCCTGGTGGTTCACGATGCTGACGCATCGATTCTCGGAGGAGACATTCGCGCGCAAGCTCCAGATCGCCGAGCTCGAATACCTGGCGGAATCGAGCGCGGCCTCTCGAACGCTCGCGGAGAACTACGTGGGACTGAGATTTCAGTGAGCGATCGGAAGGAGTAGGGCCTCATGCGCTACTCTCTACGACACCCGGCTGCGCTCGCTGCCGTAGCTCGATCGAGTCATGTAGCTCGATCGAGTCACTAACTGCTAATGTAAGGCATGTCACGGCAGGACTTCGCCTGATTACGAGTAAGATTCCCACCCTCGTTGCGCTGGTCGCGACCTTGATCGGCTGCTCCGTCGAGCGCTACCGGCCCGCGCCCCTCATCCCCGCCGACAGCGCGATGGCCTTCGAGGCTCGGCGGCTCTCGAACTCGGGGCTTCGCGCCTTCGAGGAAGCGGCTCTCGGCCGCTCGATCTCTCCATGGCCACTGGTGGAGTGGGACCTTCAGAGCCTGTCGCTCGCCGCCGAGTATTTCAATCCGGAGCTCGCGGAGGCGCGAGCGCGCGCCGCCGAGTCGCAAGCGGCTCTCCTGACGGCGCAGAGGCGGCCGAATCCGACCGTGAATCTCTCACCGGGGATTCCGAGCCCGTATCTGCTGACGTTGGACTTGTCCTTTCCGGTTGAGACCGCCGGGAAGCGCGGGTATCGCATTCTTGAGGCGCGAAGCCTCGATGAAGCGGCGCGATTCGATCTCGCTCAAGCGGTCTGGGCGGTGCACAGCGCCGTGCGCGCCGCGCTGCTCGGTGAGCTGACGGCGCTCCGCACGCTCGATACGCTGCGCTCCGAGGGGCAGGCCCGTGAAGAGCAGGTCGGGATTCTGGAGCGAACCGCAGCGGCGGGAGAAATCCCGCGCCTGGAAGTGGATGCGGCGAGAATCGAGCTTTCGAAGGTGCGATCCGCCGCCGATGCGGCGCGGGGAGAAGTCGCCGAGTCCACGGCCGCACTCGCGGCGGCCATGGGCGTTCCACTGGCGGCGCTTCGCGAGACGCACCTCTCATGGACGGGCCTGGACGCGCCGCCCGCGGCGCAGACCCTGTCGTCGGAAGAGATCAAGCGCGATGCGGTCTTAAATCGCCTGGACGTTCGAGCCGCGCTCGCCCGATACGCGGCGGCCGAAGCCGAACTGCAGCTCGAGATCGCCAAGCAGTATCCTGATCTCAACATCGGTCCGGGTTACACCTACGAGCAGCGAGACAGCTTCTTCAGCATCGGCCTGTCCGCGACGCTTCCGCTCTTTGACCGAAACCGGGGCCCGATCGCCGAGGCGGAGGCACGCCGAACGGAAGCGGCCGCGGCGTTCGTCGAAACCCAGGCGCGGGTCATCCAGAGGAGTGAGGGATCGCTCGAGGTGTATAGCGCGGCGCTCAACGAGCTCACCGACGCCGAGAGCCTCGTGAGGCTCATCGAGAGTCGCCAGCAGGCGCTGGAGCGATCCGTGCGCCTCGGTGAAGAGGACCGCCTCGAGCTGGTCGATACGAAGATCCAGCTCGCAGTCGCCACGCGAGCACGCGTCGAAGCCTTGGCCCGCGCGCAGCGTGCGCTCGGCGATCTCGAGGACGCAGTGGAGCGCCCGCTCGCCGCAGGTGACGAGCTGCCCGCCGCGCAGGATCTGACTTCACCCAAAAATTAATAATGATTGTCAATAACATAAGTTGACTTACTAGAAAAAGATTGAGGTATGCGGGAATCCTGGGAACTGGTGCCGTGCGAGCGCCGAGGCCGCCACATTTCGCCACCCTCTTGCCTCGCGCCCCGCACAATCCCGTTGCAACATGAGGACGATCCGCGGTTGATCTTGAAAAGGGAGCTCACGTGTCTGCCACACCAGGCCTATTCGCTCGTCTGCGCATTGCGGTTCGCTCGATCGGAGCCGCCACGGGCCGCCTCGCACGGGCGACCCTGGGGGAGCTTCACTGGAGCGCGCCGCCGTGGGTTCAGTGGACGGCAGGTCGACTGCAATCGAATGCCGAGTCAGCGGCTGCCTATGCGCGCGGGCACCCGCGCAAGACCGCCACGATCCTCCTCACCGCGGTGTGCGCGGTCGGCGCTGCCTACGCGGGCTGGCGCTGGTACGAGAGTCGTCCGCGACCCGTGCCGACCGAATTCGTGGTCTCTGCGCCCGAGGTCACCTGTTACGCCTGCGAGCCGCCGGGAAAGCCCAATCCGCTGATCGTCCGATTCTCGGGTTCCGCCGCGCCGTTGGCGCTGAGCGGCAAAGATCTCGACCCCAAGTCCGAGGCGCTGCGCATGGTGCCGGCCATGAAGGGCACCTGGCACTGGGACGACGATCGCGTGCTGCGCTTCGTTCCCGCGGAGGACTGGCCGATCGGCAGCAAGTTCAAAGTGAGGTTCGCTCGAACGGGCTTCGTGGCTCGGCAGGTGCTTCTCAAGGAGTACGGATTCGAGTTCACGAGTCCCGCCTTCGCCGCGCGCATCTCGGGGACGGAGTTTCACCAGGACCCGGTCGTTGCCGCCGATAAGAAGGTGGTCGTGAGCGTGGCGTTCACGCATCCGGTGGACCCGGAGCGGTTCGAGAAGCGCGTCTCGCTCAAGCTCTATGAACGGGTCACCGATACCATGGAGCAGGAACGGAGCCAGCCATCGTTCACCGTGGTGTACGACAAGCTGCGCCTCAATGCCTACATTCACTCCGGACAGCTCGCGGTCCCCAGCAAGGAGGGACGACTCGCGCTCCACATCGAGCCGGGGCTGAGCGCCGCGCACGGCGGCAACGAGAGCGAATCGCCGCTCGATGCCAGTGTGGACGTGCCGGGCCTGTACAGCCTGCGTGTCGAGCACGTGGCGCTCGAGGTGGCGCGAGACGAGAGCGGCGAGCCGAGCCAAGCGCTCATCGTCGAGATGAACCACTCGGTCGTCGAGCGTGACATGCCGCAGAGCGTGCATGCCTGGCTCTTGCCCGAAAAGCATCCCGATCCCAAGCTCGAGGAGGCGTTCGAGCGCAGTAGCCGACGCCACGGACCCTATCCGTGGTCCGAGTCGACCGTGACCTCGGACATCCTGGCCGGTTCGGAGAATCTGCCGCTCGCACAGGTTCCCGGTGAGCTCGAGCATTACGAGCTGCACAGTTTCCGCCACGAGGCGCAACCCGGCAGGTTCGTCTATGTGAAGGTCGATCGGGGATTGAAGTCCTTCGGCGGCTATGTGCTCGCCGAGAGCGTCGAGCAGGTGTTTCGTGTTCCCGATTACCCGCGCGAGATCCGCATCGCGCAGCAAGGCTCGCTCCTCGCGTTGTCGGGCGAGAAGACGCTCACGGTGCTCACCCGGGATGTACGGGCGATGCACGTGGAGATCGGAAGACTCCTGCCGCGCCAGATCCAGCATCTCGTCTCGCAGACCGAGGGAGCGTTCGCCACGCCGACGTTCAAGAACTGGGCGTTCGATGAGGCGGATATCACCGAGCGTTTCTCCTCGACGATTCGCTTGCCGGAGCTGAAGCCTGGGACCGCGCACTATCAGACGATACCTCTGGAGCATTACCTCGCGGACGATGCCGGCGATCGCCGGGGCATCTTCTTCGTGAGGGTCGAGGCATGGGACGCGGAGCGCGACCGGCCGCTCCGAGGCAGAGCCGATGCGACCTGGAACGCGGCGAGCAATGCACCGCTCACCGACACACGCCTCGTCGTGATCACCGACTTGGGGCTCCTCGAGAAAAAATCGCTGGATGGATCGCGGGATCTATTCGTGCAGTCGATTCATTCGGGCGATCCGCAGAGCGGCG
>DATHCO010000286.1:0-15251 GCA_035319505.1 Steroidobacteraceae bacterium | reverse complement strand
GCTGCCGCTCGCAAGCATCGCGCTTGCGGCTCCGCTAGCACACGCCGAACGCCGGCCGGTGCTTGCGCAGATCGATCTGCCGCATCCCTACTACTACCGCGAGATGTTCCTGCCGCAGCTCACGAGCGGCCCCTCGAGCCTGGCATGGTCGCCCGATTCCTCCGAGCTCATCTACTCCATGGCAGGATCGCTCTGGCGGCAAAAGATCGGCTCGGAGGAGGCGCAGCAGCTGACGGCGGCGGCCGCGTATGACTATCAGCCCGACTGGTCGCCGGATGGACGCTGGGTGATCTACAGCTCATACCGCAACGATGCGCTCGAGCTCTGGGTCCTGGACCTCGCGAGCGGCGAGACGCGGGCCTTGACGCAAAACGGGGCGGTCAACGTGGAGCCCCGCTTCTCGCCGGACGGGAAACGGATCGTCTTCACTTCGACGCTCTATCACAAGCGCTTTCACGTGTTCACGGCCGACTTCGCGGACGGCAAGCTCTCGAACATCGAGCGCGCAACCGGGGAGCACAAGAGCGATCTGCCGCGTTACTACTACAGCGAGTATGACCACGAGATCAATCCGATCTGGACACGCGACGGGCACAACCTGATCTACGTATCGAATCGCAATCACATCTACGGCACCGGCGGCATGTGGCTCGCCCTCGCGCCGGCAGGCTCCGCGTCCGCAACGCCGGCCGGCTCCGCGCCCTCGAGCGATGCGCAGGGGACGGACGCCGACCGAACGCCCGCGAGCGCGCGCGAGATTCACTATGAGGAAAGCAACTGGAAAGCGCGTCCCGACTTATCACCCGACGGCTCGCGCCTGGTCTACAGCTCCTACGCGGGGCGGTCCTGGCACAACCTCTGGCTCATGCCCGCCTCGGGAGGCGATGCGTTTCCGATCACCTACGGCGATTGGGACATGACTTATCCGCGCTGGTCGCCCGACGGCACGCGGGTGGCGTTCGTGTCGAATCAGAGCGGCAGCACCGAGATCTGTTGGGTGAGGATCCCGGGGGGGTTGGTGGAGAAGCTCGCAAGCCCCAAGCGCCGCTACCGCACGCCCATGTCCGAGCTCGCGCTCGACATCAAGGACGCCGGGGGGCGTCCCGCATCGGCGCGATTGAGTGTGACGGACTCCGCCGGGCGATCTTACGCGCCGGCGAGTGCTTGGATGCACGCGGACGACGGCTTCGATCGGCGCCTGCGTCCTTTCGAGCAACACTACTTTCACTTGACTGGCGCGGTGACCATGGACGTTCCAGCGGGGATCGTGACGGTCAAGGTCGTGCACGGCATGGAGCGCAGGATCGAGGAGCGCCGCGTGCTGACCTCGGCGGCTCAGCCCACGTCGGTAGCAGTCAATATCGACGAGGGCGCCTGGACGGTTCCCGATGCCGGCCATTGGGTGAGCGCGGACGTGCACGTGCACATGAACTATGGCGGCACCTACCGCAATACGCCCGCACATCTGGTGAGTCAGGCGCTCGCGGAAAATCTCGGCATGGTGCACGCGCTCATCGTGAACAAGGAGCAACGCTTCCCCGACATCGCCTACAACGCTGCGCAACGCGATCCCGCCTCGCAGCCGCGCGCGATCGTGGTGCACGGCCAGGAGTTTCACACGAGCTACTGGGCGCACCTGGGCCTTCTGAACGTCGCGGGCAGCGTCATTCTCCCCGGCTATGCAGCCTACCCGAATACGGCCGCATCGAGCCTCTACCCCATGAACGCAGACGTCGCGGATATTGGCCACGCGCGCGGTGCGCTCGTGGGCTACGTGCACCCCTTCGACGAGATGCCGGAGCCGATTGCCAAACCTCAAGCGCCGCTCACCGACGAGTTGCCGCTCGACATGGCGCTCGGCAAGGTCGATTACATGGAGATCTTGGGATTCAGCGATCACCGAACCACCGCGGCCGTTTGGTACCGCCTTCTCAATCTGGGATTTCGATTGCCGGCGGCCGGCGGGACCGACGCGATGGCGAATTTCGCCTCGCTCCGCGGGCCGGTGGGCATGAATCGGGTCTACGCGCGCGTACCGGGAGGCGAGGTCACGGTCGAGGAGTGGCTGGCGTCGCTCAAGGACGGGCACACGTTCGCGACGAACGGCCCCTTGCTCGGGTTGCGCCTGGGTGGGGTCGGCCCGGGCGATGTGCTGGAATTCGGGCAGGCACAGCCGCGCGTCGGCTTCTCCGTGCATCTCAAGTCGATCGTACCCGTCGATCACCTCGAGCTCGTGTGCAACGGTAGAGTGGTGCGCTCCTTCACCGGGCACACTGCGGCGGATCACCTCGACGTCGAAGGAACGATCCCGGTGAAGGACACCGGCTGGTACGTGCTGAGAGCCTCGACCGACCAAGCGCGCGAGGAGGTGCTGGACAACTACGTCTACGCGACGACGAGCCCGATCTACGTGACCGTGGCGGGCGAGGAGCCGCGCTCACCCGAGGACGCCAAGTACTTCGCGGCGTGGATGGACCGGCTCACCGAGGCCGCTCAGCACTATCCCGATTGGAACAATGCGGCCGAGAAGCGCGGCGTGCTCGCGCGCATTGCCGAGGCCAGGGCGAAATTCGTGAGCATGGAGTGAGGTGCCCGGCGGCCTCGCCCCCCCGAGCGAGCCAGGGGGTCGAGGCCGCCTCCCATCGCTCAGTCGGCGCGGCATGCCGCGCCGCTGCGCGAGCCCGATGCGGCTGGCGGCTCTACGCGGCCAGCACGCCCTTCTTCTTTGCCGTATGCGTCGCGATCAAATCCATGAGCGCGGGCGAGAGGCAATCGTAGGGCTCGAGCTTGAGCTCCTTGAGTCGAGCCCGGATCGCCGGCATCTGGTCGGGCTTCGTTCCGGACTCGATGACCGAGGAGACGAATGCGGCAAACCCCGGCGCTTCCCAGCCGCTCGAGTCGAGGAGCTCCGGGTGCACGAAGTCAAAGCCGTAGAAGGGGTGCTCCTTGTTCTCAATCCGGCCGTACATGTGCACGCCGCACCCGGTGCAGGCATAGCGTTGAATCGGCGCGGACGCGTCGACGATTTTTAGCTTGTTCGCGTTCGCAGTCACCTGCAACTTATCGCGAGGCACGACTGCCACCAGTGAGAACATGGCGCCGCTCGGCTTCCAGCATTTCGTGCAGCCGCAGACGTGATCGAACGCCACGTTGCTGCCGATGCGTACGGTGACCGGCGCGGTGGCGCACTTGCATTTGAGCGTGCCGCCGGGGTACTTCGGGTCTGAAGCCTTGACGCCGTTATCCACTGCAGGGTGAATCTTGACAGCCATGTTGTGCTCCTCGATTGATTAAAAGATCGCAACGCTTCGGATCGACTCGCCTTTGTGCATCAGATCGAACGCGTCGTTGATTTTCTCCAGCGGCATCGTGTGCGTGATCAAATCGTCGATATTGATCTTACCATCCATGTACCAATCCACGATCTTCGGAACATCGGTGCGGCCGCGCGCTCCGCCGAATGCCGTGCCCTTCCAGACGCGTCCGGTCACGAGCTGAAACGGACGTGTCTGAATGGTTTGGCCGGCTCCCGCGACACCGATGATGACCGACACTCCCCAACCGCGGTGGCAGCATTCGAGTGCCTGCCGCATGATGTCCACGTTCCCGATGCACTCGAAGCTGTAGTCGGCGCCGCCGTCGGTGAGACTCACGAGGTGCGCGACGATATCGCCGCCGACCTCCTTGGGATTGACGAAGTGGGTCATGCCGAACTTCTCGGCGAGCGCCTTGCGGCGCGGGTTGATGTCGACGCCGATGATCTTGTTGGCGCCGACGAGCTTGGCGCCCTGAATGACGTTGAGCCCGATACCGCCGAGGCCGAACACCACCACGTTCGCGCCCGGCTCCACCTTGGCGGTGTTGATGACGGCACCCACGCCCGTGGTTACGCCGCAGCCGATGTAACAGACCTTGTCGAAGGGAGCGTCCTCGCGAATCTTGGCAACGGCGATCTCCGGCAGCACCGTGAAGTTCGAGAACGTCGAGCAACCCATGTAGTGATGAATCGTCTGCTTGCCGATGGAGAATCGGCTCGTGCCGTCGGGCATGACACCCTTGCCTTGCGTGGCGCGAATCGCCGTGCAGAGGTTGGTCTTGCGCGACAAGCAGGATTTGCATTGGCGGCATTCGGGCGTGTAGAGCGGTATCACGTGATCGCCTTTCTTGACCGACGTGACGCCCGGCCCGACGTCCACCACGATGCCTGCGCCCTCGTGGCCGAAGATGACCGGGAAAAGCCCTTCCGGATCGGCGCCCGAGCGGGTGAACTCGTCGGTGTGGCAGATGCCGGTCGCCTTGATCTCGACCATCACCTCGCCTGCTCGCGGACCATCGAGATCGACCGTGACGATCTCGAGGGGCTTCCCGGCCGCGTAACAAATAGCAGCTCTGGTTTTCATAGGTATCTCATCTCTCGCGTAAGTGCTGTCGCCTTGACTCGTCCACTCGGGGCATTGCAGCATTGGCCTCGATGACCGTGCCTTGGGGCGTTTCGCCGATTGTGGCGATGGGCCAATTGTAAAGGTTATGCACTACCTCGGATTGCATAGTGCAAATTGCATGCCGAAGATTGCCGAAAATTGCGGGATTCGCGCCAAGCGCATGAAGGTGCTCGTCTCATGAACATAAAACTCCTCCGAGCCTCGCAGGCTTGCATCGGGCTCCTGCTCGGTTGGATCGCCGCGCCCCTCTGCGCCGAGGCCTTCGCGTACGTTGCCAACCAAGGCGACGGTACTGTCTCGGTGATCGATACCACGGGTGACAAAGTGACCCGCACCCTACCGAACCGTGGCAAAATTGGTACAAAAATTCAGGCGGCTCTCACGGATGCTCAGGAGAAGACCGCTTTCGTGGTCGATGCCACCGGTAACGCGCTCGTCACCGTCGATGTGGGCTCGGGCGAGATCGGGCGTCGCATCGATGTGGGCCGAAGCCCGGAGGGGGCGTCGCTCTCGCCCTCCGGGAAAACCATCGCGGTCTGTGTGGAGGACGACAACGAAGTGACGCTCGTCGACGTCGCCACGCAAAAAGTGACGCGGAAGATTCCGACGCAGGGGAAAAATCCCGAGCACTGTGCGTGGAGCGGCGATGGACGCTGGCTCATGACGAGCAACGAGAATTCGAACGATGTCGATCTCATCGATCTCAAGGCGGCGCGCTCGGTGGCGTTGATTCACACCTCGGGTCATCCGCGCGGAATCGCCTGGCTGCCGGGTGAGGCGGTCGCGTACGTGGCGGAGGAAGCCGCCGGCGGCGTCGATGTGATCGATGCGGCCAAGCGCACGGTCACTGCGACGATTCACACGGGCCTGCGCCCGGCGGGCGCGCTCGCGAGCCCGGACGGCAAGCTCGTGTTCGTGAGCAATGGCGGCGACGGCACTGTCTCGGTGATCGATACCGGCTCCGCGCGCGTCATCACCTCGATCGGTGTCGGCAAGCGGCCTTGGAATATGGCCCAAACACGTGACGGCAAGAAGCTTTATGTCGCGAACGGACGCTCCAACAGCGTGAGCGTGATCGATACGGGCTCACTCAAGCCGATCGGCGAGATACCCGTCGGTGAATTGCCCTGGGGCGTGCACATTCCATAGCGAGGCGCGCACGCAGCGAGGCGTGCGCGAAGCAAGGCGCGCGCGAAGCAAGCTGTGCGCGAAGCAAGCTGTGCACATTCGTAGCCTCACGAACGGCGCAATCTCCGCCCGCAGTGTAACGTGCCTGGCACACTTCATCTTGCGGTGCGGTCAAAGCGAGCACTGATCCCGCGGCAGAGGCCACGCCTGCTCGTTACAACTGATTGATTTAAAAGACTTTTCGTCCAAAAGAGGATTTTTTCCTCAGGCTCCGGCCGATGGCATAAGCATTGCTATCCGTAGGTCGCGACAGAACAGAACAAGGCGGAACAGAACAAGGCAATTGTCGGGAAGGAGGGGGTATTGCACCACCAAGCAACAAAGCAACAAAGGCATTTTTCCGCAGCACCCAGACTTCAATGTGTGCACGTTTGCCGCAACATCGGCGAAACGCTAGACCCAAGTGAGGAGAATGTACGATGAGATGGCTCACAGCAAAACGTCAGGTCAAAGTTATTTACGCCGTTGCAGCGCTCATTACGACCTGTGGTGCAGCGCTGGCGGCATCCGATAGCGAACAGATGCAACGCTTCAACGACCCGAATCAGTGGGGGGCTCCCGCGGGTAACTTGAGTCTGACCCGCTACAGCGGGCTCAAGGACATCAATACGGGTAACGTGAATCAGCTGCAAATGGTGTGGTCGCAGTCGAGCGGCACCCTGCGCGGTCACGAGGGTCAGCCCTTGGTGATCGAGGATGTCGGCGGCAAACCAATGATGTTCATGGAGAGCGGCTGGCCGAACATCGTGCAAGCGCTCGATTTGAGCGATCCGGATCATCCGGTGCAAGTCTGGAGCTACACCAAGACCAGCGGCCGCGACGAGTCCGCGGTGCCGCGCGCCTGCTGCGATACCGTGAACCGCGGTCTATCGTATGCCGACGGAAAACTCGTGTTCGGCACCTTGGATGGCTATGTCATCGCGCTCGATGCCGCGACCGGCAAGCAGGACTGGGTCGTGAAACACGCCTACCCCGATCACGGTGAGACCATCACGCCGGCGCCGATCATTGCCGCCGACAAGGTGTTCATCGGCTTCGGCGGCGATGAGTTTGCGGCCCGCGGCGCGGTTGCCGCGTATAACCTCGCGGACGGCAAGCTCGCGTGGAAGTGCTATTCCACCGGCAGCGACAAGGACGTGTGCTTGACGGCGAAGACCAACGCCAAGCACCCCGAGTACGGCAAAGCCGGGAAGGATCTCGGCATCAGCACCTTCCCGGGTGATGAGTGGCAACGGGGCGGCGGCGCGGCGTGGGGCTGGTACGCCTACGATCCGAACCTGCACCTCGTGTACTACGCGACCGGCAATCCGGGCCTCTGGTCGCCGCAGTATCGCTGCGCGGAGCCCCTCACGCAGGAAAATTGCAACAGCGGCAAGTTCGACAACAAATGGTCGATGAGCATCTTCGCCCGCAACATCGAGACGGGCGAGGCGGAGTGGGTGTATCAGATGACGCCCTTCGACCAGTGGGACTACGACGGCATCAACGAGGTCGTACTGGTCGAGATGAACGTCGACGGCAAGATGCGCAAGTGTCTGGTGCACTTCGACCGCAACGGCTTTGCGTACGTGCTCGACCGCACGGACGGCACGCTCCTGCGCGCGAACAAGTACGTGACGGTGAACTGGGCCGAGAAGATCGACATGAAGACCGGGCGGCCGGTCAAGGTTGCGGAGCACTCACCCCTCAAGGTGGGCAACAACACCCAGGCCTGCCCGTCGGCCATGGGCGGTAAGGACCAGCAACCGGTGGCGGTCGATCCGGGCGATCCGGAGAATTTCTATGTGCCGACCAACAACTGGTGCATGGAAGACGAGCCGCAGGCGCGATCGCATACCCAGCAGGGAACGGTGTACGTCTTCGCCAACGTGTACATGTATCCCGAGAAGCCCGGCGTCACCGGCAAGTTCAAGAAGTTCAACGTGCTCACCGGCAAGACCGAGTGGGAGATCCCCGATCAGTATCCGAACTGGGGCGGTGCGCTGGTGACCGCGGGGGGCCTCGCCTTCTACGGCAGCCTCGGCGGGGATTTCCGTGCGGTGGACCGCGCGACGGGCAAGGTGCTCTGGTCTCGCAAGCTCTCCTCCGGCATCATCGGAAACCCGATCACCTACTCCGTGAAGGGCAAGCAATACGTGTCGATATGGTCCGGAATCGGCGGGTGGATCGGCTTGCCGGTGACGGCGGGGCTCGATCTGAGCGACAAGTTCGGCGCGATCGGAGCGACGGCGATGACCAAGGCCGCGGGTCTTAACCACATACCGCAGGGCGGCACGCTGTTCACCTTCCGGGTGGGCAATGCGGCACCGGACAATCCCGCACCCGCGGCAGGTGCGGCTGGAGGACAATAGCGCGACCACAACCAGAGCGACTGACTCTTTAGTACTATGGAACGCCCGGTGCCGCGAGGCACCGGGCTTTCGTTTCGATTCGAGGAGACGAATGATGAGTTTCGAAGCCGCGCGCCGGATCGGGCGAGGGGCTCTCCTTGCGAGCGCCGTCCTGGCGGCCGCCCTGTCGGTCGCCTGCCTCGCGGCAGCCGGCGAGATCACCTCGCTCGTCGTGTGCGCGGATCCCGGCAACATGCCCTTGTCTAACGCCCAGGGGGAGGGATTTGAGAACAAGATCGCACAGGTGATCGGCAAGGCCCTCGGATCGCAAGTGCATTACTACTGGCGACCCTCGATCGAGCGCGGACTGATGCGCACGACGTTGAGCGAGGGCAACTGCGATCTGTGGATGGACATGGCCTCCGATACCGAGGGAGCCGTGGTTCTCTCCCCCCTCTATCGCTCCACCTTCGTCCTCGCGTACCGCAGCGACAAGGGCATCGACATCAAGAGTCTGGACGATCCGGCCTTGAAGCAGCTGCGTGTCGGCGTATTCCAGGTGTCCGCCATTCGTCAGGCGCTCGCCGATCATGGTGTCGTCAGCAACACGGTGATCCATTATCTGAGTCACAACGCCGACGTCCAGGCGGACAGCCAACCCTCCTACCAGGTCCAGCAGGTGATCGACGGCGGCCTCGATGTCGCGGCGGCGTGGGGACCGATGGCCGGATACTACCTCACCGTCAAGCATGCACCGCTCATCCTCAAGCCGGTCAACCTGATGGAAGATGAAGTGCCGATGGAATTCGACATGACCCTCGCCGTCCCGCGGGGCCGACCGGAAATCAAATCGGCGATCGAAGGGGCCCTCGCGCAGCGCCGCGACGAGATACGTCAGATCCTCGTCGACTACGGTGTGCCCTTGGTCAAGTGCTCCGAGTGCTTGATCTCGGGCGATCTCCCCTCTCACGGTCCTTACGTGGAAAAAAAGCCGATGACCCAGACCGCCGCGCAAGTGCAGAAGGAGCGGCGCGCCCGAATGGCCGAGCTCAAGAAATGGCTGGCCGAGGGTGCCAACCCCGACGAGGAGCTGGCGAACGCGATCGTCGCCGACGATCTCGACCGCGTGCGCTATCTCATGAGCCACGGCGCACACGTCGATGCGCGCGACGGTGAGGGCTATACGCCGCTCGTCGATGCCACGCGCTTCGGCTTCGTCGAGGTGGCACGCTTCCTCGTCGAGCACAAGGCCGATGTGAACGCGGGTGACCGCAACAATTGGACACCGCTCATGTACGCCGCCTGGGGCGACAACCCCGAGCTCGTGAGCGTGCTGGTGCGTTACGGAGCGAAAGTCGATGCAGCCGACAGCGACGGGCTCACGCCGCTCGCGATTGCCTCGCAGAACGGCAAGCTCAAGGCGGCTCAGGCACTCGTCGCGGCCGGCGCGGACGTGAACGCGCCGATCGCGAAGGGCGGCTATACGCCGCTGATGCTCGCCTCCGTGGCGGGCTCGAGCGAGCTTGCCGCTGCGCTCATCGAGCACGGTGCACGAGTCAACGCGTCAAATCCGGGCGGCGTTACGGCGTTGATGATCGCCGCGGCCGGCAATCATTCGAGTCTCGCGGCGCTCCTCATCAAGTCGGGAGCCGACGTCAACGCACGCAGCGAGGATGGGCGTACGGCGCTTTCCATCGCGCAGGCGAACGACAACGAGGCGCTGATCCGCCTGCTGCAAGAAGCCGCCCAGCGGGGCGGCCAGGCGAGCGGCTGAGGATTGCATCAAGGAGGAGATATCGAGTGAGACCAGTCCCTCGCATCGTCGGCTTCGCGGCGCTCCTCGTAGTCGCGGCGCTCGCTTCTCGTGGGCCGGCGTACGCCGACGCGGCGCCCGCCGACAGCAGCAAATCGCCGATCGAGGTCGAGAAGGAAACGCCCAAGGGAAAACTGATGAACCCCTACAAGGACACGCAGAGCGACATCGTGAGTCAAGGGGAGGGATTGTTCCGAAGTTATGCCTGCAGCGGCTGCCATGGCGGAACCGGCGGAGGCGGCATGTGTCCTCCGCTCACCAATGACATCTGGGTTTATGGCGGCGACGATGACACGTTGTTTCGACTCGTCACTCTGGGGAGCGATGCGCTGCAGGCGAAAGGCTATACCCGCAAGGGGCACGAAAACGTCGTGGGCCCGATGCCGCCCATGGGCGCGATCGTCAAGAGCGCCGACGACTTGTGGAAATTGATCACCTTCATTCGCGCTCACTACAACGGGGATCCGTCCTATAAATTCGGGGCGCCCGCCTCCGAGCAGTAGGCGCGTTTTTGCACTGCGTATTGCCAGTTGACATAAAAGAGCACAGGCTCTGTCCTGGGGTGCTGCATCAAGGAAGTTGCGGGAAAACAACCAGGGAATAACCAGGACGTGTGCCAAAGGACCGGCACGCGAGACCATGCCGAGGGGGAGTCTTGAAAGCCAATAAGCTCGTGGCAAGCCACGCGTCTCGGATCATTCAGGTGGTCGAGAGCGGCCTACAACCGGCCGGAATCGAGCCGCTGGTCACCCGCTCCTGGCATCGCTGTCTTCGGGAATACGGGATCGAGCCCTCCACGCCGCGGCAGAACAGCGTGCTCAATCCGCAATCGCTCAAGGAGCTGCAGGAGCGCCTGGGCGAGCTCTTGCCGGTCGCACGCGCGGAGATGGAGAGCCTCTACGAGCAGATTGCCGGATCCGGGTTTGCTGTCATCTTGACCGATACCCAAGGGGCCGTCCTCTCCACGATCACCGACCCGGCGCTGCAGCGCGAGTTCCGGCACGCCGGATTGTGGCTCGGCGCGCTCTGGGACGAGCGCCACGAAGGCACCAACGGCATCGGCACCTGCCTTGCGGAGGCGAGTCCCGTGACGGTGCATCGTGAAGAGCACTTCCGCGGCTACAACATCTCGCTGTCCTGCTCCGCTGCGCCGATTCTCGATCCGCACGGAGGAATCTTGGCCGTGCTGGACGCCTCCACGGCGAATTCGAGCGACAGCCGCCTGATCCAGCGCCACACGATGGCGCTCGTCAACATGTCGGCGCACTTGATCTCCCGCTGGAACTTCCTGAACGAGTACGGCCGAGCCTGGATCCTGCGCTTCCACAGTCGACCCGAGTTTGTGGGACTGCTGCACGAGGCGCTCATGGCGATCGATGACGACGGCAATATTCTGGCGGTCAACGAGAGCGCTCTGGTGCAGCTCGGATGCTCGAACCGGGCCTCGCTCGTCGGCGAACCGATCGGAAAATTCTTCCAGTTCAACTTCGGAGCGCTCGAGCAGCGCGCCAGGCTCGAGCCGAGCGCGATCTGGCCCGTGCGCGACCTTGCGCACGGGCGGCGCTTCTTCGCTATCGCGCGCGCGCCGCTTCGCCCGAGCGCGCGGCGCGCGGAGCTCGCGGTGCCCACTCAGATCGGCACGGCGCTCGAGCCGATCGCACGCGAGCGCGAGCCGCAACACGTGGGCGAAGACCTGCAGATGCGCAAGAATCTCGCCTGCGCGCGCCAGCTGTTCGCAAAGCAGGTTCCGATTCTGTTGCACGGCGCGACCGGCACCGGAAAGGAGGCGTTCGCCAAGGCGCTGCATCGCGGCGGACTGTGGTCCGATAAGCCCTTCGTGACGGTGAATTGCGCGGCCATCCCCGAGAGCCTCATCGAGAGCGAGCTCTTCGGCTACACCCGCGGCGCGTTCACCGGAGCGGCCAAGGAAGGCCGGGTCGGCAAGATCCTCCAGTCGAACGGCGGCACTTTGTTCCTGGACGAAATCGGGGATATGCCGCTCATGCTGCAGACGCGGCTCCTGCGGGTCATCGAGGAGCGCGAAGTGGTGCCACTCGGGAGCGATCTGGCCGTTCCGGTCAATCTGCACGTCGTCAGCGCGACGCATCGCGACATTCTGCAGATGATTCAAGAGGGTCAATTTCGCGAGGACCTCTATTACCGCTTGAACGGCGTGACGCTGCACCTGCCGCTGCTGCGCGACCGCGCTGACAAGGCCGACCTGATCCGCACCTTGCTGCGTGAGGAGAACGGAGCACAGGATTCGATCAGAATCGACGATGAGGCATTCCGCAAGTTGATGGAGTATTCCTGGCCGGGCAATATCCGCCAGCTCCGTAACGCGCTGCGCACCGCCTCCGCCCTGTGCCGAGACGGCCTTATCCGAGCATCGAACCTGCCGCAGGAGATCTTGGACACGGATCCACCGGCGCCGGCGGTGACGGTGACGGCGGTCGGCGGCGGCGATGCTGCTGCGGTCGAGAGCTCACCCTCGGCGGCGCTGCGTGAGGCGGAGTGCGCGGCGCTGTTGCGCGAGCTCGAGCGGATGCGCTGGAACATCAGTCGAACCGCGCAAACCCTCGGTATCAGCCGCAATACGCTCTATCGAAAGATTCACAAGCATCGAATCCTTCTCGGGCACTAGGGGCTCGCGCGGACGACTCAGGCGCACCTCCTAGCTTCGCGAGTATTCGATCACCGAGCGCACCGTCTTGCCGTCGTGTAGCAGATCGAACGCCTTGTTGATTTTTTCGAGCGGCCATACGGCGCTGATCATGGGGTCGATCTTGATCTCGCCGTCGAGATACCGATCCACATAGTGAGGGAGCTGGGAGCGGCCCTTGACTCCCCCAAACACCGACCCGCGCCACACTCGTCCGCTCATCAGCTGGCTCGGCCGAGTCGCAATTTCCTGTCCCGCGCCGGCCACTCCGAGAATGATCGATTCACCCCAGCCCGCGCGGCAGCATTCGAGCGCCGAGCGCATCGCATGGACGTTGCCGATGCATTCGAACGAATAGTCGACGCCTCCCTGGGTCATGTCGATGACGACTTCTTGGATCGGGCGATCGGTGTCCTTGGGGTTCAGGTAGTCGGTGGCGCCGAGCGCCTTGGCGAGCGGCCATTTCAAGGGGTTGAGATCGATGGCGATGATGCGTGAGGCTTGCGCCATCACGGCGCCCTGCACCACCGAGAGTCCGACGCCGCCGAGGCCGAACACGGCCACCGTCGAGCCGGGCGTCACTTTGGCGGTGTTGAGGACGGCTCCGATGCCGGCGGTGATCACGCAGCCGAGCAGGGACACCCTGTCGAGCGGCGCCTTCGGGTTGATCTTTGCCACGGCGATCTCCGGCAGCACGATGTGCTCGGAGAAGGTGCTGGTCCCCATGTAGTGCCTGATTCGCTTACCCTTGACCGAGAATCGCGCGGTGCCGTCGGGCATCAGGCCCTGGTCTTGCGTGGCGCGCAGGGTTTGGCATTGATTGCTCCTGCCCGAGCGGCAGATCTCGCACCGTCCGCATTCCGGCACATAGAGCGGGATGACGTGGTCGCCCGCCTTGACGCTCTTGACGCCGGTGCCGACGTCCTCGACGATGCCACCGCCCTCGTGGCCGAGAATCACCGGAAATAATCCCGCCGGGTCGGCGCCCGAGAGGGTGAATGCGTCGGTCTGACACACACCGCATGCGACGAGGCGCACCAGGATCTCGCCGCGCTTCGGCCCACCGAGATCGACCGTCTCGATGGTCAGGGGTCTACCGGCTTCCCAGGCAACCGCCGCTCTCGTCTTCATGGGGATCGAGCTCCGTGCGCGCCGTCCTCGCGCACCAAGCAGCTTGCGTGCCAGCCCCTGAGGGGCTCAGCGGCATCGCTCGATCAACCACTTGCACTCGTTGCGCCCCGCTCCACGGTCCCGGCGGCGCAGGATGTTCCCGAACTGCCACAGTCTGTCTTTCAAATGAGGCAACCAAACATGTATCTAATCCAATACAGAGTGCGACAAATTTGGCTCTGAGGCGGGACACCCGATCGGTATTCCCATCCTTGGCTTTTGCGCCGAAGCCACAGTCGGGGCGAGCCTTGCCTCCCCTGTCCCTGCGGCGCGAACTTTTCGCGCGTTCAGCGCCCTACGCCGAAGCCCAAAGGGCCTTTCTCGGCGCATCCGCCCGAGCTCGCCGTGCGCTCCTCTGCCACCTCGTCGCGTCATTGGTACACCTCTTGCAACGGCCCCTCATGCAGTGGCTCAGCCAGGCTGCAAGGGCGCGGTCTTTTGGAAAACGAACGGAGGGGGTATATGAAAGCGCGAGTCAAATATGCGATCGCAATCGGCGCCGCACTTTGGATGGTTCCACTGACCCAAGCGGTCGCCGGAATCGACATCGCCGCCGGCGATTGGAAGATAGATTTCTCCGGCAACATCAATGCATTTTATGTCGACGCGAGCTGCGACCATGGCACCGATAATGCGGTCGCGGGCGGTCTTGCCTGCACCGGTGACAATTCCGCCGCGGTGCGAAACGGATTGCTCCCAGCGGCGCTCGTGTTCAGCGCGAGCACGCGCCAGGATAACCTCGATATCAGCGCGACCATCGGCTTCTATCCGGGCATCAACAGCTCGGCGGCCGCAGGGGTGAACGGCGCAGGGTTGCCCGCGGCGCTGCAGACGCCAGGGATCGATGCTCGTCAGGAGTTCCTGACCTTCGGCGATGCGAGCTGGGGCACGGTGAAGCTCGGCCGCGACATCGGTCTTTTTGCCAAGGACGCGATCCTCGATGACATGACGCTCCTCGGCGTCGGAACGGCCGGCCCGACCAACATTGCGCCGAGCAACACCAGCTTGGGACGCATCGGCCTGGGCTACATCTACACGGATTGGGAGCCGCAGATCACCTACACGACGCCCAACTGGATGGGGTTCACGGGTTCGTTCGGCGTCTTCCAGCCCCTGGACGACGGAGCATATACCGCCCACAACTCGCCGCAATTTCAAGCGGGCCTCGCATACTCCTTCGGTGATCCGAAGAGCGACCAGCTCACGGGCAAGGTGTGGCTGGACGCAGTGACGCAGCATGCGAAGGCACCGTCCGCGGACGTCGCCACCAACACTGCCTACGGCATCGCGAATGACGTCTCCGGCTCGGGTGTCGACGCGGGGGTCAAGGTCGATGTGGCGGGGCTCGAGGCCGTGGTGTACGGCTACTACGGGAAGGGCATCGGCACCACCGGACTCTATGTGCTGGCCACCGACGCCGTGGGCGGTGAGCGCAAGTCCGACGGCGGATATATCCAGGTGACCTACAAACTCGACAAGTTGAAGCTCGGCGTGAGCTACGGCATCTCGGACCTTCAGCTCGCCGACGGTGAGCTGACGAGCGACCTCGTCCGGCGCAACGACTCCTTCGTGTTTGGGGCCTACTACGGCATCACCAAGAGCCTCACGCTCGTCGGCGAGTTCATCGACAGCAAGTCGAAGGCTCA
>DATHCO010000285.1:0-22370 GCA_035319505.1 Steroidobacteraceae bacterium | reverse complement strand
GCACCATCTCCTCCGTACCCTTGGACAATATGCTGGTCTGAATCTCACCCGGCGCGATCGCATTCGTGCGGATCCCTTGCGGACCGAACTCCCACGCCATCTCGCGCGTGAGCGCGCTCAAGGCCGCCTTGGAGGCGGCATAGGCGACGCCGGCGAATGGATGAACCTTGAGCCCCGCGATAGAGGTCACGTTGACGATGCTACCACGCGCACGCGCCAGCTCAGGCTGCAGGCTGCGCGCGAGCAGCGCCGTCGAAATGAGATTCACGTTGAGCACCTGATGCCACAGGCCGGCATCGGTCGCCGTGACGCCGAGACGCGTCCCGCCTTCGCCCTTCGGCGAGATCCCCGCGTTGTTTACGAGCGCGTGCAGCATCCCATCGGGGAGTCGGCGCCGTACTTCGCGAACCAGATCGTCGAGCGCTGCGAGATCCGCGAGATCGGCCTGAATGTGACTCTCGCGCGCCGACTGCCAACGACAGAGCTCCGAGAACGGCTGGCGCGAGACGGTCAAGATCTGCCAGCCCTGGTCCTGGAAAAGCCGCACCGTTGCGTGTCCGATCCCCCGACTCGCGCCGGTCAAGAGCATGATTTTTTGCGCATCCTTCATGGAAACCTTCTCATTCACTCAAAACGCCCGCCCCCGGGGCCAGCAGGGGGATTTTCTGTAGCACCATCGCGCACATCTTTCCGCCTCATCATAGCCGATGGGCAGCCGCGCACACGAAAGATTCCCGCTCGTGTAAACTACCAGCGCGCTCGGCGCCCCGCGCCTGACTTTTATGTAAGGAGCAGTTTGTGCCCACGTACGAGTATCGATGCGATGCCAACGATCGACTGGTGGAAGTCCGCCACAAGATGGCAGAAAGCATCGCCACCTGGGGCGAGCTGTGCGCCCGCGCCGGAATCTCGTTGGGCGGCACCGATCCTTTAGCCCCGGTCGAGAAGCTCATGTCCGCCGGATTCATCGGCAAGAGCGCGAGCTCGCCTGCCTGCGAGATGCCGAGTTGTGACAGCTCGCCTTGCGCGGCTGGCCCCTGCGGTCGATGCGATCTGCAGGAGCCGAGCTAGCAAGACACGCGATCGTCGGTCACTGACCGGTGCCCTCACGCACGCCGTGTTCAGCTCGTCCATCGTCCAAGGGCTCAGTCATTTCGGCTCGATCGTCATGCTCGCCGTGGGCGCTCTGCTGCCCATCGTCGATCCCTTGGGTGGCGCACCGATCTATCTCGTGATGACCACGAGACTCAGCTCCCAGGAGCGCAATCACATGGCGAAATCGATCGCCATCAACAGCTTCTTGCTGCTCATCGCCTCGGCCCTCATCGGTGCCTACGTACTCGATTTTTTCGGTGTGTCAATCCCGTCGGTGCAAGTGGCGGGCGGCGTCGTGGTGTGCATGATTGCGTGGTCACTGTTGAACAGTCCGGACTCGCCGGCTACCGCAGAGCTTGCGGAGGAGCCGAAACAGGCAACTCCCGATGAGCTGAGCTCTCGGGCGTTCTATCCGATGACGATGCCGCTCACCGTCGGGCCCGGATCGATCTCCGTCGCGCTCACGCTCGGCGCCAACCCGCCCGCGGGATTTCGGCCCCTGCTCGTCACGGCTCTCGGGCATGCGGTCGGAATTTTGCTCGTCGCGCTCAGCGTCTATTTCTGTTACCGCTACGCCGAATTCATCGGGAGGAAGTTAGGGCCGACCGGCACGAGCGTCGTCGTGCGGCTGACTGCATTCATCCTCCTGTGCATCGGGGTGCAGATCGCGTGGAACGGCTTGCACGCGCTCGTCGCGAGCGGCTTCCCATCCTTGAGCTCCTGAGCAAGCGACCTCCACGTTGCCGGGCCGCGTTCCCGTGAAGGAACGCGGCTTGCACCGAGGGCTTGCTCCCGCCTTCAGGCCGCGCCCGCCAGGCGTCCGTTGCGATAGTCCTCAAGCGCCTGCTCGATCTCCTCGCGCGTGTTCATCACGAACGGGCCGTACTGCACGACCGGCTCGCCGAGCGGCCTGGCGGCGAGGAGGAGGAGCCGCGTCCCCTCGGTGCCCGCGTGCAGCTCCACGCGGTCACCATCCGAGAGCACCCCGGCCGCACGATGGGGTAAGGGCTTGCGCATTCCCGCTGCGCCGACCTCGGCACTGCCTTCGTAGGTGTAAAGAAACGCGTTGTAGCCTGCGATCACGGGCACGCTGAGCTCGGCACCGGCCGGCAAGCGCACGTCGAGATACACGGGATCGGTGGTGAGTCGAGCGCCGCCGCCATTGATCGGGCCGCGTACCGCGTTGCCCTCGAGTTCGAGCGTACCGGCGATCACTCTCACTTCCCCGCCGTTTCGAAGCTTCACCACCGGGATCTCGCGCGCGGGGACATCCCGGTAGTGCGCCGGCTTCATTTTTTCCTTCGAGGGGAGGTTGAGCCACAGCTGAAAACCGCGCATGCGGCCCTTGCTCTGCTGCGGCATCTCGGAATGAATGATGCCGCGGGCCGCCGTCATCCACTGCACGTCACCGGGCCCCAGGTCACCGCGATTGCCCAAGTGATCTTCGTGACGCATGTG
This sequence comes from Steroidobacteraceae bacterium, assembly GCA_035319505.1. Lineage (GTDB taxonomy): Bacteria > Pseudomonadota > Gammaproteobacteria > Steroidobacterales > Steroidobacteraceae > Bog-1198. Next base: position 19,817 of record DATHCO010000285.1, on the reverse strand, counting down.
CCCATCGAGCATGTAGGTCACGGTCTCGAAGCCGCGGTGCGGGTGCGAGGGAAAGCCCGCTATGTAATCGTGCGGGTTGTCGGAATAGAACTCATCGAGCATGAGAAACGGATCGACGTAGAGCCCCCGCTGGCTCCCGAGGCTGCGGCGCAGTTTCACGCCGGCGCCATCCGATGTCGGCATCGATGAGATGATGTGGTCCAGAGCACGAACTTTCATTGGGTGACTCCTTGTGATCCTGTGTGAGGCGAGTGCTAGGCAGCCTTACTTTGCTCGGTTGCGTGCCGAACGATCTCGGCTGCGGCGCCCGCCAAGGCCGCCTCCTTGTGCTGCGGGCTGATCGCCAGGCCCTCCGCGTAGACGAACTCGACGTCCGTCATGCCGAGGAACCTCAGGAAATCACGCACGTAGTTCGTCTGCGTATCGAGCGGCGTCCCGAAATACACTCCGCCGCGCGCGGCGAGGACGTACACCTTCTTGCCGGTGAGCCGTCCCACCGGTCCCTTCTCGGTGTACGAGAAGGTGATGCCGGCGCGCGCGACGTGGTCGAAATAGGCCTTCAATTGTGACGGCACGCCGAAGTTGTACATTGGCAAGCCGATCACGATCACATCAGCCTGCTTCAACTCCTCGATCAAGCCATCGGAATAGGCGGCCATCGCGCGCTGGGTGGGAGTGCGCTCCTCGGGCTTCGTGACGAACGCGGCGAAGCGCTCCGCAGTGAGATGCGGTACGGGCTCGCTGGCCGCCACGTCGCGCACCACTACCCGGGTATCCGGATGGTGCCGGCGGAAGGAGGCGACAAATTGGTCGGCGAGCTGGGTCGACTGGCCACGGTTATCGTGAATGCTCGCATTGATCTGCAACAGGTTAATCACGGCTTTCTCCTCACGGGTGAATGTTTATTGGCTTTATACATTGATTTTTTGAATAAAAAAGCCGAATATTCCGGATCTATTTATCTAATCATTGAATCTATATGTTGCCGAACAGCCCGCGCATTTCCCTGGACCAATGGCGCGCCCTGCTCGCCGTGGTTGACGCTGGCGGCTATGCCCAGGCCGCCAATGCTTTGCACAAGAGCCAGTCCGCCGTGACCTACGCCGTGCAAAAAATCGAGACCCTGCTCGGCGTCAAAATCTTCCAAGTGCTCGGGCGCAAAGCCCACCTGACCCCGACCGGCGAGGTGCTTTACCGGCGCGCCAAGTCGCTCCTCGATGAGGCCGGTGCGCTCGAGCAGGCCGCCGGCAATTTGGCGCAGGGCTGGGAGCCGGAGCTCAAGCTCGCCGTTGAGATCATCTATCCCACCTGGCTCCTGTTGCAGTGTTTCGCGCGCTTCGCCGGGGAGCGCCCGCAGACGCGCATCGAGCTCTACGAGACAGTGTTGAGCGGAACCCTGGAGAGCTTGTTGCAACGTCGCGTGGATCTTGCGATCTGCTCGGAGGTGCCGCGGGGATTCGTGGGTGATCCGCTGATGCGGCTGCGCTTCATCGCGGCCGCGCATCCGGATCATCCGCTGCACCACCTCGGGCGTGCGCTCACGCTCCAGGATTTACGCCGGCACCGGCATCTCGTGATTCGCGACACGGGCAGCCAGCGACGCGGCGGGACCTGGCTCGGTGCGGAGCAGGTCTGGACCGTGAGCCACAAGGCGACCTCCATCCGCGCGGCGACCATGGGCTTGGGATTCGCGTGGTATCCCGAGGAGACAGTGCGCGGCGAGCTCGCGAAGGGAGATCTCAAAGCGCTGCCCCTGCGCGAGGGAGCGGAGCGCTGGGGAAATCTCTATCTCGTATTCGCGGACCGCGACTACGCGGGTCCGGGCGCGCTGCGCTTGGCAGAGATCATTCGCGAGCAAGGCAAACTCTGCCAACAGCACGACCCGGACATGGCGCTCGACAGCCGAGGACAGTCGAGTTGACATAATGTACTGTGAACTGCCTATCCGCTCATGAGTTCCGAACTTGCCTTTGCGCAGGCCCGAGCCGCACGCGAAGCTACGCGCAAGTCCTCCTGGCGTCCAAGTGTTGGCAGACGGTATTCGAATGCGCGAGAGATTCACAGCCTTGCTCGGTTTCGGCCTTCTGGCATTCACTTCTGCGGGCTTCGCTCAGCAGTACAACATGGAGCTCACGAGCCCGGGTAACGGCACCGTTGCGGACGGCGTGTATGTGAGCCCCTACGCAGGCACCATCCAGGGGAATGGCATCAATTACGCCGGCGCGATGATCTGCGACGATTTCGACACGGAGTCCTATCTGTACAAACCCTGGACCGCGACCATGACGACGGCGGGCGCTTTGAACGGCGCCGAGAAATTCAACTCCGCGGTCGTGTTCAACGGCCAGGTCTACACCGCCCAGCAGGCCTACGACGCCGCGGGCTGGCTCGCCAATGGCCTGCTCGCGAACCTCAACAATACGACCACGCAAACCAACTACGCGTTTGCCATCTGGGATATCTTCGATGGTCAGAAGACCGATCCGGACGGCGGCGCGCTCGCGCTCGAGAGCGCCGCTTTCTCGGCGGCGAGCAAGGACTACGTGGCGAGCAACGTGAGCGTGTTTACGCCGAACCCGCTCAATGCGAGCCAGGAATTTCTGGTCGTCAACGCAGCTCCCGAAATCGATCCCTCACGCGGCGCGAGCGCCCTCACGCTGCTCCTCGGCGCAGCGCTCGTGCTACGCGCGCGCCGCGCCGGCTGAGGCTTCGCTCGCGGCCGACTTCGCGCGCGCCGCAGCCGCTTCGGCTCGCGGGAGCAGCACCTCGACCCGGCACCCCTCTCCCGGCGCCGTTTCGATATCGAGCGACCCGCCCGCGCTGCGCACGCGCTGGCGCAACTGCCCGAGACCGAATCCCGGCGTGGCGCCGCGCGCATCGAATCCGACCCCCTCATCGATGACGGCAATGTGTACCGAGTCCGTCGAGACTTCCACCTCCACGTCGGCCGACTTCTGCCGCGAGTGCTTGCACGCATTCATCAGCAGCTCCCGAACACAGCGATAGACGAGATGCAATTGCTCGCGCTCGACCGGCGCACTTTGCGTGACATGACAGTGGACGGTGAACCCGAAGCGGTTCCCGAACAGGCCGGCGAGCCACTCGAGCGTCTCCTCGAGGGAGGCCCGCTCGAGCTCGGGGGGAGTCAAGTCCTGGATCATGAGGCGCAGCCCCTCCTGCGCCTCACGCGATGCCTCGATCGCCTCCTCGACCAACGCCGCAAGCTTCGGCTGGCTCGCCTGCGCGCGCATCGCGGCGAGCGTCATACTCTGGCCGGCCAGCACTTGTCCGATGCCGTCGTGCAGATCCGCCGCGGTGGAGCGACGCGCCGCCTCCTCCGCGAAATCGAGCTCTTGAGCGTAGCGGCTGAGCTGCGCGTGCTCGCGCGCGAGCTCATCGAGCAACGCTCGCTGCCTCCAAGTCATCAAGTTGATGAGGAGCGCTCCGCCGCAGCCGATCAGCAGGAAGATGTCGATCGAGATGACCACTTGCTGCCAGCTGGTCAGATTGGTCGACGGCAGGGGCGCTCCCGCTCGCCGTCCCGCCAGAATCGCGATGCAGGAGGCGACGATCGCCACCGCGATGCTCGTCGCCCGGTGCGAAAAGCGCAGCGCCAGCCAAACCAGCGGAACCGCAAACAGCATGGGCTCGACGAGCCCGTCCGGCCCCGGCCACGGGGTAAGCGCAAGCCACACGAAGAGCCCCAAGATCAGCGACGCCACCGCCCATCCTTCCCAGGACCTTGCCGCGACCTGAGGCTCCTCGGGAAAACCCGCGACGACACCGAACAGAGCGGGCGCGAACGTGACGATCGCGAGCATCGCGGCGATCGCCCACAAGCTCGCATCGGCCGGCACCGACCCTGAGCCCGCCACAAGGGCGTACGTCGTCGCGCCCAGAATCGAGCCGGGCAGGACACCGACGGCAAGCACGACGATCCAGACCGGCGAGATGACCAGCCGCGAGCGGTCGTCGTCCTGGAATAGTTTCAACAGGCGCGCGAGGGCCGCGGGGCCCGCGGTGGTGAGCACGTTGGCCGCGGCGAAACCCAATGTCACGGCGAGCGAACGATCCTCGTACAGCAGCCAGGCGAGCCCGGAGCGCGCCGCGATCTCGCAGGCGATCATGCCGAGGGCGATCAATGGCCACAACCGCAGAGGCGCCAGCACGAAGACCGTGAAGGAGAGCGCGTGCGAGGGCCAGATGGCGGCCGATCCGAACAGCGGTTTCGAGAGGTAGCCGAACGTATAGAGCAGGATATATCCGACCGCGAGCCACGGCGCGTGCGCTCCGCTCGGCACAGGACCGCCGCGCACGCGAATCAACTCACTCCATCCCATCGCAGCTCCCAGCCGCCCCCCGCACCGACCTCCCACGGCACACTGCCGCGCACGCCGTGCGCGCCGATCGGCACGCAAAGAATGCCCAAAGGGATGAGCGATGATTATATCATCGAGGAGGCAGTTGCCGAGGAAGCCGTCATGCCGCGCACGATCCGCATCGACGCCATCGAGATCGATTCTCGCCTTTACGAGTTCGTGAATCGCGAGGCGATTCCCGGAACGGGCATCGATGCGCAAGATTTCTGGCGCGGATTCGCCGCGCTCACGCGCCGCTTGCTGCCGCGTAATGCGACATTGCTCGCGCGCCGCGATGGGCTGCAGTCCCAGATCGACGAGTGGCACCGGCGATGTCCCGGGGCGGGGTTCGATCCGGCGAGCTACAAGGCATTCCTCACCGAGATCGGCTATCTCGCGCCCGAGCGCGGGCCCTTTTGCGTCACTACGGAGAATGTCGACGCCGAGATCGCGCAGCTCGCCGGTCCGCAGCTCGTGGTGCCGGTCAACAACGCCCGCTATGCGCTCAACGCGGCCAATGCACGTTGGGGAAGTCTGTACGATGCGCTCTACGGAACCGACGCGATTCCTTCCGAGGGCGGCGCAGCCTCGGGCGCCTACGATCCGGCGCGCGGTGCGCGCGTCATTCGTTTCGTCCGAGACTTCCTCGATGCGCACTTTACGCTCCGGGAGGGCAGTCATCGGGACGCGCTCGCGTATCGAATCTCGCCGAGCGGACTCGAAGTCGCGCTCGCAGGCGCTACCACACAGCTCGCGCACCCGTCCGGGTTCGTCGGATATCAGGGCTCGCGAGAGACGCCCTCGCTGATTCTCTTGAAGCACCACGGCCTGCACGTCGAGCTGCATATCGATCGCGGGCACGACATCGGCCGCGAGGATCGCGCCGGTGTGGCCGATGTGGTACTCGAGTCCGCCGTCACTACCATTCAGGACTGCGAGGATTCGGTGGCCGCGGTCACGGCCGAGGACAAGGTGCTCGTGTACCGCAGCTGGCTCGGGCTCATGCAGGGGACGCTCGAGGTGCGCTTCGATAAAAGCGGAAAATCGCTGGACCGGCGCCTGAGTCCCGATCGCCGCTACCGCAGGCTGTCCGGCGAGGACCTCGTGCTGCCGGGACGGAGCTTGATGCTGGTGCGCAACGTGGGCCATCACATGATGTCCGATGCAGTCACACTGGCGGGGGCGCCGATTCCCGAGACCTTCATCGATGCGGCCGTTACCTCGCTGATCGCGCTGCATGACCTGCGCGGGCGCGCGCCGCTGCGAAATTCGCGCACCGGCTCGGTCTACATCGTGAAGCCCAAGATGCACGGACCCGATGAAGCGGCCTTCGCAGCAGAGCTGTTCGCCGAGGTCGAGAGGCTCCTCGGCCTCGCTCCCTGCACCCTGAAGATCGGGGTCATGGACGAGGAGCGTCGCACCTCGGTCAATCTCGCGGAATGCATCCGCGCGGTGCAGGATCGCGTGGTCTTCATCAACACCGGCTTTCTCGACCGCACCGGAGACGAGATTCACACCTCGATGGAGGCGGCGGCGGTTCCGCGCAAGAGCGATCTCAAGAAGGCCGCTTTTCTCGATGCCTACGAGCGCCATAACGTCGAGGTCGGGCTCGCCTGCGGGCTCCCGGGCCGTGCGCAGATCGGCAAGGGAATGTGGGCGATGCCCGATCTCATGGCCGACATGCTGAAGAGCAAGATCGCGCACCCGCTCGCGGGTGCCAGCACTGCCTGGGTGCCCTCGCCGACCGCGGCGACGCTCCATGCCTTGCATTACCATCAAGTGAACGTGAACGAGGTTCAGGCGAGCCTCGCCGGACGCAAGCTCGCGCGCCTGGACGATGTGCTGCGCCCACCGCTCGTTTCCGCCCCCGGCTGGTCTCCCTCGCAGATCGAGGCGGAGCTCAACAACAACGCCCAGAGCATTTTGGGCTATGTGGTGCGTTGGATCGACTTCGGCATCGGCTGCTCGAAAGTGCCCGACTACTACAACGTCGCGCTCATGGAGGATCGCGCGACATTGCGGATATCGAGCCAGCACGTCGCGAACTGGCTCAGGCACGGGATCTGCTCGCGCGAGGAGGTGCTGGCGGCGCTGCGTCGCATGGCTTCCGTGGTGGACAAGCAAAACGCGGGCGATCCTGGGTACCGCCCGATGAGCCGCGATCTCGATCGCAATGTTGCCTTTCAGGCCGCGTGCGACTTGATCTTCCGGGGCCGCGACCAGCCCAACGGCTACACCGAGTGGATTTTGTCCGCGCGGCGCCTGGAAAAGCTTGCTGAAAAGCTGGCCGCCGGCTCCTGAGCCGCAGCCGCGGCCACACCGCGAGCCGCACCGACTGGTCGCGCGCCTCCCTGCGCCGCCCCGAGCTCTGAGCGCCCAGAGAAAGCGCCGCCTAGAGAAAGCGCCGGCGCAGCTCCGCGAGCCGCCCCGCCCAGGGCCGTTCTCGCTCGAGCCAGACCGCGAGTCGGATCAGCCGCGCATCCTCACCGAGCGGGGCGGCGAATTGAATGCCGATCGGAAGACCCTCGCGCGAGACCGCGAGCGGCAGCGAGATCGCTGGCTGGCCGGTCACGTTGAAGAGCTCCGTGTAAGGAGCGTAGCCGTACGAGTCTGCGTTCCAGCGGTCAAAATCGAAGGCCGCGGTGCGTCCGTCGATCTCACCGATGCGCGGCGCATGATCGGCTGTGGTGGGCAACAACAGCACGTCGAGGTCGGCGAGCTTCTCCGCCATGTCGCGCGTCGCGGCGCAGAGCGCCCGGCGCGCCCGCACATAGTCGATCGCGGTGCTACGCTGGCCAAGCGCGATCGCAGCCCGGGTGAGCGCTTCGAGCTCGTCGGCGTTTGGCGAGCGCCCGATGCGCTCTCGATAGAAATCAATGTCCTCGGCGATCGCCGTCAGCCACAGGATGCCGGCAGGCTCGCCGATGTTGGCCGAGGCGGGAAGGGCCACTGGCCTCACGCGATGGCCCGAGCGGGCCAAGAGATCGGCGATCTCCTCCACCGCCTTGCCGATCTCGTCGATTGGCTCGAGGCCCCCGGGGGCCTCGAGCGCGACGCCCACGCGGAGCGCGGGAAGCGGCTCCTCGAGCGCGCGGGCGAACGACCCGACTGCCGGGCGCAGGGGGGTGCGCGTGGTGCTCTCGGCGCCGCTCGTTACCTCGAGCATCCGTGCGCAGTCTCTGACCGTGCGGGTGAGTACGTGCTCGCAGTCGAGGCCGCCGGCAAGCTCATCGTGGCGCGGCCCGACGGGCACCCATCCGCGACTCGGCTTTAGCCCGACGAGGCCGCAGGCCGCAGCCGGCACCCGGATGGAGCCGCCCGAATCGGTCCCGTGGGCGATCGGCACCATGCCTGATGCAACGGCCGCGGCCGCCCCACCGCTGGAGCCTCCCGGACTGCGAGCCAGGCTCCAGGGATTTCGCGTGGGTCCGCGCCAGGTGGGTTCGGTCACGAATTCACCGGCAAATTCCGGAGTATTGCTGCGGCCGAGAATCGTGAGCCCCGCCGCTCGCCAGCGCGCCGCCAGAGGCGAGTCAACCTGCGCTGGCGGTAGGTCCTTGAGCCAGCGGCACGAGAAGGTGAGCGGAAGTCCGGCGACCTCGATGTTCACATCCTTGGCGAGAAACGGCACCCCGCAGAAAGGCGCCTCGGCCCCGGCCACTCGTGCGGCAGCACATGCTTCGGCATAGCATCGCTCGACGACCGCGTTGAGCGTCCCGTTCAGAGACTCGATTCGTTCGATCGCAGCCTCCGCGAGCGCGAGCGGCGTGACTTCGCCACGGCGCACAAGCTCGGCGAGTCCGGTACCGTCAAAGGCGACATACTCCTCGGGATGCATGCCTCGGGACGACCCCCGCCGCGCCTCAGCCCAGCTTGCGCGCGAGCTCCTTGAGGTAGGCTGCAAACTCGCTGCCGAGGCTCGGGTGCTTGAGCCCGAATTCCACCGTTGCCTGCAAGTATCCGAGCTTGTTCCCGCAGTCGTAGCGCTTGCCCTCGAACTCGAACGCGTACACACTTTCTCGATGCATGAGCCGCGCGATGCCGTCGGTCAACTGGATCTCGCCGCCTGCGCCCTTGCCGATCTTCGCGAGGTCATCGAAGATCGAGGCGGACAGTAGATAGCGCCCGACCACCGCCAGCGTCGAGGCAGCCTTGTCAGGCTTGGGCTTCTCGACGATGTGAGAGATTTTTCCTACATGTCCGACGAGCGGCTTCTCCAGCGTGACGATGCCGTACTTGTCGGTGTCGTGTCTGGGCACGGTCTGCACGCCGAGCACGCTCCCGCCGTACTGCGAGTGGACGTCCACCATCTGCTTGAGGCATGAGACCGGGGCGTCGATCAAATCGTCCGCAAGATGCACCATGAAGGGTGCCTCCCCCACCACCGGGCGCGCGCAGAGCACTGCGTGTCCCAGCCCGAGCGGGGCCGGCTGTCGGATATACACGCAGGATGCCCAGCTCGGCAGGATCGCGCGCAGCGTATCGAGCAGCTCCTGCTTGCCCTGCTGCTGCAGCACGCCCTCGAGCTCGGGATTGCTGTCGAAATGATCCTCGATGGCTCGCTTGGAGCTGCCTGTGATGAAGATCAGGGTGTCAGCGCCCGCTGACAGCGCCTCGTCCACCGCGTACTGAATCAGCGGCTTGTCGACGATCGGCAGCATCTCCTTGGGGCTCGCCTTGGTGACCGGGAGGAATCTCGTGCCGCGTCCGGCGACGGGAAATACGCAAGCTTTCACGAATTTGGTGGGCATCGCTCATGATAGCGGGTTTCTCAGCGCAATTTAACAACGGCGTAGGTCTCGAAGCTGTCCCACGATTGGCAGGCCGGGCAATGCCAATAGAAGCTGCGGCCGGAGAAGCCGCACTCGCTGCAGCGATAGCGTTCCGCATGCGCGAGCAGCGCGCCGATCTCCGGCGCAATCCGCTCGAACTGTCCGGCGCCCGCCTGCCACATCGCGTTGAGCGTCGGATCCTGCGTGAACACGGTCTCGACCGCGCTGCGAAGCGGTGCGAGCGTGGCGAGCTCGGCGGTGATCGCGGCGAACACGAGGGATCTCAGCACTTCGATGTCGCGCGAGCGAGCCTCCGCCACGAGCTCCTCGAGCAGCGCGTCGCGCCGTTCGGCGCCCACGAGATCGAGCAAGTGCCGGAGCTCCTCTTGGAGGAGCTTGGGCGAATCGCGCAAGGCGATGCGCAAGAGGCCCACCGCCAGTTCAGGCTTGCCTTCGCGCTCGGCGATCTGCGCACGCAGGACCGCGGCGCGGGGAAAGGGTGTCGTTTCCTCGCGCGCTTGCCGCAAGAGGCGGCGCGCGCCGTCGATGTCGCCTCGCTCGAGAGCCTGCGTGGCAATCTCGCACAAATAGTGAGCCGCCACGAGCCTCGGTGGTGCGGCCTTGATGCGCGCCAATTGCCGATAGGTTTCGAGCGCTTGCGGCCACTCGTGCTGGCGCTCGTACACACCGCGGAGCGACGCCAACGCGACGGCGCGCAGGCGGGGTGCGGCGCTCACCTCGAGAAACAGCCCCTCGGCGCGGTCAAGGAGCCCGGCGCGCAGGTAATCCTGAGCGAGCGCGAGTAACGCCTGCTCTCGATGCTCGGGTGCCAGCGCCTCGCGGGCAAGGAGGTTCTGGTGGATGCGAATCGCGCGCTCGACCTCGCCGCGCCTGCGGTAGAGCGAGCCCAGCGCAAAATGAGTCTCGATCGTGTCAGCGTTCGCGTCCATGAGCTTCAAGAACATGTCGAGCGCGCGATCGGGCTGCTCGGAGACCAGATAGTCGAGTCCTGCGAGATAGTCCGGGTGGAGCCTGCCGAAAGCCCTCGGCCACCGCCGGCCCCAGCCGAAATGGCCGGCGAGAATCCCCAACACCAGCGCCGCCACGATGAGGAACCAGGCGAGCGGCGGGAGTTCGGGCATATGGGCCTGGGCGCCTTAGAGCTCTTTCGAGTAATCGCGGATCGCGCGCCGCGCGGGTACGGGCTCGACCGCTCAGTCGCGGATCGGCTGATCCGCGCCGTCGTTGACGCGCTCGCGCAGGTCCTTGCCCGGCTTGAAGTGTGGCACGTGCTTGCCGGCGAGAGCCACGGCCTCGCCGGTCTTGGGATTGCGACCTTGTCGCGGCGGGCGAAAATGCAAGGAAAAGCTGCCGAACCCCCGGATCTCGATGCGCTCGCCCGTCGCCAGCGCATCGCTCATGATCTCCAGCAATTGCTTCACGGCGAGCTCCACGTCCTTCGCCGGTAAGTGCTTCTGCTTTGCCGAAATGATCTCGATGAGTTCCGACTTCGTCATTACCGATCCGCGAGCATCCCTAAGAGCCTTTTGCAACGAGAGCGCACGCGGCGACCGCTGGGTCGCTGCGCGCCGCGCCGAGATTTCAATCCTGGCCGGAAATTTGCTCTTTCAACAGATCTCCCAGACTCGTTCCGCTGGAGGAATCGGTCCGGTAGTTCTGCATTGCTTCTTGTTCCTCGTGAATATCCTTCGCCTTGATCGACAGCGAGATGCTGCGGCCCTTGCGATCCACACCGGTGAACTTCGCCTCGATCTCATCGCCCACTTTGAGCAAGAGGCGCGCATCCTCCACGCGATCGCGGGAGAGTTCCGAGGCGCGCAGCTGCCCGTCCACACCGTTGCCAAGATCGATGACGGCGCCTTTCGCATCCACCTCGCGCACCGTTCCGCGAACGATACTGCCCTTCGGATGCTCCGCGATATAGGCCGAGAACGGGTCCTTCGCGAGCTGCTTGATTCCCAAGCTGATGCGCTCGCGCTCGGGATCGATGGAGAGCACCATGGCATCGACTTGCTGGCCCTTCTGATAGCTGCGCACGGCTTCCTCACCAGGCAGATCCCAAGAGATGTCCGACAGATGCACCAGCCCGTCGATGCCCCCCGCGAGGCCGATGAAGATGCCGAAATCGGTGATCGACTTGATTTGACCGCTCACCTTGTCGCCGCGGTTGTAGTTCTCAGCGAACTCCTTCCACGGATTGGTCTTGCATTGCTTGATTCCCAAGCTGATTCGGCGGCGCTCCTCGTCGATGTCGAGGACCATGACCTCGACTTCCTGGCCGACGTGCACCACCTTGGCGGGATTCACGTTCTTGTTCGTCCAATCCATCTCCGACACGTGAACCAACCCCTCGACGCCTTCCTCGATCTCGACGAAGCAGCCGTAATCGGCGATGTTCGTGACTTTGCCGAAGAGGCGGGTATTCGCGGGGTAGCGACGCGCGATGTTCTGCCACGGATCGGCGCCGAGCTGCTTCAACCCCAAGGAAACGCGCTGGCGCTCGCGATCGAACTTGAGGATGCGCACGTCGATCTCCTCGCCGACCTTGACGACTTCGGAGGGGTGCTTGACGCGCTTCCACGCCATGTCGGTGATGTGCAAGAGGCCGTCGATGCCGCCCAGATCGACGAACGCACCGTAGTCGGTGAGATTCTTGACGACGCCCTTGACCGCGGCGCCCTCCTGCAGATTGTCGAGGAGTGCGGAGCGCTCGGCGCTGTACTCCTGCTCGACCACTGCGCGGCGGGACACCACCACGTTGTTGCGCTTTTGATCGAGCTTGATGACCTTGAATTCGAGCGGCTTGTTCTCGAGATAGGACGGATCGCGAACCGGGCGTACATCGACCAAGGAGCCGGGCAGAAACGCGCGCACGTTGTCGATCTCGACGGTGAATCCTCCCTTGACGCGGCCGGTAATGGTACCGACCACCACCTCTTGCTTCTCGAACGCCGTCTCGAGCCGCGTCCAGGTTCTCGCCCGCTTTGCCTTCTCGCGCGAGAGCCGCGTCTCACCCGAGCCGTCTTCGACGCTGTCCAAGGCGACCTCGACGGTCTGGCCGACAGCCACCTCGATCTCGCCTTTCTCGTTCCTGAATTGGTCCGACGGAATCACCGCCTCGGACTTCAATCCGACGTTGACGATGACATAATCTTGGCCGACCTCGACGACCAGCCCGTTCAAAATCGTGCCAGGACGGATTCGCTGGCTCGCGATGCTCTGCTCGAACAGTTCCGCAAAAGTCTCTGTCATGTGCTCTCTATCGACCTCTCCTGGCACGGGTCCCGCGTGCGACAGGGGTAACCCACAACGACGGCGTTCGCTCCTTGATCACCGCACCTCAATATCGCCACCGTCCGGCGAGTCACGGTCCTAAGCGCGCGCGGACGATACTCAACACTCGCTTCACCACGGCATCGATGGACATTCCCGTCGTGTCCAGCAAGACTGCCTCGGCGCTCGCGACCAGCGGCGCCACGGGGCGCGTCGTATCGCGCCTGTCACGCTCGGCTATCTCCATCGAAAGGGCCGGAAGGGTAGCAGCAACCCCCTTTTCTTTCAACTGCTTATGACGTCTCAGGGCGCGTTCTTCAAGGCTCGCCGTGAGAAAAATCTTGATGAGCGCCTCGGGGAATACGACCGTGCCCATGTCCCGGCCGTCGGCCACCAGCCCGGGGGGGACGGCGAAGGCCCTCTGGCGTGTCAGGAGCGCGGCGCGCACCCCCGGCACGGCCGCCACCCTCGAGGCATCGTTCCCCGCCTCCTCGGTACGGATGTCTTGGGTTACCTCCCGATCTCCCAGCCAGACCGCCTCCTCTCCCGCCGGCCCGGTACCGAAGCGGATATCGATTCGTTCGGCGAGCCGGGCGAGCCCCGAGGCATCGTCGAGCCCGACGCTCTCTCGGCGGGCGGCGAGCGCCACCAGCCGATAGAGCGCGCCACTATCGAGCAGCCCCCAGCCGAGGGCTCGCGCCACCGCGCGGCTGATCGTGCCCTTTCCAGACCCCGAGGGGCCGTCGATCGTCAGTACGGGCACTTCAGGCATGGCGAGGCCTCAGAACTCGACGACGTCGAGACCGACGGAGCGCGCCAGCGCGACGAAGCCGGGAAAGGAGGTCGCGACATTGGCGGTGTCGCGGATCAGGATGGGCGCGCGTGCCCTCAAGCTCGCGATGGCGAACGCCATGGCGATGCGATGGTCAGCGTGGCTCTCGATCGGGCCCCCGCCGAACGCAGGGCCCTCGGCGCGCCCCTCGATGGTCATGCCGTCCGGCGCCACGCTGTGCGTCACACCGAGTGACTGAAAACCCGCGCTCAGCGCTAAAATCCGATCACTCTCCTTCACGCGCAGCTCCTCCGCCCCGGTGACGCGCGTCAGCCCTTCGGCGCAGGCGGCGGCGATGGCGAGCACCGGCATCTCGTCGATCGCGAGCGGCACCGCCGACGCAGGCACCTCCACACCCTTCAGGCTCGAGGGGTGGACCACCAAGTCGCCGGCGGGCTCCGCGCCGCTCATGCGGGCATTCTCGACTTCGATGCGCCCGCCCATGCCACGCAGGATATCGAGCAGCCCGGTGCGTGTGGGATTCAAGCCGACATTGTGCAGGAGGAGCCCGCCCGGCGCCGCTCCCAAAAGCCCCGCCACGATGAAGAAGGCGGCCGACGAGAAATCGCCGGGTACCTCGAGGCTCTGGCGCTCGAGGCGCTCGGGCGGATGCACGGTGGCCGAGAGGCCCTCGCTGTCGATGCGCACACCGGATCCGCGTAGCATGCGCTCGGTGTGATCCCGGCTCACGGCCGGCGAGGTCACGGTTGTCGAGCCTTCGGCATACAAGCCCGCAAGGAGAACGGCCGACTTGACCTGCGCGCTCGCGATCGGCATGTGGTAGTGGATGCCGTGGAGGGGCTGACCGCCGGTGATGTCGATAGGCGGAGTTCCTTGATGAGTGCGCACGAGCGCGCCCATCTCGCGCAGCGGCTTCGCGACGCGCTCCATCGGCCGGCGCATCAGCGACTCATCGCCGATGAGCCGCGAATCGAACCGTTGCGCCGCCAGGAGTCCGGTAAACAAGCGGATCGCCGTGCCCGCATTACCCATATCGAGCGGGTGCGACGGCGCCCCGAGCCCTCGCAGCCCGACGCCGTGCACGAGAAGGTCGGTCGCAGACGGCTGCTCGATGGAGACGCCCAGTGCGCGCATCGCCTTCAAGCTCGCGAGGCAGTCCTCACTCGCCAAGAAGCCACGTATCTCGCTCGTCCCCGAGGCGAGCGCGCAGATGAGAATCGAGCGATGCGAGATCGATTTGTCGCCTGGGACGGCGAGCCGACCGCGGACCTCGCGAACCGGACGAGCCTCGATCGAGCGCTGCGCGGGCGCCGTCAAAGCACGGCTCGCGGATAGGAACCGAGCACCTTGAACAGGGAGGCGCGCTTCTGCAGGGAGGCAAGCGCCTTCGCGAGCGGCGGATCGCTTACGTGACCCTCCACGTCGATGAAGAAGACGTAGTCCCACTTGCGTTTGCGCGAGGGGCGCGATTCGATGCGAGTCATATTGATGCGATGCTCGGCGAGTGGCTCGAGCAACCGAAAGAGCGCGCCCGAATCGTCCGTGTGGGTCGCCGACACGAGCAGCGTCGTTCTGTCGGCACCGCTCGGACTGAAGAGCTTGCGGCCCACGACCAGGAAGCGCGTGGTGTTGTCGGGGCGGTCCTCGATCTCATCGGCGAGCAGCGTCAGGCCGTAGATCTCGGCGGCAGCTTGGCTCGCGATGGCCGCCGTTGCGCGCTCATCGCGTGCGCGGCGCGCGCCCTCGGCGTTGCTCGATACCGCGACGCGCTCGACCTCGGGCAAGTGCTCATCGAGCCAGCCGCGGCATTGGGCGAGTGCCTGTGCATGCGCGCAGACGCGTTTCACATCGGCGAGTGCGTTCATGCGGCCCATGAGGTGGTGATGGATGCGCAGCTCCACCTCGCCGCAGATCTTGAGAGCAGACCCGAGGAACATGTCGAGGGTGTGGTAGACCGTACCCTCGCTCGAATTCTCGATCGGCACTACGCCGAAGTCGGCGATGCCCCCTTCCACCTCGCGAAACACCTCGTCGATGGCCGACAGCGGCAGCGCGCGCACGGAGGAACCGAAGTGCTTGAGCACGGCCGCCTGGGTAAAGGTGCCTTCCGGGCCGAGGAAAGCGACTTTGAGCGGCTCCTGCTGCGCGAGGCAGGCCGACATGATCTCGCGGAACAAGCGCGCGATCTCCTCATCGCGTAAAGGCCCCCGGTTGCGTTCGAGCGCCTTACGCAGCACCTCGGCCTCGCGCTCAGGCCGATAAAAATCAACCGCCTTGCCGCTCGCCGTCTTGGAGATGCCGACCAGTTGCGCAAAGCGCGCGCGCTCGTTGAGGAGCCTGTGGATCTCGGCATCGATCGAGTCGATGCGCTCGCGGATGCCGGCGAGATCCGAAGACGGCAGCGCTCCGACGATTGCACCCGATGATGTGGAAGCGCTCTCGCGCTGTCCGGCGCGCTCATCCGCTGCGCCCGAGGGTGTGGCGGCCCGCGCAGCAGCGGCTCTAGGCTTGCGCCTCTTGCTCACGCGAGGCTCATCCATGCGTGCGCTCGAACTCGCGCATGAAGTCGACGAGCGACTGTACGCCGGCGAGCGGCATTGCGTTATACAAGCTCGCGCGCATTCCGCCGAGCAGGCGATGACCCTTGAGATTCGTGAGCCCGGCGCAGGCGGCCCGCTCGAGGAATTCGGCGTCCAATTCCGGCCTCGTCAAGGTAAAGGTGACGTTCATTCGCGAACGCGCCTCGCGGACGACCGAGTTGCGATAGAGCGAGGAGCCATCGATGGCATCGTACAGCATCTCAGCCTTGAGGCGATTGCGCTCGGCCATGGCTGCAACCCCTCCATTCCTCTTCAGCCACTTGAACACGAGACCGGCCACATACCAGGCGAAGGTCGGCGGCGTGTTCAGCATCGAATGCTGGTCGGCGACCGCCTTGTAGTCCAATACCAATGGAGTCTCGGCACGCGCCTGACCGATCAACTCATTGCGAACGATGACCACCGTGAGGCCGGCGGGCCCGATGTTCTTTTGCGCTCCGGCGTAGATCAGCCCGAATTTGGACACATCGAGCGGGCGCGACAGGATGCTCGAGGACATATCGGCAACCAACGGTGCGCCGTGCGTCGCAGGAACGTATGGGAACTCCACACCCGTGATGGTCTCGTTCGGAGTGTAGTGCAGGTAGACGGCCCCCTCATCGAGCGCGAGCTCGCTTTGCAGCGGGACCTTGAGCTGCCCCCCGGAGTCGGCCGCGACGTGTACCGTGCAATAGCGCCGCGCCTCGGCAATCGCCCTCTTCGACCAATGGCCCGTATCGACGTAATCGACGTGTGAGCCGGCGCGCGTAAGGTTCAGCGGCACGATGGCGAACTGAGCCGAGGCGCCGCCCTGCATGAACAGGACCCGATAGTCTCGCGGCACGGACATGAGCTCGCGCAAATCGGCCTCTGCCTCCTCGGCGACCCGTGTGAATATCTTGCCGCGATGGCTGATCTCCATCACCGAGCTGCCGCAGCGCTCGAAGTCGAGCAGCTCCGCGCGCGCCTGCTCGAGCACCTCGAGCGGAATCATCGCGGGCCCCGGAGAGAAGTTATACGACCGCACCGCTCGCTAGCCGGATGAGTCGGTATTGTTCGAGTCGGATGCGGGCGGCGAATCCTCCGGCGGCGCTTCGCCCGTGGACCGCGCCTCGACCGCCGGCGACGCCTCGTCCGCCGGCGCCGAGTCGGCCTCGGCGCCGAGCCCGTCGATGCGCTCGAGGCCGGAGAGCTGATCACCCTCCTCCAGCCGAATCAGGCGAACCCCCTGCGTGTTGCGGCCGACGACGGAGATGTCTCTCACCGGCGTACGCACCAGCGCGCCGCTCTGGCTCATCAGCATGACCTCATCATCCAAGCTCACCTGCAGCGCACCGACCATTCGCCCGTTTCGATCCGTGACCTGCAGCGCGATCACGCCCTGACCGCCGCGGCCATGCGTCGGAAACTCCTCGAGCGGCGTGAGCTTGCCGAAGCCGTTCTCGGAGGCGGTGAGGATGTAGCCCTGCTCGGCCACGATCAGCGCATTCACGCGCTGGTCGGGCGAGAGCTTGATGCCGCGCACGCCGGCGGCCTCACGGCCCATCGGGCGCACTTCATCCTCGATAAAGCGGATCGCCTTGCCGCCGGTCGTGAACAGCAGAATATCCTTGGTGCCGTCCGTGATGGCCACATCCACCAGCTTGTCGCCGGAATCGAGCGCCACTGCGATGATGCCGCTCGCACGCGGCCGCGAGAACAGCGCGAGCGAGGTCTTCTTCACCGTGCCGAGGGTGGTCGCCATAAAGACGAACTTACCTTCCTCGAATTCCTTTATCGGCAGCATCGCGCTGATGCGCTCGCCTTCCTGCAGCGGCAGGAGATTGACGATCGGTTTGCCGCGCGAGCCGCGGCTCGCCTGTGGAAGCTGATGCACCTTGAGCCAGTAAAGCTTCCCGAAATCCGAAAAGCACAGCAGCGTATCGTGGGTGTTGGCCACGAACAGATTCTCCACGAAGTCCTCGTCCTTGACGCTCGTGGCGGCCTTGCCGCGGCCCCCGCGACGCTGCGCCTGATAGGCCGAAACCGGCTGCGCCTTGGCGTATCCGCCGTGCGACAGGGTCACCACCACATCCTCCGGAGAGATCAGATCCTCGATGGTGAGGTCTTCGTGACTGGAGATGATTTCGGTCCGCCGGGCGTCGGCGAAGCTCTCGCGGATCGACTCGAGTTCGTTGCGGATCACCTCGAGGAGTCGCGCCGGGCGCGCCAGGATGTCGCTCAAATCGCGGATGAGCGAGAGCAGCTCCTTGAACTCCGCGATGATCTTCTCCTGCTCGAGACCGGTCAGCCGGTTGAGGCGCATCTCCAAAATGGCCTGCGCCTGCTCGTCGGTGAGCCGATAGCCCTCGGCAGCGAGCCCGAGGACGTGCGTCTCACCCTCGGGCCGCGTATTGATCGCTCCCGCGCGCGCGAGCATCTCCGGCACCGCCCCCGGGCCCCAGACTCTGCCCGTCAAGGCCGTCTTCGCCTCTGCCGGCGAGGGCGAGGCCTTGATCAGCTCGATCATCGCATCGATGTTGGCGAGCGCGACCGCGAGTCCCTCCAGCACGTGCGCGCGCTCGCGCGCCTTGCGAAGCTCGTACACCGTGCGGCGAGTAACCACCTCGCGCCGATGGCGCAGGAAGGCGTCGAGCATGTCCTTGAGGCTCAACAGCCGCGGCTGGCCGTCGACCAGAGCGACCATGTTGATGCCGAACACCTGCTCCATGGTGGTTTGGGCGAACAGGTTGTTGAGCAGAATCTCCGGAACCTCTCCGCGGCGCAGCTCGATCACCACCCGCATGCCGTCCTTGTCGGACTCGTCGCGCAAACCGTCCGCGGCGATGCCGTCGATGAGCTTGTCGCGCACCAGATCCGCAATGCGCTCGATGAGCTTCGCCTTGTTGACCTGGTAGGGGAGCTCGGTGATGACGATCGCCTGCCGGTCGCCCCTGCCGACGTTCTCGATGTGGGTGCGGGCGCGTACGTGCAGTCGGCCTCGTCCGGTCTTGTAGGCCGCGACGATTTCCTGGGCGCCGTTGATGAGGCCAGCGGTCGGAAAGTCCGGCCCCGGCAAGATCTGCATGAGCTGGGCGAGCGTGATATCGGGATTGTCGATGAGCGCGATGCACGCCGAGATGATCTCGCCGAGATTGTGCGGCGGGATATTGGTTGCCATGCCGACGGCAATCCCGGAGGAGCCGTTGATCAGCAGGTTCGGGATGCGCGTCGGCAATACCGCAGGCTCGCTCTCCGATTCGTCATAGTTCGGGATGAAGTCGACGGTCTCCTTGTCGATATCGGCGAGGAGCTCCGCCGCGAGCCTCGACATGCGCACCTCGGTATACCGCATCGCGGCAGGGGGGTCGCCGTCCACCGAGCCGAAGTTGCCTTGACCGTCGATCAGCAAGTGCCGCATCGAGAACGGTTGCGCCATGCGCACGATGGCATCGTAAACCGAGGCATCGCCGTGCGGATGATACTTGCCGATGACGTCCCCGACGACTCGCGCCGACTTCTTGTAGGCCTTGTTCCAGTCGTTGCCGAGCTCGCGCATCGCATACAGTACGCGCCGGTGCACGGGCTTCAGTCCGTCGCGCACATCCGGAAGCGCACGTCCCACGATCACGCTCATGGCGTAATCCAGGTAGGATTTGCGCATCTCGTCTTCGAGATTTAAGGGCAATATTTCGCGTGCGATCTCGGCCATTTGCGAGAGTTCGAATGAGCCGTGGGGCTACAAACTAAGCGGATTTTAACGAGGTGAGACCGAGTCTCGACATCTTGCGATTCTAGCACAGATCCGAGCTGTCCTCAGCCGGCGACAGGCATTAGCCGATATACTTGAGCAATGCCCGCCGTAGCTGCCCATATGCACATCAAGGCTCGCTGGATCCTGCCGATGACGGGCCCCGAGGGGCCGCTCGAGCATCACACCTTGGTGATGCGCGACGGAAGAATTCTCGATGTGCTCCCCGATGCCGCGGCCACCGAGCGTTACCCTCCGCGCGTACTGCTCGAGCGGCCCACGCATTTGTTG
>DATHCO010000284.1:0-2110 GCA_035319505.1 Steroidobacteraceae bacterium | reverse complement strand
GACCAGTCGAGCGCCTCGGCGCGGTAGGGACTGATCCACGGACCAATGAGCGCCATGCCGAGGAGCGCGGCGAGCACGACGAGCGCCGTGAAGGCGGCGGGATTGGCTCGCAGACGCCTCCAGGTCTCGCTCGCGAGCGCGCTCTTCACCGTTCGAACCTGACGCGCGGATCTAGCCAGGCGTAGAGAAGATCGACGAGGAGCCCCATGCCGATCAACAGAGCCGAGTACAAAATCACCATCCCCAGCACGAGGGTGTAATCTCGGTTGAGCGCGCCCTGCACGAGATAGCGGCCGACCCCCGGGAGTCCGGCAATTGACTCCACCACCAAGGATCCGGTCATGATCGAGGCCACCGCAGGCGCCAAATAGCCCGCCACCGGCACCAGCGCCGGGCGCAGCGCGTGGCGCACGATCACGGTGGACAGCGGCAAGCCTTTGGCGATCGCGGTACGTACGAATGCGCTTGCGAGCACTTCGAGCATGCTTGCGCGAGTGAGCCGCGCCACGTAGGCGAGCGGCGGCAGCGTCAAGGCGGTAACCGGCAGCACGAGGTGGCGGATCGAGGCGGGCTCCCATCCGGCCACCGGCAGCCAGTGCAGGTGCACTCCGAACAGTAACCCCAAGAACGGCAGCACGACGAAGGAGGGAATCGCGACGCCCACGATGGCGAGCGACATCGCCGCCGTATCCCAGCCGGAGTCGTGCCGGAGCGCTGCGAACGTGCCGATCGGAATACCGAGCGCCAGGGCGAGGGTGAGAGCAATCGTCCCGAGCGTCAGGGTCACCGGAAAGCCTTGGGCGATCAGCTCGGTGACAGTGAAGTCCTTGTAGCGAAACGATGGACCGAAATCGCCGTGCGCCAACGCGGCGAGGTAGCGGGCGTACTGCCCCAAGATCGGTTGATCCAGGCCGTAAGCGGCGCGCAAGTTGGCCATGATCTCCGGGGGCACGGAGCGCTCTTCGTCGAAAGGGCCGCCAGGCGCGAGGCGGATCAGGAAGAAAGTCAGGGTAATGATGACGAAGAGTGTGGGAATCGCCGCGGCCAAGCGCCGCAGAAAATAACGGGCCATCGAGGCCAGTCTATCGATTGACCGCGAGGTGGACAAGCGAAGCGGCGATCCTTAAACTTACGCGCTCACTTTCTCCGAGGCTCCATGGAATCGACTCGCCCCATCCGCGCGCTGCTGCGCGGGCTCGATGCGCTGACCGTGCTCAATATGCGCGACGGGGCGACCGTGTCCGAAGTCGCGCACGAGATCAAGTTGCCCCGCACCACCGTCTACCGGATCTTGGAGACGCTGTGCAATGCCGGCTACGTGTATCGCGACGAGAGCGATGATCGCTACCGATTGACCATCATGGTGCGCTCCTTGAGTGGGGGCTTCGACGACGATGCCTGGGTCGGTCAGATCGCGAAACCCCTGATCGAGGAGCTGGCCCGGGAGATCGTCTGGCCAATCTCGATTGCCACGCTCTCGGGCACCAGCATGGTCGTGCGCGAGACCAATTCAAGCCCTCTTGCCATTGAGCGTCATTCCGCCGGGCATCGCCTCGCGCTCCTCACGAGCGCCGCCGGACGCGTGTACTTGGGCTTCTGTCCGGCGCCTCAACGCGAAGCGCTCGTCGACATTCTGTCGCGTTCGGGCAAGGAGGAGGATCGGCTGGCGCGCGGATCGCGCAGCGACCTCGTGCGCTTGCTCGCCGAGGTCAAGGCCCAAGGCTACGCAGTCACCACCCGGACGCGTCGCCTCGTCGAGGAAGCCAGCATGAGCGTGCCGGTCCTGTTGGAGGATCGCGTTCTGGCATGCTTGAGCGTGCGTTTCGCCGCCTCGGCCGTGCCGCTCAAGACCGCGCTCGAGCGCTTCCTGCCGCGACTCAAGCAATGCGCGGGTAGAATCAGCACTTCCTTCGTGGAACAGCAGGCCGTGGCCCAACACAAAGGGGCACCCGGACGGGCGGCTTAACCTGAATCATTCATGAACAACGATACCTATCACGAGGAGTCGGCTTTGGAAGGGAATTTTCCGGGGCGTGAAAAACACGGGCGCGACGCATGCGTCGCGCGGGTGGCCATGGATGGCCACCCAGGGCTTGCGCGCAGCAGGGAC
>DATHCO010000283.1:0-5772 GCA_035319505.1 Steroidobacteraceae bacterium | reverse complement strand
CGCCGTATTCACCGATCAGGTCCAGGGGGCGCACCGACTGCGCGCCGTATCGGCGATCGGGGAGACGTTTCCGCTCTATTGCACGGCGAACGGCAAGGCGCTCCTCGCCATCGTGAGCGAGGACAAGCTCGAGCGGCTCTTGCGCAATCCCATGCCGCGTTTGACGCCGAACACCATCACCAAGTCCGCAGTCTTGAAATCGCAGATCGAGCTGATTCGACGAACCGGGCTCGCCTACGACCTCGAGGAGCACACCGAGGGAATCAGCGCCGTGGGGACCGCTTTCACCGATCCGCTCGGTCGCGCGGTGGCCCTCTCGATTCCCGCGCCGAGCTCGCGCTTCGAAAAGCACAAGGCCGTCCTCGGAAAGAAACTCCTCGCGGCACGCAGCCGCATCGTCGAGGCCCTGGGCGGTGCGCCGCCTGCCTGAGGCGCGCCTCACTTCTTGACGGTGCTCCGTCGAAAGACGAGCGTCAAAAGAAACAGCGCCGTGCGCAGGTCGAGCAAGCGCAGCGCCGCCCGCGCCTCCTCGGGGCGCAGCTTCGCGGTGATCGGCATGGCGCCGAAAATCTTGCCTTTCACGACGAGCTCGCTCCCCTCGCGGCTGAGCGAGCTGATCGACATGATCTCCTTGTTGTCGCCGCCGTAGACTTTCATACGCGTGCGCCTGCGACCTTGTCGAAGTTGAGTTTCAGGTCCTCGAACATTCGGATCGCGGTGGCGCGACCCGCCCCATACACGCCGCCGCCCGGATGCATGAAGGGTCCCACCAGGTACAGCCGCTCCACGCCGGGCACGGTGTACTGACCCAAGTCGGGTGTCGGACGGTGGCCGGAGCTCTGGTAGAAGAACGGCGCGGCTCCATGCACATCGCCGCGCACCATGCTGTTGGGCGAGCTGCGCTCGAGATCCAAGGGCGTGTGCACGGTGCGGGTGATGATGTTGTCCGATGTGAGGTTGGCCGCGAACTTGCGATAGCCCGCGAGCGCCCGATCGGCGATTTCCTCACGCAGCTCGTCCCAGGCGCTGGGGCTTCGGCCCTCGAGCTCGTACGGCGCGAACATGATTCCGTGAAATAGCCCGCGCCCCGGCGGCACCCGTGTCGGATCGCCGATGCTCTCGTCACCCCCGGCGAGAAGTAGCCGCTGCGTCAACCGCCCGCGCCGCAAGGCGTCGAAGTCATCGAGCAGCTCGTCGAGCCGGCTCGTCGCGAGAAGCTCGAGCATCACCGCGCTGCCGATCTCGGCATCGGTTCGAAATTTCACCTGCTCGCGCAGCGCGTAGTGACTCACGAACAGGCTGAAGCTGCCGAGCGTGGTGCGCTCGGCGCGCCTGAGCACGTTCGGCTCCACACCCTCGACGAACTGACGCAAGCGGTGGGGGTGGATTGCGCCGATCACGGCGTCCTTCGCCATGATCTTCTCGCCGTCAGCGAGCTCGACGCCGCTCGCGCGGCCGCCGCTCACGAGGATGCGTCGCACCTCGGCGTTGCAGCGTACCTGGCCTCCATAGTGCTCGATGCAGCGGACCAGGGCCTCGCTCAGCTTGCCGCTCCCGCCCACCGGCTGCGAGACACCATAGGTGTGAATGATGCCCGGCATCAGAAAAAGCCCCATGCCGGTGCCGAGCTCGTCGGGAAGTTGCAAATTCTCGGACACGAGGCGCAGCAGGTGAATCTTCACCTTGTCGCTCTCGAAGATCTGATTGGCGATATCGAGGGGGCTGCGCTGCATGAGGTCGAGCACCTCACGGCCCTCCTCGCTCTGATCCATCATCGCGACGAAGGCGCCGAGCGGCACGGGCGGGGAGTACAGTCCCGCTACGAACAAGGGCAGAAACTGCATGCTCTTCTGCGCAAATGCCCGGTAGCTCTCGGCATCGCGCTCGCAGATGCGCGCGATGCCTCGACAGGTGCGATCGAGATCCTTGTAGGAGATGAGCGCAGTCTGATCCTCGAAGATCGTCGCGTGCGGCACCTCGGAATAGCGGTACTTGAGCCCGAAGCGCGAGAGCAGGCCCAGCTCGTCCTGCGTCAGCAGCGGATTTCCCTGAATCATGATGTGCACGCTCGAGTGCAGATCGTGCCAGTAGCCGGGCTCGTTGAGCTCGCGGGTCGCAACGCCGCCGCCGGGCCACGCCTTGCGCTCGAGCACCAGCACTTTCTTGCCGGCCTTCGCGAGATACGCCGCCGCCACGAGACCGTTATGCCCGGCCCCCATCACCACAATGTCGTTCGTTGACGCCACGTGCGACTCCTCGAGTTCTCAGGTGCGTGCCTGGCCGCCGTCGGCCAGGATGGTTTGTCCGGTAATGAAGGCCGCATCGTCGGAGGCGAGAAAGGAGACGATGCCGGCCTGGTCCTCGGGGGTACCGCTGCGCTTGATCGCCTGGAGCGAGGCCATTTCCTTGAAGAATGCATCAGGGATCGAGGCCGCGGCGTTCGCCGTGCGTGTGAGCCCGGGCGCAATGCAGTTCACCGTGATGCCGTACTGCCCCACCTCGCCCGCAAGACCGTGCGCAAAGCCCATGAGGGCGCCCTTACTCGTCACGTAGTGCGTCATGTGCGAGGGGTTGATGAAGAAGGTCGAGGAGGCGATCAGAATGAGCCGTCCCCAGCGGGCGCTGCGCATCCCGGGGAGGAGCGCCTGCACGAAATGAAAGACGGCCTCCTGATTCACCCGCTGCGTGCGGCGCCAATCCTCGGACGTGAGGTCGGCGAAGGGGCGCATGAACTGAACGGCCGCCGAATGGACGAAGATGCCGATCGCACCGAATCGGCGCGCGACCGCCGCCGCGCACGCGCGAATCGCCGCTTCGTCGGCGAGATCGCAGCGCTCGAAGCATGCCTCGCCACCGGCCGACTGCGCTTGACGAACCGAATCCGCGCCGTCGGCGATGTCGGCGATCGCCACGCGTGCGCCTTCGCTCGCGAGCCGGCGTACGATCGCCTGGCCGATCCCGTTGCTTCCGCCCGTAACGAGGGCCACTTTCCCCTCGTGTCTCAGCATCGGGTGGCACCTCCATCGATACAGAAATCCGCCGCCGTGACCCAGGTCGACTCATCGGAGGCGAGGTAGACCGCGCACCAGGCGATGTCCTCGGGCTGCCCGAGGCGCTTCAGCATGCTCTTGTCCATGACGGCCTTCAGGAATTCGGGCCGCTCGATCACCGGGCGCGTCGCGTCGGTGACGACCAGGGCGGGCGAGATCGTGTTCGCGCGGATGCCGTGCGGGGCGCCTTCGGCGGCGAGCTGGCGCGTCATCGCGAGCACCCCGCCCTTTCCCGCGCAGTGCGCGAGCGCAGGCGAGCCCGGAAGGGTCACGTGCGCGTTCGCGGACGCGAAGTTGATGATCGATCCGCCGCCGCGTGCGATCAAATGCGGCCACGCGGCCTGACAGAGCAGAAACACCACGTCGAGCTCGCCGGCGAGAGTCTTGCGCCAGCCCTCGACAAAATCCAGCTCCTCGATCGGCGCAAACGCGCCCCACGCTGCGGCATTCACCAGAATGTCGATGCCGCCGAAGCGCTCCACCGTCGTCTCGACGAGCCGCCGCACATCGGCCGGCTGTGTCAGGTCGCAGGGGTGGATGCTTTCCACTGCGAGGCCTTCGCGCCGGGCGAGGGCGAGCCCTTCCTCCGCGCTGAGCGGGTTGATATCGCAGCTCACGACGCGCGCGCCGTGGCGGGCGAACATGAGCGCGCAGCCGCGGCCGATGCCGCTGCCGATGCCGGTCACGATCGCAACTTTTCCCGCGAGCCGGTTGGAGAGGAGCGTCGGGGCGGTCATGACTGGGGCGGGGGCTTCGGAATGTGCCAATCCCGAAAGCCGTGCTCGTGAATCTGCGCTTCGAGGCTTCCGGGGTTGAGGACGGCCGCCCGTGGGCTCTGCCGCCCCGGCACCGTGTAGTCGTAGATCACCCGCTCGGTCGTCACCATGGTGAAGGTGTTGGGCGCATCGTACAGCCGATCGCTGCTTGCCTTGATCCGGCGGCCGAGATCCCCGGCGTGGCGCAGGCGCCTCATGTCGGCGAGGTCCTTGAACCAGTACTGCTCGATGCCCGCATGCTGGCCGACGCCGCCGACCTCGAAGAAGGTGCCCTTGAAGATCGCCGGGTCCATGGGAAGCTGCGAGTTCTGCACGTACTTGCGCAGCAGCCCGGTGCCGCCGAGCGTCTCCAACACCACCGGCGCATGCTCCTCTCGCCAGCGGCGCGCGAATTCGCTCTGGCTGAGCTCTTGACGCTTCTTGATGAAGTGCACCAGGTTCACCCCACCGGAGGTAAAATTGGGCATCTCGTAGATGACCTCGCCCCGCGTCATCTCGAGCGCAAAGGCCGCGTCGCCGAAGTTGTGGGGCTGCATGCGCAGCATGTAGTCCGCGCTCTTGTTCGGGCGGATGAGGTCCTCGTAGTCCTCGATCCAATGGTCCGCCATGTTGTCCCATTCCATCGCTGAGAACGGATACATGACATCGTCATTGCCGACGCCGCTCACCGAATAGTGCTGCACGTAGCGCTTGAAGCTGCGCATCACCGAGGGCGTGGTGATCATGAGCGCCACGTGGATGATGCCCCATTCGTAGAAATACTTTTCCTGGCTTTCGTGCCGCTTGCGCCGTGCGGCCAGCATGAACTTCATCATGTGCTCTGCCCCTCCTGACCCGCTTCGAGCGGCGGCGATGGCGCCGTCATTGTGTATTGCAGTTCAGTTTTACTGTATCGCATACCGATACGATAGTAAAGCCGCCGGACAGAGCCGCGCCGCTACTTCGCGAGCGCATCGACCCCGGCCTGCGCACACTCCTCGTCCTGCGCGCTCTGCGCGCCACCGACCCCGATCGCGCCGGCGACCCTGCCGTCGGCGAGCAACGGCAAGCCGCCCTTCATGGGAAAGAGCCCGAGGCCCAAGAGCTCGAGCTGTCCCTTGTCGAGGCCGGCGCCGATATCCCCGCTCGGATGAGCGATCGCGAGCGCGGTTTGCGCCTTCTGCTCGGCGGTATGGACCGCCAGCGCCGGAGCCCCTTCCATACGTGCGAACGCCGCGGGAGTCCCGCTCTCATCGAGCACCCAGATCGCCACCAGCCAATGATTGCGCGAGGCGAGCTGCTCGCAAGCCGTGATCATCTTCCGCGCGGCCGCGACTGAAATCGAGCGGTGCTCGATCCACTGGGCTTTGAGAGGCGGCGCTGCGATGGCCAGCGCCAGGGCAAGGGCTGCCGGGAGAGCGCGCCCCAGCCTCATGTGCCTCCTCCTCCCTCGAGGGCGCTCGCGCCCGCCTGGGCAATTGCGCTGTCTCCGCCGCCTTCGACGCCGCTCACTCCGATCGCGCCCACCGTCCGGCCGTTCACCACGATGGGCACGCCGCCGGGAAGCCCGATCAGGCTCGGAAGCGGCGGACCCCCCGGAGGACTCCAGCCGGTCGTCCGGCGAGTGATCGCGGCCGTGCGTGCCTTCGCCTGCGCGATGTCGATGGAGACATACGTGGAGCCGTCCAGCTTCTCGAACAGCACGAGCGCCCCGCTCGGCTGCACCACCGCAAACACCGCGCCCTCGGCATGCATCTTGGCCGCCTCGGCTTCGGCCGCCGCCAGCACTTTTTTCGCCTGGGCAAGCGTGATGTTCGCTCCATAGGCGGGCGCCGGCGGCGGCGCTGCTCCGCCGGACGGCTCGGCGGGCTGCGCGGTCCAGCCTGCGAGCGCGGCGAGCAAGGCAGAGGCTATCGTGGTTCGTGTCAGCATCGTGGACCCCCTTCTCGTGACCAAATGACGACCCT
>DATHCO010000282.1:0-2738 GCA_035319505.1 Steroidobacteraceae bacterium | reverse complement strand
GAAGCCGAACGACTTCGCGGCTTTGCCTGCATCGGCCCCGGACGGAGCTCAAGCCTCAGCGCCGGCGAGAAGCGATGATTCCCCCTACCATCACGTGTACTACCTCTCGGCCGCCGGCGCGGCGGAGCCCGCGCTCGAGATCGGGGGGGACCGGACCTATGACGGGGAGGTTCACGGCGCGTTCACCGATGCGATGCTGCGCGTTCTCACCCGCCGCTCGCCGCACAGCGAATCGCATCCGGGCTCGATGTCCTACGATGAGCTTGCCGATGCGGTCGAGGACTTCATGCGCCCACGAGCTTACGGGCACACGCCGGTGCGTATGCCGGGCCGCTACGCCGCGGACCGAGCGGTGGCGGAGCATCCTGCGTTCGAGTGGGTGAGCGGCGCGCCGCTTGCGGTCGCCGGGAACCGTCCTCAAGCGCCGGCCGGTGTGCGGGTGCGCCTCGATGCATCGGCGAGATTCCTCGAGCCGTCGCTCGAGCAGATTCCAGGCGTTTCTCTCGCCGCGGCCGGCGAGAACGATGCGGAGTACCTCATCCGGGCCGCGAATCGAGGTGAAGCGGGCCAGGTGATTGTCACGACGCCGGGAAATGAGCCGATCTACGGCTCCGGCGGGCTCGATGGGGCCTACCCGCAGGACGCTCGCAGCGTCGTCCACTCGCTCACCCTGCGCGGGAGCTTGCGCAGGCTCTTCCAGGCATCGGAGGCGCAGCGAGGGGGGCTCTCCCTGCGAGCGGGCTTCACGGACGATGCCATCGGAGAAACCGTGGCGGCACATAATCCGGTGTCGCTCTTTGCGCAAGTGTCCGCGCCGGCTCAAGTGCTCGTCCTGCACCTGATGGGCGACGGCTCGACTCATGTCTGGCTGGCCGCGAATGTGCGCAATCCCGAGTGTATGCAGGGGCTCGACTTGCAGCCGGGGCAGGGCCACGTCCTCTGCCAGTGGGGCGGTGCGGAGGCGCCGTACGGCCTCGACATGCTGTACGTGGTCGCCTTCTCCCCCGCCATCCGGGCGGATCTCGCCTCGCCCGGCAGCACGTTCGATGCCGGCTTCGTCGATCGGCTCACCGCCGCGGCGAAAGCGGCGCCCGATCGCGTCGCGGTCCGCGAGGTCCGCTTCTATACCGTCTCGAAGAAATACAATTGAGGACGTGAAGGGACCCCTGGGCATGAGGGCGGCGCTCGTCTTGGCGGCGGTCAGCCTCGCGGCGCCTGCAGCGCTCGAAGCGGACTGTGCAAGCGCGGGCAAGATCGTCGATCAGGCATTTGCGCTCGAGGTGCGCGAGCGCGTGGCGCTCCTCGAGTCCGCGGCGCAGGAGTGTCCCACTTTCGGCATCCTCGAGGCTTTGGGCGAGTCCCATCAAGCGCGCGAGGAGTGGGACGATGCCGAGAGGACCTACGCACTTGCGCAGAGCCACCTGAGTCTCGAGCCCGAGGCGCAGCGCGAGCATCAGCAGGCCCTCCTCCTCTATCGCTCGGCGCAGATCGCCGCGGGCCGCCACGAACTCTGTCGGGCAGTCGCGCAATACGAGGAGGCCGCTCGACGCTTCACCGGGACGGAAGAGGACGAAGCGCGCGCGCAGATGCAGAAGGTGGAGGCCGAGTGGACCGCACGGGGCCTTTCCAGCGCCGAAATCCACTGCGCGCTCAGCACACAACTGCGCGCTCACAAGGACTACTGCGACGGGGGTCATTGCCGGCTGTTCCGCGACGCCTCGGTCGACATTCCCGTGCAATTCGCAACCGACTCGGCCGAACTGTCGGCCGATGCCGCGCGGCAAGTGAACGAGATCGCAGCGGGAGCAGGCTCCTTCATGCAGCAAGGCTATGGGCTTCGCGTCACCGGCCACACGGACAAGCGCGGCACCCGCCAGCACAACTATCGGCTTTCGAAAGAGCGAGCGCATTCCGTGGCGGTTGCCCTCGCGGCATCGCTCCACGTTCGGCTCGAGGATATCGAGACCGCCGGCAAGGGATTCGACGAGCTCAAGTATCCGGGAGATACTCCCGAAGCGAATCGTTTGAACCGGCGCGTGGAGGTTGCCCTGCGGCCCGCGGCGCCAGGGGCCATTCGAGGATCGCGATGAGGTCAGTCAAGCGAAGTCCCGCCGAGAGGCGCGACATCGGGGCCACAGCGGCTATTGCGCTGGGCGCGATGCTCGTTGCCTTCGGTGCCGCTACGCTCGGGGGCTGCCAAAGCTCAAAGGGCGGGTTCTCCCTCGTGAGCGCGGAGGAGTACGCGCAACTTCAATCCGCGCCCCAGGCGCGCACGCTGGGCGAGGCCGAGGCGCCCGCATCCAAAGCCCTCGACTTGCACGCGCCACAGATCACCGTGGAGGCGCCCGACCCGCGCGTGGAGATCCGGCCGCCGCTGCGTCTCAAGGTGCGCTTTCAAGCCGCAGCCGACGCCTCGATCGACGTCTCTTCATTCCAGGTTATCTACAAGTACGGGATCTTGCGCAAAGACATCACCGATCGAATCCGCCCCTACGTCACGCTGACCCAGGCGGGTGTGTCGGGCGCATCCTCGGCCGCCATCCCCGCGGGCGAGCACACCTTGATCATCCGGATTCGCGATACGATGAATCGCATCGGCGAGCAGACCGTCACCTTTCGGGTGGCGAGCGCCTGATCGCTCGTCGCGAGCCGCGCCCCGGCGACGGCGATCCGCACGGACGGCTGGTGGCCCGCGCTCAGCGATGCTGACAGTTCCCCTCCAGGGACGTCATGACCGC
>DATHCO010000281.1:0-7592 GCA_035319505.1 Steroidobacteraceae bacterium | reverse complement strand
CCGATCGTCAGCAGGGCATAGCTGCGGCCGGCGTCCGCGAGCGCCATGCCATGCTGCGCGGCGCCGATGATGATGCCGCCGAACAGGTTGATGAATACGATGAGAATGCCCGCGATCGCATCGCCGCGCACGAATTTGCTCGCACCGTCCATGGCGCCGTAGAAATCCGCTTCTTCGCGGATCTCTTGCCGCCGCACGATCGCGTCGGCCTGGGTGATGAGTCCGGCGTTCAAGTCGGCGTCGATCGCCATCTGCCGTCCGGGCATGGCATCCAAGGTGAATCGCGCGCTCACCTCCGAGATGCGTCCCGCACCCTTCGTGATCACGACGAAATTGATGATCACCAGCACCGTGAAGACCACGAGTCCCACGGCGTAGTTGCCGCCGACGACGAATTGACCGAACGCCGCGATGACGTGGCCCGCGGCGTGACTTCCGGTGTGTCCCTTGATCAGCACGATGCGCGTGGAGGCCACGTTGAGCCCGAGGCGCAGCAGCGTCGCGCCCAAGAGGACTGTCGGAAAGCTCGCGAACTCGAGCGCGCGGCGCACGTAGATCACCGCGAGCAAGATGATCAGCGACAGGGAGATATTGAAGGTGAAGAGCACATCCAGAAGGAACGCCGGCAGCGGCAGCACCATCATGGCGAGCACGACCATCACGAATACCGGCACGCCCAGGCCGTTGCGGGCGAATTCGGCGACGATGGCGAGGAGCCGACCGCTCATACGTCTGCGTACTCATCGCCGAGCGTCGGATCGGGCCGCGCGAGCCGCGCCGCGGCGGTCGGATTGAGCGTGCGGATCCTGAAGATGTAGGAGAGCACCTGAGCGACGGCAAGATACAGACCCGCCGGGATCTCGCGGTTCAAGTCCGTGGACTTGTACAGCGCCCGCGCCAGCTTCGGCGACTCGAAGATCGGTACCCGGTGCTCTTCGGCGATTCGCCGAATTGCCTGAGCGACGAGATCGACGCCCTTGGCTACGACGCGCGGGGCGCGCATTTTCTGTGGATCGTACTTGAGGGCCACCGCAAAGTGCGCCGGGTTCACGATCACGACATCCGCCGAGGGCACCTTGTGCATCATGCGTCGCCGGGCCATCGCCTGCTGCACCTGCCGAATGCGCTGCTTCGTTTCGGGACGGCCCTCGGTCTCCTTCGCCTCATCGCGCAGCTCTTGACGGGTCATGCGCAGCGAGCGGTTGAATTGGAACAGCTGCAACGGCACGTCCACCGCGGCGATGATCGCGAGCGAGGCGCAGAGCCACACGAAGGCCCACGCCAGCAGATGAGCGCCGCGGCCGATCGCGGCATGCGGCGCCATGCGGCCGAGCGCGAGCACCTCTGGACAGAGCCACGCCATGATTGCCGCGCAGACTGCGCTCACGACGGCGCATTTCAACAGCGCCTTGCCGAGCTCCGAGGCGCCGCGCAGCCCGAATAGCCTCTTCATACCCTCGAGCGGACTCAGGCGAGTGAAATCGGGCAGCATCGCGCGGGGGCTGAAGTTCCAGCCGCCGAGCGCCATGGACGCGAGCAGTATCAGAGCGACCAATGCCGCGAAGACGGGTGCGAGTGCCGCGAGCGCGATCAGCGATGCCTCGCCGAGCGAGGCGCTCATCCAGTGCGGATCTTCCAGTCGCAGCGGATCGACGCTGATGAAGCGGCGCATGAGCTGCGACATTCGGCCGGCGAGCGTCGAGCCCGTCGCGATGAGCGCGATGCTGCCGCCGATCATGGTGGCGAACGTGGTGAGCTCGCGTGAGCGCGGCACGTGTCCGCGCTCGCGCGCCTCCTGCAGGCGTCGTTGCGATGGCTCTTCGGTGCGTTCGCCGCCCGGCGCCTGCTCCGCCATCAGCGCACCGTTCCGGCCGGAGCGGCCACCAGATCGGCGACCTGTGACAGTGCGCCGTCGATGAGCCCGGAAATGCCCGCGGTCAGCCCGTCCAGCCCGATGATCAGCACCAGGAAGCCGGACAGCAAGGTGATCGTGAAGCCGATACCGAAGAGATTGAGCTGCGGCGCGGCGCGGGTGACCACGCCGAGGGCGAGATTCACGATCACCATCGCCGTCACGGCTGGAAGCGCGATCAGGAGGCCGGTTTCAAATACGCGTGCGCCCCAGGCGGCGATCGACCACAGCAGGCTCTCGTCCACGTGGGTGCCTGCGATCGGCAGGCTCTTGAAGCTCGTCGCCAGAGCGCCGATCAGCACGAGGTGGCCGTTCACCGCCAGATAGGC
Source organism: Steroidobacteraceae bacterium (assembly GCA_035319505.1). Taxonomy (GTDB): domain Bacteria; phylum Pseudomonadota; class Gammaproteobacteria; order Steroidobacterales; family Steroidobacteraceae; genus Bog-1198. Next base: position 5,351 of record DATHCO010000281.1, on the reverse strand, counting down.
GAGCGTTCCGAATATCGTGAAGAGCTGCCCGAGCATCGGGGTATCCGCCCCATGCTGCGGATCGACCAGCGTGGCGAAGCCGAGCCCCATCGTCGTCGAGATGCTCTGGCCGGCGAAGGCGAACGCCTCGAAGGCCAATTGCACGACCATGCCGATCGCGATTCCGATCAGCACTTCCTGCAGCGCTGCGACCGCGCCCGCCGCCGTGAAGATGGAAAGCCCCTGCGGGGCGGAAGCGAGCGGCGCCAGGATGAAGGCTAGCGCCAGGGAAAGGCCGATCTTCACGGTCTTCGGCACGATCGATTCGCTCGCGATGGGCGCCGCGAGCACGAACCCGCCGACCCGAAGGACGGGCCACCACAGCCGCACGACCCAGCGCGACACCTCCGCTGCATCTATCAGGATGGGCTGCATGGGGCGGGTCGCGGTTCACCCGATCGAGGCCGGGATGTTGGCGTACAGCTGGTGTGTGAAATCGACGAGCACGCGCAGGATCCACGGCCCGCTCACGTACAGCGCGAGCACCAGCACCAGGAGCTTCGGAATGAAGCTGAGCGTCGCCTCGTTGATCTGCGTTGCGGCTTGCAGCATGCCGATCACCAGACCCGTGATGAGCGCGGTCAGCAGCAACGGAGCTGCGATCATCGCCGTCACGAGGAGCGTGTTGCGGGCCAGATCCATGACGCTCTCCGGAGTCATCCGTGGAAACTCCCGGCGAGCGTGCCGATCAACAACGTCCAACCGTCCACCAGCACAAACAGCATGATCTTGAACGGCAAGGACACGAGGACCGGCGACAGCATCATCATGCCCATCGACATCAGCACGCTCGCCACCACGAGGTCGATGATCAGAAACGGAATGAACACCATGAAACCGATCTGAAAGGCGGTCTTGAGCTCGCTCGTGAGAAACGTCGGCACCAGCACGCTCATCGGCACCTCGTCGGGGCTGGCGAACGGACCTTTCCCGGCGAGCTTGGAGAACAGCTGCAGGTCGTTCTCGCGCGTCTGCGCGAGCATGAATTTCTTGAGCGGTTGCACCGTCCGGTCGATCGCCGTCTCGCCGGCGAGCTGCCCGTCGAGATAGGGCCGGATCCCGTTCGCGTACGCTTGATCGATGGGGGAGCTCATCACGAAGAAAGTGAGAAACAGCGCGAGGCCCGTGAGGACCTGGTTCGACGGCGTGGTCGCCATGCCGAGCGCCTGGCGCAGAATCGACAGCACGATGATGATCCGAGTGAACGCCGTCATCGCGAGCAATATCGCGGGCAGGAGCGTCAGCACCGTCATCAGGATCAAGACCTGAAACGTGAGCGAGTAGGTCTGCACTCCATCCGCGGCCGATTTGACGGCAACTGCCGGGAGCGAGGCCTCGGCGATCGCCGCACTCACCGGCAGGATCACGAGCGCCGCCAGCGCGACGATCCTGCTGCGATGCACGGCAATGCTCACGGCGAGCGGCCCCGGGCTCAACGCGACCGCCCGGGCCGCTGCTTCATGAACTCTCGCAGGCGCTCGGCGAACTGCGGCCCCTCGGGCGCGGCCGCGATCGCGATCGGCGTCGCGAGCGGCGTCAATCCCACGACGCTGCCGGCGCCGACGCCGACGAGAACCTGGGAGTCTCCGACCCGCAACAACACGATGCGCTCGCGCGGGCCGAGCGCGAGCTCATCGACCACGGTAATCTCGCCACGTGCGCGCGCCCCGCTCATCATCTTGAGGCGCTTCAGTGCCCAGCTCAGCGCGACGATCAAGGCGATGATGGCGGCGAGGCTCAGTCCGAGCTGCGCGATGCTCCCGGCCGAGAGAGGGGACGCGGGTTGCACCGCACCTGCCGAGGGGGCACCCGCCAAGGTCGCACCAACCAGGACAGCGCCGGTCACCGGGCCTGTTCCATGCGCTCGGTCGCGCTCACGACGTCCGTGAGCCGAATGCCGAACTTCTCGTTGACGACCACGACCTCGCCGCGCGCGATGCGCACGCCGTTCACAAACACATCGAGCGGCTCGCTGGCGAGGCGATCGAGCTCGACGATCGCTCCCGGAGCAAGCTGCAACAGCTCGCGGACCGATATGCGCGCACGCCCCACTTCCAAGGCCAAGGTGACCGACACGTCGAGAATCAGGTCGAGATTCATCTCCTGGCTTGCTCCAGTGCCGCTGTTCGGGCCCAGTTCATTGAACTGGGCGCGCGCCACCGCGGCAGCCTTGGAATCGGGAACGCTCATGCCGGACCTCCGGGGAGAATTTTGAGTGCGTTACGGCCCTGCGAGACGCCGAATCGGCCGCGCCGAACCGGGACTTCGCCCACCAGCAGGTCGGCCTCCTGCGGAGGGTCGATGGGAATGATGTCGCCCGGGTTGAGGCACACCAGCTCGCGCAAGCTGATCTTCGCCTGGGCGAGAACTGCACGGACCTCGAGCTCGGCGTCCTTGAGCGAGGCGCCGATGATGGGCGCCCAGGCCTGCTGCTTTCGCGCCGGGCTCTTGCCGGCCTCGCTGCCGAGCGATTCCTTGATTGGAAGGAGCATGCTCTCGGGCAGCAACCAATCGATCCGGCCGCTCGTCGCCGCAAATTCGCCCGTCATCCGCATCGCGATCACGGTCTCGAGCGGGCCGCCCAGATTCAGCAGCCGCGGATTCGTTTCGAGCCTCGCAAGCTCGAGCTCCACCGCCGACACGGGCGCCCACGCCGCGGTCCAACCCGCACTCAGGCTCTTCAGCAGGAGAGCGAGAAATCTCTGCGCCGCCGGCGCAGCGGCCGCCGAGAGCTCCGGTGGCGGGCGGCCCGAGCCGCCGAAAAAGGCATCGAGCAGCGCGAGCAGCAAGACGGGCTCCACGCACACGAGCGCAGCGCCCGTAAGCGGCTTCACGCGCATCACCGCCACCGTCCCGGGCGTCGGAAGCGAGGCCTGAGTCTCGGCAGCTTTCAATGACTCGACGGAGCCCCATTCGATGCGCACCTCGCGGTTGAGGAGGCTCGACAGGATCCCCGTCGCGCGCTCGGCGAAGCTCTTGCCGACGATCTCCAGCATCGGGAGCTCGGTACGATGGACCCGCTGCGAGGTGAAATCGTACGGCCGCACCCGATCGGCGCCGCCGCTCTTGTCGAGGAGCGCCGCCACTTCCTCCGGGGAGAGGTCCCTCGACGCGGGAGCCTCACTCGATGCGGGTGCCTCGCTCGATGCGGGCGCCGCACTCGACGCGAGCCCGCCCTCAGCCGACGCGGGCGGCTCGCTCGCTGCTGCCGCAGGCGCCATTACTGCACCACGAAGCTCGTGAACAGCAGGTCGTCGATATCCCCACCACCCTGCTTCTTCTGGACCGCGTTGACCTCGGCGACCGCCTCCGCCCGCAGCTTCTCCTTGCCCTCACGGGTCATGAGCACCTGAAAGTCTCGATTGCTCATCAGGAGGAGGAGGTTGTTGCGGATCAGCGGGAGGTTCTTCTGCACGCCGTCGATGACCTTCTGATCGTGCGCCATCACCTCCATGGTGATCTGCAGGAAGCGCACCGCCGAGCCCTCCTCGAAATTCACCACGAACGGGGGATCGAGCGGCAGAAACAGGGTGTTCTTGGGCCCGCTTTCCTGCTTCCCGCCCGCGGCGGGCGCGGGCACCACGGCGGTGATCAGGCCATCCTTCCCCATTTTGAGGTCGGGCATCGGATGGAGCTTCGCATTGATGAACCCGCCGACGATGACGGCGAGCAGGGCCATCAGGAAGACACTCGCTGCATTGCTGAGGGTGCTCATGAGGCCGCCGGATGGCTTCGCCGGAGGGGCTATCGCTTCGTCGGCTGCATCGGCCATGTGCTGGATCCTTCGTGACGGCACTATTTGCCGCACTTCGGACCGGAGCAAGTTCTATGCCACGCCCTTCCTAGGGATGTTTGTCTATATCATTCAATGTGTTAGGGAGGGCTAGGAACGGGCGCGAGAACCGCCACGGCGCGCTCGCATGCGCCGGTTAATTGACGCCGGCGGTCTCGATTTACCATATCAGCACCCGATCGGCGGGAGACAAGTACATCCTGTCTCCCGGCTCGACGCCGAAGGCGGCATAGAACCCCGGCTGATTGAGCAAAGGCGCGCTGCCGCGCACCGCAGGCGGGGAATGCGGATCGGTCTTGACGCGCTGGATGGCCTCGGCCTCGCGCACCTTGGCGCGCCACACCTGCGCCCAGCCGAGAAAGAAGCGCTGATCGGCGCTCAGCCCGTCAATGGTCGGCGCCGCCTGGCCCTCACGCGCCAGCTGATAAGCCTTGAAGGCGATCGCGAGGCCTGAGTTGTCGGCGATGTTCTCTCCAAGGGTCAGCTCGCCGTTTACGTGAAATCCGGGCACCGGCTCGTACGCCGCGTACTGCGCCACCAGTGCCTTGGTCTTCGCCGCGAATCGCGCGTGGTCCTCGGGGGTGAACCAGTCGTGCAGGTTCCCGTCCGCATCGTACTGGCTGCCCCGGTCGTCGAAGCCGTGACTGATCTCGTGACCGATGACGGCGCCGATGCCGCCGTAATTCACCGCATCGTCCGCAGCCACGTTGAAGAACGGGGGCTGTAGGATCGAGGCCGGGAAAACGATCTCGTTCATCGAGGGGTTGTAGTAAGCGTTCACGGTCTGGGGCGTCATGAACCACTCGTTGCGGTCGATCGGCTTGCCCAGCTTGTCGATCTCGCGCTGATACTCGAAGACCGTCGCGCGAACGACGTTGCCCCACAGATCGTCGCGGGCGATGACGAGCGCGCTGTAATCGCGCCATGTGTCCGGGTAGCCGATCTTGGTGACGAGCTTCGCGAGCTTCGCCTGTGCGCCCTTCTTGGTCTCGACGCTCATCCAGTCCAGAGCATCGATCTCGCGCGCATACGCCTCGAGCAGATGCTGCACCAGGGCTTGCATGCGAGCCTTGTTCTGCGGTGGGAAGAATCTCTCCACGTACAGCTTGCCGAGCGCCTCGCCGAGCCAGTTGTCGATCAGGTCCATCCCGCGCTTCCAGCGCGGCCGGTTCTCGGGAATCCCCTTGAGTACCGTGCCTGTGAACGCGAAGCGCTCATCGACGAAGGCCTTCGAGAGATAGGGCGCCGCGGCGGCGAGCACGTGCCACTTGAAGTAGCTGCGCCAAACGGGCAGCGGCGCATCGGAGATGAGCTGATCGAGGCCGCCGAGATAGCTCGGCTGCTTCACGATCACGTACTCGACCTTGCCCGCGATGGCGCTGTCCCTGAGGTAGGCGTTCCAATCATAGCCAGGCATCAGCCGGGGAAGCTCGCCGATCGTGACCTTGTTGTAGGTCTTGATCGGGTCGCGGCTTTCTACACGGGTCCACTGCCGCTCGGCCATGGCGGTCTCGAGCCT
>DATHCO010000280.1:0-6679 GCA_035319505.1 Steroidobacteraceae bacterium | reverse complement strand
CGTCACGGTCACGGCCACGCGCGTGATCCCGGGCGGCAGGGTCCCGGGGAGCGGCACCTCGAGCTCGAGCTGCCCGTCCGACTCGCAGTGTGACTGGTGCGTCGCCCTGCCCGTGACACTTGCCGGCGCCGCACTGACGACGAGGGGAGCGCCCGGCGCCGGTGCGTGCGCGACCTGAAGGCGCAGCTCGAGCGCAAGTGTGACGGGCAGCGGCATCATGACGCACTCGACGGGGTTCGGGTTCGTCACCGTCCCGGAGACTCGCAGTGAACCAGCCGCATGGGGCGTCGCGGAGCGATTGTCGAGTGTCGTCTCGAGCACGACGTGGCCGCCGGAAAAGTCGCCCGTCCAGCGCGCGTCGCGGATGAACGCCCAGGCGGGCGCGTCGAGCTCGAGATCGCCGTGCAGCCGCGCGACCTTGAGCACCGCGGACCCGGGCGCAGCGACGTACGGCTCGCGCCGGAACTCGGCTTGCCCCAGATCGAGCGGAAAGACGAGCGGACCGATGTGAAGCAGGATGCCTTCGGCCCGGTGGTAGCGATAGTCGTTGTCGTAATAGAGCCGGCCGCGCATCTCGCCGCCGCCGGTGACGGACCACCAGGCGAGTGCACGGCGTCGCGGATTGTAGGCCTCCGCCGGGTCGACGTCGTCGAGTGAAACGTCGCGGAGGCTGCCAAGCAGAGTGCGATCGGCGTTCAGCATGCCGTCCCGGAATCGAACCGCGAGTTCGACCACGATCGCGTAGTCCTCGGAATCCTTCGAGCCGCGTGACTGTACGAGCCCCTGCCGGCGCAGGAGCTCGAGCGGCATCGCCACAGGGTCGAGGTTCGTGAGCGTCAGCGTGCCGGGAGGCGCCGGGTCGGTAGCGGTGCCCGCGCGCGACGATGCCGTGCACAGCCACAACACGAGCAGCGGCACCAATTCGCGTGCCAGCCTCATGGCTTCCAACATATGAGAAAGGTAGTCATTGAGACGCGGACGCTCCTCATCTCCACTCCTATGGGCGCGCATGAAGTCGATGAGCTGCCCTCATGTGCTCGGGCAGCCCGCTACCCTCAATGCAATGGACCCCGGTTGGCATGGCCTTCGGGGTCATACAGGAAGTACTCCGCGATCGCCTTGAAGGCTCCGCCATAACTCAGGAACAGCCTGAGCTGTGCGATGACGATGTTGGCGGTGTCGGCAAGCTCGAAGGTAACTCCGTCGCCGAGTCGACACTCGCTGGTGTTGAACATTTCCCGACCGTGAAAGACGAGGGTGCAGCGCTCGAACGCGCACCGATGGAAATATTTGCCGTCAACATGGATGGTCACGCCCGTGAATGACCGCTCGCTGATAGTTTCCATGGTCCGTCCCTCCGGGTGAAGCTCTGTGAGGCGCCCACAGCGTAACGCGGAATAGGGCGGGCGACCATCTTGCGGCGGGGCAGCCGCATGGGCGTGAACGAGAGCGCGAAGATTGTCTCCCTGCCTGTGAGCGATATCGAGCCTGCGACTTCGATCGTTTGCCCTCAAAAGTAGCAATGCATTGTTGTACCTTTCGGGAGGTATATGGGACACCACCGCCGGACATAACATATTGGAGAACAATGTAACCGGATCCGCTAACACTGCCATGGGATTGGATGCGATGCTCGATAATGTTTATGGTGCGTCACCGGGCTGCTCGCGATCGCTCATGAAGTCCGTCGGAAATTTGTCCAGGCTTGCGACCAACGTATCCCAAGATTTCGCCTCACCGTGCGACGCGCACGGCGGGGCCTGTGTCGAAGGCGACGGGCAGGGTCCGCAGGCCCCAGGCGCCGAGGAACGGACGCCAGGCGATTTCGCCGGCGCGGCGGATGTTGTGCAGCCGTTGCGCGATCAGGTGCAGACCTTCTTGCAGCTGAGTGCGGGCGAGAAACTGTCCGATACACATGTGCGGCCCGCGGCCGAAGGCGACGTGAGGCGTTTGTATGTGCCGCTGCGGATCGAATCTCATCGGATCAGAGAAAGCTGCGGGATCCCGCCCGGCAAGCGGCGTCGCCACCGCCACCAGCGCGCCTTCCGGGAAACGGAAGCCCTCGTAGACGAACGACGACTTCACCTGGCGGAATACCGTTGCAATGTTTGAATGGCGCAGCGCCTCCTCGACCACCTGTGCGCAGAACGCGGGGTCCCGCGCACACCGGTCGTAGCTGTCGGGTCGCTCCAGCAACAGGTGAATCGTCATTGTCAGCATGTTCTTGGTCGTATCGTAACCTGCGAACAGCAACACCATGATGAGGAAGCGCAGTTCCCGGTCATTGAGATTGCCTGCCGTCCTGGCAGCGATCATGGCGTCGAGCAGAGAGTCCGGCTCGGCGCGACCGCTGGCCTGCCGCTCCAGCACCAGGTTATCGGTGAATTCATACATGACCTCGATGCCCGCCAGAAAATCGGGCTTGACGGCCGGGTTGAGCGTGAGCGACGCCAATTGCGCCTCCAAGGCCTTGCGCAAGCGCGGCATGGGCTCGGTCGAAACACCGAGCAGTCCACACATCACCGCATTCGGAAAGAAGGAAGCAAACTCGGCGAAGTCGAACTGTCCCTTGGGTGCCCAGGTATCGAGTAGCTCGTTGATCACTTGCCGTATGAGCGGACGCATCTGATTGGCGTGACGCGGCGTGAACGTGGTGGCGACAGCATTACGGATGCGCGCGTGTTCCTTGCCGCGCTGGGAGTTGAGCATCTCGTTCATGAAGCCGGCCCATAAGGTACCCTGCGCGCCGTAGAAATCGACAATCCCGTCCAGACCCATGTAGAGGTGCTCGCTGTCGGCGAGCAGGTCCTTGCTCGCCTGGCATCCATGCACGACGTAGCCATGCGCAAATCTCGCCAGCCACGGATGCTGCCGGCGCGCCGGTGCGACGAAGCGCTCCGGATCCGCCCAGAAATCAGGCGACTCCACCGGCAGGATCGGGAGCGAGGCGTTACCTATTTGGTCGGAGGATTCGGGTTGCACGCGCATGCTCATCCTGCTTGCTGAAACATACGTCTCGTATGCCCCATAGGGTAGCGTATGTCAACAATGATGCGTGCGTGCTCGCGATCGAGATATTCTGGCGTCTATAGGTACTTTCCGAAAATCCCCGTCCGTCACGGCACGGGTTGACGAGCCGGCAGCGAGACGGTGAGACCCTCGAGGCTCGCGTCGAGTCGAATCTGGCAACCGAGCCGACTCTCTGGACGCCGGTCAAGGACGCGTCGCAGAGTGTCGAGCTCATCCTCATTGGCAGCCGGGATACGGTCCGCCCAGTCCTCGCCGACATAGCAATGGCAGGTTCCGCAGCGACACATGCCGCCGCAAAATCCGACGATACCCGGAATGTCGTGCGCGATCGCCGTCTCCATGAGCGTATCGCCGTCCGCCGCGGCGAGCTCATGGGAATTTCCGGACGGATCGACGAGGACGATGTGAATCGCGTGACCTTCGAATCGGGTGAAAACGCCCTGTACACGATTGCCCCAATCGGCGCCGGGCAGAATCGTGAGATCTACGTATTGTGAGTGACGCGCCAGCCGATCGAGAATCGGGCGCCAACGAGTTCGCCCGGAGGATCGGTTCCATGTCGCTGCAGGGTCCCACGCAGGCCGGCGCCGGGCGCTCGGTGCCAGAGCCCGGAGAAGCATTCGATCTGGGTGCATCGGAGGATACTCTGCGGCGCATGACCGAGTGGGTGGCCGAGCTCGGTGACTTCTTCCGCGTGTATTCCCCGCGCCGGGCCAGCTATACCTATTTCGTGAACGATCCGGACCTGGTCAAGCGCATCCTGCTCACCAATCACAAGAACTACGTGAAAGGAGTCGGCACGGATCAGATATCGATTCTGCTGGGTCACGGCATCATGACCAGCAGCGGCGAGTACTGGCACCGCCAGCGCCGCATGCTGCAACCGGCTTTCCATCGACGCATCATCGACCGCTTCAGCGACCTCATCCGACAGGTGAACGAGATCCACGCTGCGCGCTGGGCTGAACATGCCGCGCGCGGCGAGCCGATCGAAGTCACGGAGGCGGCGAGCGAGATCACGCTCGAGATCAATCTGCGGGCGATCTTCGGATCCGATCTGGAATGGATCCGCGAGCGCACTGGAGGAAATCCCTTCGAGATCGTGCACACCGAAGGCAACCGGGATCTCAAGTTCGCCTACCGGATTCGTTCGCTCGGCGGGCTCATCGCAGAGCTCATCGCACGGCGCCGCGCGCAGGCGGATCATGACCGCTTCGACTTTCTCGACATGGCGCTCAACGCTCGCGACAAGCAGACCGGCGAGGCGATGACCGACAAGCAGCTCGTCGATGAGGTCATCACGCTCGTGGTAGCCGGTCACGAGACCACCGCGTCGGCGCTTGCCTGGACCTGGTTTCACCTCGGCGCGCGGCCGGAAGTGCAAGATGCGCTCGCGCACAGCATGCGCGATTGGCCGGGCGTCGGGCTGCGAGGAGTCGATGCGGCCGAGAGCTGGACGGTGGGTCAGCAGGTGGTCAAGGAGTCGCTGCGTCTCTGCCCGCCCGGCTGGATGATGACTCGGCGCACCTTGGCCGCGGATGTGCTGGGAGGCATCGCCCTCCCGCCCCGCACCGACGTCTTCGTGAGCCCGTACTTCATGCACCGCCATCCGGAGCATTGGAGCAATCCCGAGGCGTTCGATCCGGGGAGATTCAATCCGGAGGCCGATGCGCAGCGTCACCGCTTCGCCTACATTCCATTCGGCGTCGGCCCTCGCCACTGCATCGGCGAGGGACTCGCGATGCAGGAGCTCCTGACGCATCTGGCCGTGATGAGCTCGCGCTTTCGGTTGCAGCCCGCCGACTCGCGACCGCCGCAGATCGAGGCGCGCATCAACTATCGCCTGCGCTCTGCACTACCGATGATCGCCGTGCCGCGCTAAACGGCGCCGCAGGCTCGTGCGATCGCCCCCGCACGGGGCGCTTCTGCGGGGCATGGGCGCGCGTCTTCCTGTGTGCCAAACTGCATAGCCCGCCAATCAGTCGGAGAACTCTCATGACCTACGAGTTGTATTACTGGCCCGGCATCCAGGGTCGCGGTGAATTCGTGCGCCTCGCACTGGAGGAAGCCGGCGCCCGGTATGTCGATGTGGCCTTCCTGCCGCAGGCGAAAGGCGGCGGCGTGCCGGCGATCTTGAAAGTGCTCGAAGCCAAGGGCACGCGGCGTCCGCCGTTTGCTCCACCGATACTCCGCGCCGGCCGCCAGTACATCGCCCAGACGCCGAACATCCTCCTGTTCCTCGGCGAGCGGCTGAAGATTGCGCCGGCGGATGCGCAGGGGAGACTCTGGACGCATCAATTGCAGCTCACCATCCTGGATTTCTATCTCGAGATCTTTCACACGCACCACCCGCTCAGCGACGGCTATGCCTACGAGGAACAGAAGTCGGCCGCCAGGCGGCGCACAAGGTATTTTCTGGCGGCGCGGCTGCCGAAGTTTCTCGGTTACTTCGAGCGCGTCATCGAGCTCAATGCGCACCCGCCCTGGATGGTCGGAGCTCGGCTGAGCTACGTGGATCTGTCGATGGCACAGATCATTGCCGGACTGCGCTACGCTTTTCCCAGAGCAAGTCGCAGGGCCTTTCGTCCTCGCCCGCGGCTCCTGGCCCTGCACGATGCCGTCTTCGCGCGGCCGCGAATTGCGCGCTACGTGGCCTCCGGCCGCCGGCAGGCCTTCAACAACGAGGACCTCTTCCGTCATTACCCGGAGCTCGATCGGTAGCCATCATTCACCCGCGCCCTCGCCTACGGGATTGCCAATTTGCCCCACACCGGTCGGCGCCGCTCGCGCCCGTGTAGCGGGGGCGTGCCGGGCAAGAATCCGCGCCTTGCTGGCTTCATATTGCTCGTGCGAGAGGACACCGGCCTCCCGCAACCGGTAATGCTCGCGCATCTCGTCGCGCAGATGCTGCGGCAGCGAGGCGCGGCGCGCGGCAATCGCGAGCTGAATGTGCGCACTGATCTTGCGTGCGAATTGCCGGGCAGCCCGCAGCGTTCCCACTCCGCCCGTGTACTTGAGGAGCGTTGCGCCTCCGTGGACACTGAGCAGAGTCAGGCTCTCCGTGAACCGCCAGAGGCAGACGATGCACGTACACGCCGTAGCTGCGAGCACTGCGGCGGCGAGCGCACGCCACGCGTGATCCCACGCGTGATCCCACGCCAGCCGGTCGGAGGTGGTGGCGATGTACCAGGCGCTCAAAGCTGCGGGCGCGGCGAGCGCGATCAGAAACTTGAGGCAACGCCAGGGAACGTGCCTCGACCGTCCCAGCGTATTGTCGACGAAGCGCAGATCGAGAACGTATTCCTGCCGCGAACCGCCATGTTGGCTGCGTACCGAAAGGTAGTAGTAGTCGATGATTGCCAGCTCGAGGCTGCGCCGGCGCATCCGGCTGTTGCAGCGGAAGGTTGCATGCACTCTGCGGGCCTGATTCGCCTCGGGTATATCGCGCGCGTCCGACTCGAGAAGGATATGTTCGCTCGCTTGCAAGCGCGCCACCCGCCGAGAAATGTAGCGTTTTCATCTAATCAGCGCCTCGGCAGCTATTCGTGGAACTGGTTCACACAATCGCTGCAACTTGGGTTACATAAATCTGGCAGCAGATCGCGACAGCACCGTGCGATTGACACAGGCAGCCCGCCATGTCACGCTA
>DATHCO010000279.1:0-3268 GCA_035319505.1 Steroidobacteraceae bacterium | reverse complement strand
TGCCGTCGAACGTGCGCGGCGCCCCGGTGATGGTCTTGCCGCCGCTCTCCGGGACGGTCTGCACGCTCCAGAGCAGGGCGCCGGTCTTGGCATCGAGCGCGATGAGCCGTCCGTCGAGCGTGCCGGAGAAGATCCGCCCGTCGGCATAGGCGACACCGCGATTGACGCCGAACATGAACGCGAGCTTGGCCGGATCATGCTTCCAGGTCTGCGGGTCGTACTTCCACGAGAGCTTCCCGCTCACGGCGTCGACCGCATACACCGCGGCGTGGCTGCCGGTGAAGTAGAGCATGCCGCTCACCGCGAGCGGGGTGGCTTCGAGCGACTGCTCGCCCGCAAGATCGAGCGACCAGGCGAGGCCGAGCCTGCGCACGTTCGATCGGTCGATCTGATCGAGCGCGCTATAGGCATCCTCGTTCTTGCCGTTGTGGCTGGCCCAGTTTGCGGGGCCGAGCTCCTCGCCCGCGCGCACGGCCGGCGCCGCGAAGGCCGATGACAGCCCGATCAGACACAGCGCGGCGCGCGCCGGTGCGCCTCGACTCACCCTCACGTTCAACCTCGACTCGAGTCTTTAGGCGATGGACTCGGTACCCAGGAGCACCGTTCGATGCATCATGCGACCGGACGCCGGATCGTACGGCGTCGCTCGATGCATCGTCCCGCAGTTGTCCCAGATCACCAGATCGCCGACTTCCCAGTCGTGATGATAGACGTTTTCGGGTCGCGTCGTGTGGGCGCTCAACTTCGCAACAAAGGCCTGACCGTCGCGCTCGGACATGCCCACGACGTGGTCCACCGTCATGCCGATCACCAATGACTTGCGCCCCGAGCGGTGGCGCCAGACGAGCGGATGCTCCTTCGGTGCCCGGCGATTGCGCCAGCGCTCGATCTCCTCGGGGCCCGCATCCGGGTTCCACACCCGGTTTGCCGCCACCAGACTGTGACTGATGCGAAGCGAGTCGCAGCGCTTGCGCTCCTCGGGCGCAAGGTCCTCGTAGGCCGCGTAGGTATTGCAAAACTCGGTCGCACCGCCCTTGGGCGCGAGGCGTCGTCCGGTGAGTATCGTCGCCCTCACGGGCGGTGTCTCGTCGAAAATCCCGTCGATGTGCCAGTGAATCGTGGACTTGAGGTACTCCGCCGCCTCATTTTCGTTCTCATCGAGCGTGATCTTGAAGATCGCGTCGCGACTCCCGTCCGCTCGCACCTTGCCCTGGGGGAGCACGGTGCCGAGCTTCGAGCTGAACGCCACTTGCTCTTCGTCGTTGAGACCGAGCCGGTGAAAGACCAGCACACCGTAGCGCTCGAGCGACTCGAGACAGTCCTGGATGAAGACCGGATCCAGGATCTCCTCGCGACGTACCGTCGTTTCTGCGCCGACGCGCGCAGTGATGGGGCGAAACCTGCTGGGCATTGGTCGTCTCCGAAAGAGAGTGAGTACTCTAGAATTTTACTCAATAACCGTAGCGTCGCCGCGTGCGGCCGCAGCGCTCGAGATGCCTGACCCCGAAGCCTCGCTTGCCTGCACGCGCAACGCCGTCAGACGCCTCCTTGCCGGCCAACGCGGCGCACGCGGATCGCTCAGACGGGCCCCCTAGCGCGAATTATTCATGAAGAACGATACATATCACGAGGAGCCGGCGATCGCTCGGGCGCGAGCTTCCATGAGCTCTCTCAAGTGATTGACCGGATCGCCGGCGCTGACCCCACCGTCGACCGGCAAGACGACGCCGGTCACCTGGGCGGATCGGTCGCTCGCCAAGTAGAGCGCGGCCTGCGCGACGTCCTGCGGCTGACCCTGGCGCTTCAACGGCCGGCTCGCATCCGTGACCGGACCGAGCGCCCTTTTGATGCGCTCGATCACCTCGGGGGTCATTCCGGGGGCGGCGTAGGTCGTCATCTCCGTACGGATGTGACCCGGCGCAATGGAGTTCACGCGAATGCCGTACTCCGCGAGGTCGATGGCCGCGCATTGGCTGAAGTGAATGACACCCGCTTTCGATCCGCGATAGGTGAGCACGCCGAAACCCGCCTTGATGCCCGCGATCGAGGAGGTATTGATGATCGAGCCGCCGCCGCTTTGCATCATGTGACGGGCGGCGCGCTGAGTCCCGAGCATCACACCGAGCAGATTCACCCCCATGACGTGCTGAAAATCGCAGAGGTCATCGTCGAGGAAGCGCTCCTGCCGCGCGCCCGAGATGCCGGCATTGTTGAACAGGACGTGAAGCCCACCGAAGCGGGCCACCGCGAAGTCGATCATGGCCTGCACCTGCTCGGCGCTCGACACATCGGTGCGCTTGAAGAGCGCCGCCCCGCCGAGCTTCGAGGCGAGCTCCTCCCCGCGCGTCGCATCGACATCGGCGATCACCACCCTGGCGCCTTCCGCGACGAAGAGCTCGACCGTCGCGCGGCCCAGGCCGCTCGCCCCTCCGGTGACGATGGCGACTTTTCCCGACAGTTCCTGGCCCACGGTAGCCCTCCGGCTGACTGGCGCTCCTCTCGCGCCCGCATCGAGTTTAAAGCCTCGCCGGCTGCCACGCAGGACTGGTCGGCCCACGGGTTCGCTTTCTCGCGGCGCCTCTTGTCTGAGCTTGCAATCCGACGTGCATGGCGCGGAAGCGGGAGCTGCGAGTGCTCGCCGGATGAGTCCCCGATCAGCCATAGTGGCGTACTGGCTGCGCCCCGAGGGGACTTCAGTGTCCGCGCTGAGCAAACTTCGTATCCTTGAATTATCGAGCGGCGTCGCGGCCGAGTACTGCGGGAAGCTGCTCGCGGATTTCGCGGCGCGCATCATCAAGGTGGAGCCGCCCGGCACCGGCGCCGCGACCCGCGCGCAAGGGCCGTTCGCCGCAGGCTGCGAATTCCCGGAGCGGAGCGGCCTTTTTGCGTATCTCAACACCAACAAGCATTCCGTGAGTCTCGATCTGGCGAGTCCTGCGGGGCAGCAGGCGTTGCGCAAGCTCCTGGGGAGTGCCGATGTCATCATCGATGATCACCCCAGGGGCTACCTTGAAGGTCTCGAGCTCGGTCCTGAGAACCTCGGGTCTCGGCACCCCGCCTTGATCGTCTGCTCGATCACGCCGTTTGGCTACGATGCCCCCTCGACGCGGCAGATCGCTCGTAGCCTCAACGTGTTCCACTCGAGCTGGGGATACCATTCCCCCTGCCACGCAGATCCGGCCAAGCCGCCGCTGACCGGAGCCGGCCGCTTTCTCCCCGACTACGAATCGGGCTTGAGCGCGGCGCTCGCCATCGCCGCGGCGCTCTA
>DATHCO010000278.1:0-4001 GCA_035319505.1 Steroidobacteraceae bacterium | reverse complement strand
GCCTCGAGCATGGACGTCTGGCGAATCGCTATCCGCCGCTGCTACAGAGCTACAGCACGCAAGGCGAGCGCATCGATGCGATCGAGTTCCATCCCTCCTGGCATGCCTTGATGCAGGGGATCGTTGCGCGCGGCTACCACAGCTCTCCCTGGGCGCACGAGAGCGGCGGCGGCGCGCACGTGGCACGAGCCGCGGGCTACCTGATGCAGGCGCAGGTGGAGTGCGGGACGCTCTGCCCGACCACGATGACCTACGGTGCGATCCCTACCCTGCGCCGTGATCCGGCTCTCGCGAGGAGCTGGGTGCCCCGGCTCCTCTCACGAGCCTATGACCCGCGCGACGTTCCGATCGAGCAGAAACTCGGCGGACTCGTCGGCATGGGAATGACCGAAAAGCAGGGGGGCTCGGACGTGCGGGCGAATACCACCCGCGCCGAGCGCACGGCTGACGGCTCGTATCGGATCAGCGGACACAAGTGGTTCTTTTCGGCCCCGCAGTGCGATGCGCACCTGGTGCTCGCCCAGGCGGACGGCGGTCTCTCGTGTTTCTTCATGCCGCGGCGCTTGCCCGACGGAGCGCGCAACGCCATCCTCGTTCAGCGTTTGAAGGACAAGCTCGGCAATCGGTCGAACGCCTCCTCCGAGGTCGAATTTGCCGAAGCGTGGGCGCAGCTTCTCGGCGAGGAAGGACGCGGTGTGCCCACGATTCTCGAGATGGGCACCTACACGCGGCTCGACTGCCTCATCGGCACCTCCGGCATGATGCGCCAGGCCGTCGTCCAGGCGCTGCACCACGCGCGCCACCGCAAGGCCTTCGGAGCGCCGCTAATCGAGCAACCCCTCATGCGCGCCGTGCTCGCCGACCTCGCGCTCGAATCCGAGGCCGCGACCGCCTTGTCGATGCGCCTCGCGAGAGCCTTCGATAGCGAGGCGGCGAGCGAGGTCACGCTGCGGCGTGCGCTCACCTCGGCAGCCAAATTCTGGGTCTGCAAGCGCGGCTGCGAGCTCTCGGTCGAGGCCATGGAAGTGCTCGGCGGCAACGGCTACACCGAGGAGCTGCCGCTGGCGCGCATCGTGCGCGAGATGCCGGTGAATTCGATCTGGGAGGGGTCGGGCAATATCATGTGCCTCGATGTGCTGCGGGCCTTCGCCAAGTCCCCGAGCACCTGCGAGATCGTGCTGCGAGAGCTTTCGCCGGCACGCGCACTCGATCGGAATTTCGATGCGGCATTCGAGCGGTTCGCTGCCTCGCTCGCCCCCAGCGCCTTGACCGAGGGTTCGGCACGGCGCTTTGCGCAGTCCTTCGTGACGCTCATGCAGGCGAGCGTGCTCTTATCGGACGCCGCGGCGCGCGCGCTCCCCTCGGCGCGCGCCGTGGCGGAAGGATTTTGCGCCACTCGCCTCGACCCCTCGGCGGGCTGGGGCGCAGTGTTCGGCGCCGGTGAGGCGGCGATCGACACCGCCACCATCCTCGATCGCGCTTGGAGGGAGTAGGTAGCGCAGGCGCGCCGGCCTTTTCCGCAATCAACCGCAGGAGATCAGCCGCTCCCGTACGCGCGATCCTTCCAGCGCGCGCCCGCGCCGCGCCAATGGTCGACTGCCGATCCCACCGTCGCGGCCATGTAGAAGAGTGCGATCAGCGGTAACGCGAGCGCCCACCAGGGGCGTAGTCCGTAGCGCCTCAATGTCGGCTGATAGCTCACCGAGGCGATCGCGAAGGCGGCGAGCCCCACGGCCCGCGCATCGCCCGGGCCGACCAGCATCGCACATACGGGGATCAGCCAGACCAGGGTCAAGGCAAGAATCGTGAGCAGGAGCAGCGATGCGGAATGATTCAATTGGGTGAACGCCGTGCGGGAGATCATCCGCCAGATGTCCGAGAAGTGTGGATAGCGGCGGATCGAGGCCGCGAGCCCGGAATGGCCGAGATACACCCTTCCCCCCGCACGCCCCTTCACGGCTCTTGCGAGCGTGACATCGTCGATGAGCGCGCCGCGGATCGCCTCGATGCCGCCGACTCGCTCGAGCGTCTCGCGGCGAATCAGCACGGTTCCGCCGGCAGCGGCCGCCGTGCGCGAGCGGGGATCGTTCACCCTCGCGAAGGGGTAGAGCATCTGGAAGAAATACACGAAGGCGGGAACCAGCGCGCGCTCCGCGAGGCTCGAGCAACGAAGCCGCACCATCTCGCTTACCAGGTCGGCGCCTGCATCGAGGAGCCGGGCGACGAGCGTCGCCAGATGCCGAGGGTCGTGGACGATATCGGCATCGGTGAAGAGCACCAAGGGAGCTCGACCCGCCGCCACCCCCTGGCTGAGCGCCCACAGCTTCCCCGACCAGCCCGCCGGCTTCTGCGAGCCGCGGATGACTTTGAGATTCGGCGCACTGCCCGCGCGGCTCGCGGTCCCGTCGGTCGAGTTGTCATCGACCAGAACGAGATTGAACTTTCCCGGGTAGCGTTGCGCGAGAAGCGAGGCGATCACGGGAGCGATGGTCTCGGCCTCGTCGCGCGCGGGCACCACGATATCGACCTCCGGCGCCACGGCAGGTACCTGGGGCACGAGCACCGGTCCGCCGGCCCAGAATCGGCCGTGCGCGAGGAAGAGGTAAACCCAGGTGCAAAACGCCAGTAGCGCAGCAATCGCCATCTGCTCGAAGTCCGTGACAATCAGGATATCTATATATTTATCAAGTAGATATATAATCTATCTATAAATAACATAGGTTTAGGTGCACGCGCTGCCCCGCGCCCGCGCTGTCCACGTTGCCTGCGCGCCCGCGCGCGCTTGCGCGCGCGAGCCTGCGCGTTGCGCCAACACTCCGCCGGTCAAATCCAGCCCTCCAGATGACGGCGAATGAGCGAGCTCAGCGCATCGGCGTGCCGGTCATCGTCGTTGAGCGCCGGCACAAGCGTCAATCGCTCCCCGCCCAGCGCGCGGAACTCATCGCGGTACTCGATGCCTATCTCCTGCAGCGTCTCCAGGCAATCGACCGCGAACGACGGCGAGACGACGGTCAACTTGCGTACGCCGCGCTTCGCGAGCTCCCTCAACGTGTCCGCCGTCAAGGGCTCGAGCCAGGCCACTCGCCCGAAGCGCGATTGGTAGCAATGCGACCATGCATCCCCCGCCAGTCCCAAGCGCGACACCACGAGGCGCGTGGTTGCCTCCGCCTGCTCCCGATACGGATCCCCGTCCCTCACATACCGGGCCGGTATCCCGTGATAGGACAGCACCAGGTGCGAGCGCTCGCCGAGCGCCGCCCAGTGCTCCTCGATGCGCGCCGCCAGCGCCCCGATGTAGTCCGCTCTGGCATAGTACTCGTTCACGAAACGGGTCTCGGGAAGCCAGCGCCAGCGTGCGAGGGCGCGCGCCGTCCGATCGAACGCCGATCCCGTGGTCGATGAGCAGTACTGTGGATACAAGGGCAACACCAGGAGTCGTCGAACGGCGTGCTGCGCGAGCGCCTCGATCGCGCCCTCGATGCTCGGATGGCCATAGGTCATGCCGAGGGCGACCTGCAACCGATCCCCGGAGGTCGCGCGCAGCCGCTCGGCGATCTTGCTCGAGAGGCGATTCGAGTAGACGCTGAGCGGGGACCCCTCGGCCATCCAGATCTTGCGGTAATTGCGTGCGCTGCGCATCGGCCGCAGCGGCAACACCACCCCGTACAGGATCGGCAGCCAGATCAGGGGCGAGGTCTCGATGACCCGGCGATCCGAGAGGAACTCGCGCAGGTACCGCTGCACGGCGAAGTACGTCGGCGCATCGGGCGTGCCGAGATTGACCAACAAGACTCCGACTCGATCCGGCGTCGCTGCCGCCGCTTGCGCCGCGGCCCGGTAATGGGGCATTGCTGAGATCCTTAGCGCGAATTATTCATGAAGAACGATACATATCACGAGGCGCTGGCTTTGGAAGGGAATTTTCCGGGGCGTGAAAAACAGGATGTTTTTCCCGCAGCCTCCAGGGACGGATTCACGGCGGCCCGGAAAATTCCCTTCCA
>DATHCO010000277.1:0-17802 GCA_035319505.1 Steroidobacteraceae bacterium | reverse complement strand
CGCCGTGATCAGCCTGCGCATCGGCCGTTTGCGCGCCGCTGCGGACGGCGCCCTGGGCAGGGATGGGAGCATCCGGCTCGACATGCCCGAGTCGGCGCGCCACGACGAGATCGGCGCGCTCGCGCGCGGCTTCGAGCGCCTCCTCGGACGCTTGAACGAGCACACGCAGTATTTGCGCACCCTGGGTGGGAAGCTCGCGCACGAGCTCCGCACCCCGCTCACGATCGTGCGCTCATCGCTCGACAACCTGGAGTGCGAGGGCGTACGCGCCGATCAACGGGGCTATCTCACTCGGGCCCGTGAGGGCGTCGCGCGCCTGCAATCCATTCTGAGTGCTCTCGGCGCCGCGGCGCGCGTCGAGGAGAGCATCAAGCAAGCCGAGCGAGTGAGATTTGATCTCAAGGAGCTCCTCACCTCCGCCGTCGCCGGCTACCGCGATGCCTTCGCCGGCGCTCGCTTCGAGCTCGACACGCCGCCCGATGAGTGCCTCATGCGCGGCGCGCCGGACCTCATCGTGCAGATGCTCGACAAGCTGGTCGAGAACGCCGTCGACTTCTGTCCGCCGTCCGGCACGGTGCGAGTGCGACTCGGGCGCGCGGGCGGCCACCACGAGGGCCATTACGAGCTCAGCATCGAGAACGACGGCCCTCCCATTCCCGACGCGATGCTCGAGCGGTTGTTCGAATCGCTGTTCGAGCACCGGCGAGGCCGCGACGAGAAGCCGCATTTCGGCTTAGGACTTTACATCGTGCGGCTCATTGCGGAGTTTCACGATGGCAAGGTGCAGGCGGCCAATCGAGCGGACGGCGGCGGCGTCCTCTTCACCGTGACGCTGCCGCTGATCTAGCTTCAAGCAAGGCCCGTTCGCAGCGAGGATTGCGCAATAGAGACGGCCAATCCTTGGCTCAACTAACGGCTATCTAAGCGGATCTAAGCGGGCGGATCCATGAGGATGACCTGGCGTTACTAGCAAGCTTCGCTGGCGAGCCTCGTGCGCGAGCAGCCATTGCTTGCGCTGGAGGCCTCCGCCGTAGCCGGTCAGCGAGCCGTCGGCGCCGATCACGCGATGACAAGGCACCACGATCGGGATCGGATTACGCCCGTTCGCAAGCCCCACGGCGCGCGATGCGCTCGGATTACCGATGCGCCCGGCCAGCTCTCGATAGCTCCACGTTTCGCCGTAAGGAATTGACATGAGGCTCCGCCACACGCGCTCCTGGAATTCCGTTCCCCGAAAAGAGAGCGGCAGGTCGAATTCGCGGCGCGACCCCTCGAAATACTCCCTGAGCTGACGGGCAGCCTCGGCTAAGGAAGCGACGCAGCCCGCGACGCTGCCCTGGGCACCGTCGACGCTGCTCGCGGTGCCGTCGACTTCGCTCCAGGCATCCGCAAGCCGACCCAAGTGCGCCGCGGCCTGGCGACCCGGCACCTCCATCCAGATGCCCGTCAACGACTCACCGTCGGAGGCGAGGCGCAGGCGCCCGATGGGGCTGCCGATGCAGGCAAAGTACTTCATCGATGCACTCCCAAGGATTGCCATAAATAATGAGCGGCGTAAGCGCGCCACGGCCTCCAGCGCTGGGCGCGCGCGTTGAGCTCTTTGAGGCTCGAGCGGGCGGCCTTGCGCAGCATCAGATCGCCATCGGGGAAGGCATCGGGCCAATGCAGCGCCCGCATGGCGATGTATTGGGCCGTCCAGGGTCCGATGCCGGGCAGCTCGAGGAGATTTCCGATCTGCTCCTCGACGTTCGCGGCGTAGCTCAAGACCACACGGCGATCCGCGACCGCTCGCGCAAGCGCAGCCAGGCACCGGGCGCGACTCCCCACGATGCCGAGCGCGCCGATCTCGTCGGCGGTCACATCGAGCACGTGCGCCGCGCTCGGAGTGAGTCGATGTAGCTCGGGGAACGGCGTTGCGATGGGATCGCCGAACCGCTCGGCCCAACGTCCCGCCATCGTGGTCGCGGCCTTCACCGACACTTGCTGGCCGAGCACTGCGCGCACGGCGAGCTCGAAGCCGTCGAACGCTCCGGGCACGCGCAACCCGGGGGTGCGCCGTACCGCATCGGCCAGCGCAGGATCCTGCCCGAGCAGATCGCTCACCGCATCGGGCGCCGCGCCGAGATCGAAGAGGTGCTTCACTCGCACGATCACGGCCCCGACGACCGGTGAGAGACTGGGCGACATCTCGACCTCGAGCGCCAGCGCGCTCTTCGCAAGGCCGACTTGAATCCACCCCTGGGTCTCGCCGATCGCGACCGTGCGCCGGTAGTGTGTGCCGTCGACCGACTCGACGCCCGGGATCGCACGCAGCCGTAGATAGGCGAGCAACTCTTTGAAGGCGAGCGGCGGACGGAACTCGAGCTGACAGGTCAATCCGCGGCCCGAGCCGATGCTGCGACGCAGGCTCCGCGGATTCAAGCCGTAGCGCGATTTGAAGAGCGCGTTGAAGCGCCGCACGCTGCCGAAGCCCGACGCGAATGCGATGTCGGTCAGCTTGAGCGAGGTCTCGCTCAAGAGGCGCTTGGCGAGGAGGAGCCTTTGCGTCTGTGCGAGCTCGACGGGCGAGACCCCGAGCTCGGCCTCGGTGACCCGGCGCAGGTGCCGATCGCTCACCCCTAAGGCGGCCGCGACATCGGCAATTCGGGCATTCGAGACTGCATACTCCTCGAGACCCGAGATCGCGGCGCGGACCAGGCGGCTCGTGGCATCGATGGGCGCGAGCCCGGGCGCGCGCTCGGGGCGGCAGCGCAAGCAGGGCCGAAAGCCTGCGCCCTCGGCCGCCGCTGCGCTCGAGAAAAATCGCATGTTCTCGCGCTTCGGCGGGCGCACCGGACAGATGGGCCGGCAATAGATGCCGGTCGAGGCGACTGCCGTGAAAAAACGGCCGTCGAAGCGGCGGTCGCGGGCGCGAACCGCCCGGAAGCACGCATCGGGATCGAGTACCATGGCGCGACCATACCCCAGCCGGCCTGCCAATACTCGCCATTTTCGGACCTCGATTTTGAGTGGATAGCGACCCATTGAGCGAAGCGCTCGCCAGTGGCGTGGGGGCCGCCTCGAGGAGGCGAGGCAGCTCCTGCTCGGCTTGCTGCCCGACACGGCGCCTTGCGGGATCGCCCCGCCGGCGCGCCGGGATTCATTGCGGCGCAATTCTCGGGCGCGCTCTGCGCGCTCGGCGTCGCGCGCTGTCTCTTTCCATCGGTCGCGCCGGATGTCATGAACGGCAGGCGATCGCTTACTGCATTCAGATGGCTCCGCCGCTATTGAGTCGGCGTTAGCG
This sequence comes from Steroidobacteraceae bacterium, assembly GCA_035319505.1. Lineage (GTDB taxonomy): Bacteria > Pseudomonadota > Gammaproteobacteria > Steroidobacterales > Steroidobacteraceae > Bog-1198. The sequence continues at coordinate 14,519 of DATHCO010000277.1, read as the reverse complement.
CACCCGCAGGAACTCGAGAATCCCCTGTGCCGCCTCGCGCCCCTCGAACACCGCGGTCACCACGAGATCGGAGCCGCGAACCATATCCCCGCCGGCGAATACTTTGGGATTCGTGGTCTGGAATCGATGGCTGCTCGATCCGAGCCGCCGGCCCGGCGAGGCCTCTGCGCCGCGCGCCCGCCCGTTCAAGCCGCCCGCGACCCGCACGCGCCCATTGGGGTGCAGGCCGATCTTGAGCCGATGGAACCAATCCGGCGGGCTCGGTAGAAAACCGAACGCGACGATCACTGCGTCCGCCACGATAGTCTCCTCCGTGTCAGGCACGACCTCGGGGATGCGCCGCCCTCGCTCATCGGGCGGACCCAAGCGCGTCTCGACCAGCTTCACGCCCTCCACTCGATCGGTGCCGACGATCTCGATGGGCTGGCGATTGAAGAGAAACGTCACCCCCTCCTCGATGCTGTTCTTGTAGTCGCGCCGCGACCCCGGCATGTTGTCCTCGTCACGCCGGTAAGTGCAGGTGACGCTCGCCGCGCCCTGCCTCACGGCGGTGCGATTGCAGTCCATGCCCGTGTCTCCACCCCCGAGCACGACGACTTGCTTGTCGCGCATGTCGATGAACCCGCCAGGCGCTTCGGGAAGGCCGAGCTCGCGATGGATGTTGGAGATGAGATACGGCAGCGCCTCGTAGACCCCGGGGAGATCCTCGCCCGCGAAGCCGCCTTTCACGTACGCGTAGGTGCCCATGCCGAGAAATGCCGCATCGAACTCCTCGAGGAGCGTCTCGAAGGCAACGTCGCGGCCGACCTCGCAATTCAAGCGAAACTCGACCCCCATCTCCTCCATGATCTCGCGCCGCTTCTCCACCACCGCTTTCTCGAGCTTGAAGGGGGGAATTCCGAAGGTGAGGAGCCCGCCGATCTTCGAGTAGCGGTCGAACACGACGGGCGCCACGCCGTTGCGCACGAGCACGTCCGCGCAGCCGAGCCCGGCGGGTCCCGCGCCGACAATGGCGACGCGCTTCCCCGTGCGCTCGACGCGCGTGAGGTCGGGCTTCCAGCCCTGCTGGAGCGCCGTGTCCGTGATGTATTTCTCGATGGCCCCGATGCTCACCGCGCCCAAGCCGTCGTTCAGCGTGCAGGCGCCCTCGCACAGGCGGTCTTGCGGACAGATGCGCCCGCAGACTTCGGGCAGCGAATTGGTCTGATGGGAGAGTTCGGCCGCCTCGAAGAGCTTGCCGGCTTGCACGAGCGCGAGCCAGTTCGGAATGTAGTTATGGACCGGGCAGCGCCATTCGCAGAACGGATTCCCGCAGGCGAGGCATCGTCCCGCCTGCTGCGAGGCGGCCTCCCCGCTGTAATCGGCGTAGATCTCACGAAAGTGTGCGACCCGAGCCTCGACCGCGAGCTTCTCAGGCTCGTGGCGCGGGATCTCGAGAAACTGGAGGTTTCGGTCGGCCATGTCGAGAGTCGCGTTGCGGCCGCCTTCAGGCCGCGCGCCGCAAATTCGTGAGGAGCGAGGCGATCGCCGCGGCCTTCGGTTTCACCACCCAGAAGCGGCCGATGAAGCTGCGAAAATCGTTGAGCAACCGCTCTCCCCACACGCTCCCCGTGGCCTCGACGTGCTGCTCGATGAGTCCGCGCAAATGCTGCACGTGAGTGCCCATGCCCTCCGGGGAGACGCGGTGAATGTCGATCAAGTCATGGTTGTAGCGATCGACGAAATCCCGCTCCATGTCGAGCACATAGGCGAACCCGCCGGTGAACCCGGCGCCAAAATTGACGCCCGTGCGCCCGAGCACGCATACCACTCCTCCCGTCATGTATTCGCAGCAGTGATCGCCCGTCCCCTCGACCACGGCGATGGCGCCGGAGTTACGCACCGCGAAGCGCTCGCCCGCCGTGCCCGCGGCGTAGAGCTCCCCGCCCGTCGCCCCGTAGAGGCAGGTATTGCCCATGATCACCGTCTCGCGCGCCGCGAAGGTTGCCCCCGGCGGGGGTTTCAACACGATCTTGCCGCCCGCCATGCCCTTGCCGACGTAGTCGTTCGCCTCGCCCGTGAGGTGAAGATGCAGGCCGCCCGCATTCCACACGCCGAAGCTCTGGCCCGCGGAGCCCGAAAGCGAGACGATGAGCGGGGAGTCGCGCATGCCGTTGTTCCCCCAGCGCTTCGCAATCTCGCCGGACACGCGCGCGCCGATCGAGCGGTGAAAATTCTTCACGGTGTAGGCGAACTCGCCGCCGGATTTCAAGCGAATCGCCTCGCTCATGTCGCGCAGCATCTCCTCGTTGAGCAGGCCCTTGTCGGAGGGCTCGTTGCGCGCATCCGTGCAGTGCTGCGGGCGCTGCGAGGCGAGCGCAGAATTGGCGAGCACCGGACCCAAGTCGAGCTTGCGCTGCTTCGAGGTCTCGCCCGGCAGAATCTCGAGATACTCGGTCCTCCCGAAGAGCTCCTCGAGCCGTCGCACCCCCGAGGCAGCCATGATCTCGCGGCACTCCTCGGCCACGAACCGGAAATAATTCATCACCATCTCCGGCAGGCCGATGAAGTACTTGCTGCGTAGCACGTTGTGCTGCGTGGCGACGCCGGTCACGCAGTTGTTGAGGTGGCAGATGCGCAGGTACTTGCAGCCGAGCGCCACCATCGGAGCGGTGCCGAAACCGAAGCTCTCCGCGCCGATGATCGCCGCCTTGATGACGTCGAGGCCGGTTTTCAGGCCTCCGTCGGTCTGCAGCCGCACTCGATGGCGCAGCTCGTTGGCACGCAGCGTCTGATGCGTCTCGGCGAGACCGAGCTCCCAGGGGGCGCCCGCATACTTGATCGAGGACAGCGGACTCGCTCCCGTGCCTCCGTCATAGCCCGAGATGGTGATGAGATCGGCATAGGCCTTCGCCACCCCGGCCGCGACCGTGCCGACGCCGGGCTCGGCGACCAATTTCACCGATACCAAAGCGGACGGATTGATCTGCTTTAAGTCGAAGATCAACTGCGCGAGATCCTCGATCGAATAGATGTCGTGGTGCGGGGGCGGGGAGATCAGGCCGACGCCGGGACGCGCAAAGCGCAGCCGAGCTATCATCTCGTTCACCTTGTGGCCCGGGAGCTGGCCGCCTTCGCCGGGCTTCGCGCCCTGTGCGATCTTGATTTGCAGCACCTCGGCGTTCATCAGATATTCGGGCGTCACGCCGAAGCGACCCGAAGCGACCTGCTTGATCTTCGAGTTCTTCTCCGTGCCGTAGCGCACCGGGTCCTCGCCCCCCTCACCGGAGTTCGAGCGCGCGCCCAGGCGGTTCATGGCGATCGCGAGCGCCTCGTGTGCCTCGGGCGACAGCGCCCCCAGGGACATGCCGGCGCCGTCGAAGCGTGCGACGATGTGCCTCACCGGCTCGACCTGCTCGATCGGGATGGGTGCGCGGCCCGTCGCGAGCTTGAACAAGTCGCGGATACAGGCGACCGGCCGCTCGTTCACCAGGGCGGCGAACTCCTTGTACCGTGCGTAGTCACCGCTCATCACGGCCGACTGCAGCATCGCGACGACGTCCGGGTTGTACATGTGGTACTCGCCGTCGTGCATGTATTTGAGGAGGCCGCCCTGGCTCACGCCCTCGCACCGGTCCCACGCGCGCCGGGCGAGATACTCCGCATCGTCCTTGAGATCCTCGAAATCCGCGCCCCCGATACGGCTCTCCGAGCCCTCGAAACAGAGCGACACGACGTCCGGCCCGAGGCCCACGATCTCGAACAGCTGGGCGCTGCGATAACTCGCGATGGTCGAGATCCCCATCTTGGACATGATCTTGAAGAGGCCCTTGCGGATTCCGCGACGGTAGCTGCGGCCGATCTCCTGGCGCGTATCGGCATCCGTGGTGAGGGCGCCTTTGCGCATGAGATCGAACAGGGTCTGGTAGGCGAGGTAGGGATACACCGCCGTCGCACCGTAGCCGATCAGGCATGCGAAGTGGTGGGCATCGCGTGCCGTGCCGGTCTCGACCAGGATGTTGCATTTGCAGCGCAGGCCCGTACGCACCAGGCGGTGATGCACCGCGCCGGTCGCGAGGAGGGCGTGAATCGGTATCTTACCCTTCACCGGATAGCGATCGGACAGGAGCAGTACGAGCTTGCCTCCCCGCACTGCGGCCTCCGCCTGATCGCACACGGTGAGGATCGCGCTTTTCAGATCGAGCCGCTCGTCGAATTGCAGATCGATGAATGCGTGCGGCACGCCTTCGTCCGCCAGCGCCATGATCTGGCGGAGCTTGCGCTGGGAGAGGATGGGCGAGGAGAGCACGATCTGCTCGGCGTGCGCCGCGGCCGGCACGAAGATGTTGCACTCCGGGCCGATCTGCGTTTGCAGCGACATTACGATGCTCTCGCGCAAGCTGTCGATGGGTGGATTGGTGACCTGCGCGAATTGCTGGCGGAAGTAGTCATAGAGCGAGCGCACCCGGGTCGAGAGCACCGGCATCGGGGTGTCGTCGCCCATCGAGCCCACCGCCTCGCTCTCGTCCTCGGCAAGCACGCGGATGATCTCATCGCGCTCTTCAGCGGATACGTTGAACATTTTCTGGAACATCGCGAGCGTGTCGCGATCGAAGGGCTCGGCCGCGAGGCGCGGGTCGATGAGATCGGTTTGCAGGTACCGCACGCCCTTCTTGAGCCACGCCTTGTAGGGATAGCGGCTTTTCAGAAGGTCGTCGACTTGCTTCGTGTCCATGAGCTCCGAGGTCTGCAGGTCCAACGCCAGGATCTCGCCGGGGCCGAGCTTGCCCTTGCGCACGATGTTCTCCGGCCGGTAATCCCACACGCCCGCCTCGGAGGCGATCGTGATGTGCCGGTTCTTGGTGATCACCCAGCGCGCGGGACGCAGGCCATTGCGGTCGAGCGCACAGCACGCGTAGCGCCCATCGGTGAGCACGATGCCCGCGGGGCCGTCCCAGGGCTCCATGTGCGTCGCGTAGTACTCATAGAAGGCCTTGAGATCCGGATCGATCATGTCGACCGATTGCCAGGCGGGCGGGATCAGAATGCGCATCGCATGCATGGGATCGAGTCCGCCCATGAGCAGAAGCTCCAACATGTTGTCGAGCGACTGCGAGTCCGAGCCCGAGAGCGAGACCACGGGCAGGATGTCGCCGAGATCGGCAAGGAGCGGGGAGCGAAACAGGGGGCCGCGCGCCACCGCCCACGAGCGATTGCCCTGGATGGTGTTGATTTCCCCGTTGTGCGCGAGATACCGGTAGGGGTGCGCGAGCCTCCACTGCGGCAGCGTGTTCGTCGAGAAGCGCTGATGGAACACGGCCACCGAGGCTTCCATGCGCGCATCCTTCAAGTCCGGATAGAACTCGGCGAGGTACTGGGGCATCACCATGCCCTTGTAAACGAAGGTGCTCGCGGAGAGCGATGGGACGTAGAACACAGGGTCGCTTCGGGCGAGGATCTTCTCCGTCCGGCGGCGCGCCATGAAGAGTCGCCGGTTGAAGGTGGCCTCATCGAGGTCCGGGGTCGAGTTGACGAACACTTGCTCGATGCGCGGCAGGCTCTTGAGCGCTTCCGCCCCGCACGCCGAGGGCTCGACGTGCATGATCCGAAATCCCGCGACGGCTAGCCTCTCGCGCTCGATTTCCTCGCGCAGAACCCGGCGTGCCGCCTCGGCCTTCTCGGGCTCTCGGTCCAAGAACACGAGGCCTGCGGCGAACTGTGCCGCGAGCTTCACGCGCGCCTCGGCCGCCACGGCCCGCAAAAACCCCTTGGGCGATTTGATCAAAAGACCGCAGCCATCCCCGGTCTTACCGTCGGTGGCAATCGCGCCGCGGTGCGTCAGGCGGTTCAACGAGCTGATGGCCGTCTGCACGACCCAGTGGCTCGGCTCATCGTCCAGGCTCGCGATCAGCCCGAAGCCGCAGGAATCTCTCTCGTACGCGGGTCGGTAAAGACCCCACTCGGTCGCCCGCGGGTCCGCGATCCTCGATGACTCCGGCGCACTCGGAGCCACCATCGAGGCCGAAGGGTCATTTCCCGTCAATTTCATAGCGATCGCCCGTACAACGCCGCATCCCTGCGACTCTCTTACCGCAGAGATCTCTTGCAAAACCAACTAACTAAACGGGGCGCCTCAAACAGAGGTGCGTCGAATAGGGGCAGGCGCACTCATCCGCGCGCCGGTGTAATCATCCCATGATACCGGCGTGGGGAGTCTCGTCAACCTGCAATATAGCGCTCGAGCTGCTCGATGTGGGCGCTTTGCTCCTCCATCATCGCCTTCACGATGTCCCCGATCGACAGGATACCCACGACCCGACCCGCCTCCAGGACCGGCAAATGCCGGAACCGGTGTTCGGTCATGAGCTCCATGCAATGGTGCACGGTGTCGGTCGGGGAGACCGTGACGGCCGGGGAGGTCATGATCTCGCTCACGGGGGTATCCCGAGAGGAGCGGTTCATAAGGATGACCTTGCGGGCATAATCACGCTCCGAAATGATCCCGAGCAACGTACCCTGATTCATGACGAGCAGCGCCCCCACGTGGCGGGTGGCCATGATCTCGATCGCCTGATACACCGAATCCGTCGGCGCGACCGAAAAAATCTGGTTGCCTTTGGCACGCAGCAGCTGATTTACGGTCTGCATACTACCCCCTCCCTTTCAAGACCGAGGTCAATGGCTTTTAATGACTATACTCCCGCTCTTTCCGAGGACAAGACCGTGACCGCGGCCGACGGCGCCCGGCCGGCTGACCCTCCCGTCCGGGTGCTAGGCCCAGACGGCGCCGCAGCTCCCCGCGCCCCCATCCGCCCCCATTCGATCGCATCGCCGCATGGCGAGCGCATCGACCCCTACTATTGGCTGCGCGACGACCTCCGGGAGGACAGCCAAGTCCTCGCCTACCTCGAGGCCGAGAACGCCTACACCGAGCGGCAAATGGCCTCGGTCATGCCGCTCAAGGAGACGCTCTATCGCGAGATGGTCGCTCGCTTGAAGCAAGACGATGAGAGCGTCCCCTACTTCAAGAATGGCTACTGGTATTACTCGCGCTTCGAGACCGGCAAGGAGCATCCGGTCTTTGCGCGCCGCAAGGAGTCAAAGAGCGCGCCCGAGGAGCTGATCCTGGACGCGAACGAGCGCGCCGCGGGGTGCGCATACTATCAAATCGGGGACCTCGAGATCTCTCCCGACTCCTCGTGGCTCGCCTTCTCGGAGGACACCGTCGGCCGGCGCCAGTACAGCCTGCGCTTCAAGAATCTCACGACCGGCGAGGTGCTCGGCGAGGCGATCGGGAATGTCGAATCCGACATCGCCTGGGCGAACGACAACCGGACCGTGCTCTATGTCGAGAAGGATCCCGAGACGCTGCTCGCAACGCACGTGAGGAAACATCGACTGGGCGAGGATGTCACGCTCGACGCCATCGTGTTCACGCAAGCCGACAAGAGCTTCTACACCGGCGTCACCAAATCGAAATCGGAGCGGTTCATCTTCATACACATGGAAAGCACCGTGTCCTCCGAGTGGCGGTATGCGCAAGCCGATGACCCCTCCCTCGCGTTCAAGGTGTTTCTACCGAGCGAGCGCGATCACGAATATCAGATCGAGCATCTCGGTGACCGATTCATCATTCGAACGAATTGGAACGCGAGGAATTTTCGTCTGATGCAGATCGCAATCGGCGAGGCGGGCGATCGCTCGCGCTGGCGCGAGCTGGTCGCGCATCGGGACGATACCTTCATTCATGACTTCGACGTGTTCGAGCGCTTCATTGCCTTGAGTGTGCGCACCGGCGGGCTGCGCAAGATCAGTATCCATCCAGTGCCCGCGGCGGAAGGGGCGAGCGCGGCGGAGGCGGCGGGCGCGGCGGGCGCGGCGGGTGCTGGGGGCAAGGAGTTCTTCATCACCAGCGATGAGCCGGCGTATTCGATGAGCTTCGCGGCAAATCCTCGCATCAACACGGACCTGATTCGCTACACGTATGCGTCGCTGACCACGCCGACGCGCGTGTACGACTACGACATGCGGACGGGCGAGAGGACGCTGCTCAAACAAGACCCGGTGCTAGGAGACTTCGACCCCTGCAACTACGTGACGGAATTCCAGTTCGTGAGCGCCCGCGACGGCCAGCGCATTCCGGTATCGCTGGTGTACCGCAAGGGCTTCGTGCGCGACGGCACGGCGCCCTTGTTGCAATACGCTTACGGCGCGTACGGACTGTCCACGGATCCGTACTTCTCCTCGGCGCGCTTGAGCTTGCTCGATCGAGGGGTCGTGTATGCGATAGCGCACGTGCGCGGCGGCCAGGAGATGGGCCGCGCCTGGTACGACGATGGACGGCTCGAGCACAAGAAGAATTCCTTCAACGATTTTCTGGACGTGACCCGTGCACTCGTGGCGGGCGGCTACGCCGCGGCATCGAAGGTGTTCGCGATGGGCGGGAGCGCGGGGGGCCTGCTCGTCGCGGCGGTCGCGAACATGAGCGGCGAGGAGTACCGCGGGATCATCGCCGAGGTACCGTTCGTCGACGTCGTCACGACCATGCTGGATGAGGGCATCCCGCTCACCACGAACGAGTACGACGAGTGGGGCGACCCGCATCGAGCGAGCGACTACGCCTACATGCTTTCCTATTCGCCCTACGACAACGTGCGCCGCCAGCGCTATCCGTCGATGCTCGTGACCACTGGCTTGTGGGACAGCCAGGTCCAGTACTACGAGCCCGCCAAATGGGTCGCGAAGCTGCGCTCGCACAAGACGGACGACAATCCGTTGCTGTTGCACGTCGAGATGCAGGCCGGCCACGGCGGCAAGTCGGGGCGCTTCGAGCGCTATCGGGAAACCGCCCTGATCTTCGCCTTCATCCTGGCGGAGCTCGGAATCACGGCCTAGCGTGACGGCGGACCTCGCTCGACTGCGGCTGACATAGCGCACCTCGCTGTTGCGATATGCTGTGTTCATGACAGCGGGTCCCCGACTTCTCGAGACCGACGATCGCGCCGCCAATGATATTACGGAGGGCGGGCGCTGCTTCGCCGCCCTCTTCCAGAGCGGATGCGAGTATTGGTTCGAGAGGCTGATGACCGACACGCGAGGGTTGCAGCCGGCGCGCTCGCCAGGCGTTGAGCGATGCTGAGCCACCGCGACAATCCCGGATTCGGCCTGCTCTGCGATGCCGTCGCCTATCGCCGTCTGGTGGTGGTGACCGGGAGCGGCGTATCGGTCGAGCTCGCGAGCGCAGGCGCGCAGCCCGCCCCGCTCCCGACCTGGCACTCGGTGCTCACGCAGCTTCGCTCCCGGTTTGCCGAGCGACTCGGTCCCGCGGCTGCCGATATCGACCTCCTCTTGGGTGCGCAGCCGCGGGCCTCCGACTACCTGATCGAGGCGGCCACTCTGATCCGCGAAACCGTGGGTGCCGGCGACTATCGCGATGCAGTCGTCGAGCTCACCACTGCACCCGGCGATGCGAGATCGGCGCTGCATGATCTCATCGAGGATCTCGAGCCGCTCGGGATCATGACTTTCAACTATGACCTGGGGCACGAGAATGCGTACCGAGCGCGACGCGGCGAGCGGCATCAGATGCATCGCGCGCTGTATTCCGACGAGCGCAAGCTGCGGGCGGTGCTCGCGGAGGATTTTCAATCCCGCTTTCTGCTGAAGGCCCACGGCTGCATTTCCCGCCCGAAGACCATCGTCCTCGACCGCGCCTCCTACCGCGAGGTGATGGCCCGGCAGCTCGGATACCGTGCCTTCGCGCAGCACGTGCTTGCGCGCTTCAACGCCCTCATCGTCGGGTTCGGCTTGAACGACCCCGACTTCGAGGATCTGCTGCAGAGCTTCGAGGCCAACTTCGGTGGCGGGGTCGGCGAGCACGTGTACATCTGGAAGCGCGGCCAGCGCGAGGACGAAGAGGCGCGCGCGCTGGTGTTGAGGCGCCGCTACGGCCTCATCTGCATCTTCGTCGACAGCTTCGACGAGGTGCGCACCGTGATCGCCGATGCGCGCACGCAGATGGGCCCGCGGCTCAAGCACACGGTGTCCGCGACGCTCAAGAGAAGCGTCGACGTCGAGGAGTTCCGCGACCTTCGACGCCGAGCTCACATCGCGCTTGGGCGCTTGAGCGCTGCCGGCGCGAGCGTCGCAAGCGCCGCGCTCATGGCCTGTGCGACCGACGAAGGGCAGCCGGTGCTGGTTCGGGCGGAGGCGGCCTATTCGCTCGGGAAGATCCGGCCGAGTCCGCCCGGCGTAGCAGATTTTCTGCTCGGGCGGATCGAGGTACATACGCCGCCGCCGATCGTAAACGCAACGCTCGCGGCGCTCTTGCAGCTCGATCCGCCGGTCGACGCCGAGCTCGCGGTCTGGACGCGCAAGGCGGCCGCGCTCGAGGCCGTTTGCGCCGAGGTGGACTCTCTGTCCGAGAAGATGATGGGCGCACGCGAAGCTCCTCGCGCGCGCAAGTACCTCGCCGCTCTGGTCGCCCGCTGGCGGGCGACCAGCTCCTGAGATCTCAATCTTGCGGCGAAAAAAAGGCGCCGTGAGCGGGGAAGCTATATCACGGCGCCGAGCTTACAACCAAAGGGGAGAAACACAATCAAACATCAACAATCAACTATCAAGCATCGTCAAATCAGCGCGCAAATTACCTCGTTCAAATCGCCCAACACACCTCGCCATCGACTTCAGAAGACATCGATGCCGAGGAACTCAAAATCCTTTCGATTCGCATCGCCCGCCTTGTCGCGAAACCATCTCGCAGCCGCGCGAGTCGCGCGCGCCACGCGCGCGTCGATTCTTTCGAAGGCAAACTCACCGCCCGGGCGCCGCACCAGGAGCGCTGCCCCCTGGCTTCCCTTCGGCATCAACATCACTACGGAACGCATCCTGCTCCCTGCCTTTCTTGAATCGACACTCAGAGTGAAGCAATCGGCATGCCAGCCGCGCACTTGAGGAAATTCAATGGGTTAAGTTTTTAACGGGATCGCCTGAGTGACAAGAATTGTCAGTGGTGTGACGCAGTTCGACCCACCGTCGAGGCAAAGATCGCCTGCGGGTGGGGGCAGCTACCTCGACACCTCGGGCCAGCGCAGCGCCCTTAGGCGTGAGCCGGCGGCACTACCAGGCAGGGTTGCGATTTGGACTTGAGGCTCTTGCAAATGCGGCGCGCGTGCGCTTCGGTCACGCCCACCGCCTGCAGGCGGTAGAGCGTTCCGATCGAGGTCTTCTTGGGCACCACCTTCGAGGATAGCCCGGCAAAGAGCTTCGGATATTGACGCTGCAGCCGCTCCCAGCGTCGATTCGCAGCCTCGGTACCCGACTTGAACGCGCCGAGCTGCACGGCGTAAGACCCGCTTTTCGGGTGCGGCTGATTCGTGTGCACGCCCTGCGCCGTCTGCGGCGTGGACTTCTGCGACCGCGTGGAGGGCGCGGCAGGGGGCGTTGCAGCCGACGGGGCCGCGGCCGAGGCTGCGGCCGACAAGGCAGCCGACGGCGCTGCGGCGGGCGATGCGGCTGGACTCGGGGGGCTCGCTGGCGCGCCGGGCCCTGCGGGGGTCAAGGGCGTCTGAGCCAAGGTGAAGTTCTCCACGCGAACCCGCGCCTCCTCGGAATCCTTGCCGTCCGGATACTGCTTCAAGAACGCCTCATAGGCCTCGGCGGTGTCGGCATCGCGCGCCTTCTGCCAATCGCGCTCCTCGTACTTGTCCTTGAGGCGCGCCTGCGCCTGAGCGGTGAACTCCCCGCTCGGGTACTTCTTCAAGAATTGCTCGTACGCTTCCGCCGAATTGGTTTCCCGGGCCCGCTGCCAATCGCTTTGCTGTCGACTGCAGCCGCAAATGCCGATCGAGAGCGCAAGCGCAAGTGAGACTCCGAGCAGAGCTTTAAGGGCGCGCATCGCATTCCTTCTTGAAGAGAAACGGCCTATTTTACTTCGATTTGAGGCCCGAAGTCGGCGGCGCCAAGCTCGTCACATCAGATCCGGGGCTACTTAGGATAAAACACCCTCATGAGCGTACCCAAGAAAGCCCTCCTGATTGCGCCCAAGCGTCGGTTCTTGGATCTCGACACGACGCCCCCCACCTGCATCAGCGAAGGGTCCCTGATCGTCGGCAACGTCCATGGATCCGGCCAGTTCGTGGTCTGCGGCGAGGTGAACGGCGACGGTGAAATCGAAGGCGGCCTGATACTGGCGGCGAACGGCGTGTGGCACGGCCAAATCCAGGCGCAGCAAGCGATCGTTGCCGGCAAGATCATCGGTGGGCTTTCGGTGAAGGACAAGCTGGAGATTGGCTACACCGCCGTCATTCGCGGCAGGGTCAGCGCGCGCACAGTGGCGATCGCGCGGGGCGCAATCGTCGACGGAGACATCGAGGTCACCTCCGAAGCGGCCGTGACCGAATTCGAGGAAAAGCGCAGCTGATCTCGAAGCACTGTTCGCGAATGGCGACAGCGATGAGATATTTTGTGTGTTCCGGTGTATTCCCTCATCCTAGCCGCGTGTCGCGCACTCATTTCAGTCCCATGGTCCGATGCAAGACTACGACGTGATCGTGGTGGGTGGCGGCATCCACGGCGCGGGCGTATTGCAGGCCGCTGCGGCCGCCGGTCACGATGCCCTGCTCATCGAAAAGCGGGCGCTCGCGAGCGGCACCTCGAGCCGCTCGAGCAAGCTGATCCACGGCGGTCTGCGTTATCTCGAATCCGGTCAGTTCGCGCTCGTGCGCGAGAGTCTGAGAGAACGCGCCGTGCACCTGCGCATCGCGCCGGAGCTGGTCGAGCTCAAGCCCTTTTTCATCCCCGTCTATGGCGACACGCGCCGACGCCCGTGGCAGCTGAAACTGGGGCTGTGGGTCTATGCACTCCTCGGCGGCTTCGACTCGAGCACGCGCTTCGGCACCGTCCCCAAGCGCGAGTGGGCTGCGCTCGACGGGCTCGATACCCGCAATCTCAGAGCTGTGATTCGCTATTACGATGCGCAGACCGATGATGCCGAGCTCACGCGCGCGGTCGTCGAGTCCGCCCGAGCGCTCGGCGGGCAGCTCGCGATGCCCGCGAGCTTCGTGTCGGCCACGCTCGCGGAGCGAGGCGTGCGTGTGAGGCTCGAGGCCGGCGGCTCGGTCAGCGAGTGCCACGCGCGAGTGCTCGTGAATGCGGCGGGCCCCTGGGCCACGCGCGTCGCGCGCGCCATCGAGCCCGCGATCGCCGTTCCGGAGGTCGATCTCGTGCAGGGCTCTCATATCGTCCTGCCCCTCTCGGTGACCCGGGGCGTTTATTACGTCGAGAGCCCGACCGACGGGCGCGCCGTGTTCGTGATCCCCTGGCGCGGCGCGACCCTCGTGGGCACGACCGAGACGCCGTTTCGCGGAGAGCCGGACCAGGTGCAACCCTTGCCGGAGGAGGAGGAATACCTGCTCGGCGTAGCGCGCCGGTACTTCCCGGCGATGCGCGCTCTGCAGCGCAAGGACATCGTCGAGCGCTTTGCGGGTCTTCGGGTCTTGCCGGCCGCCTCCGAACGAGCCTTCGACCGCTCGCGCGAGACGATTTTTACCGCCGATCGTGATGCGTATCCGCGCGTGCTCAGCATTTACGGCGGCAAACTCACCGGCTGGCGCGCGGCCGCGGCGCACGTGTTGAAGTGCATCGGCCCCTCGCTCGCCTCCAAGCCGAGGCGGGCCGCCACGGACCAGTTGGTATTGAGGAGAGCCGTATGATCAAGTACCGCTTGGCAGCGACGGGGCTCGCCCTTCTCGCGACCCTCGCTCACGCCGACGGCGACTACTTCAGCCCGACCGACGACCGCGTGCGCGTATCGCTCGGCATCATGCGCGTCTCCTCGTCGACCACCCTGCAAGTGGACTCGAGCACGGGCGTGCCGGGTACGGTCATCGACGGGGAAAGCATGTTCGGGTTGGACAGGTCGGACATCGAGCCCAAGTTTCAAGTCATGGTGCGCGCCGGCGAGCGCAATCGGATTCGCTTGGATTACTTCACGCTCGACCGCGACGACACCTCCATCCTGACCGAGCCCATCGTGTTTCGAAATGCGCTGCTGCAAGCGGGCGACCCGGCGCAGATTGACTCGACCATGCGGCTCCTCACCTTAAGCTACGGCTACTCGTTCTGGCACGGCGAGAAGCTCGAGCTCGCCGCGACCTTGGGAGTCTCCTCGGTCCAGATCGGTGCCCAGGCCAAGGTCCAGACCGCCGCGACCCACATCAATCAGACCGAGGATGTCGCCGGACCTTTTCCGACGCCCGGGATTGATGCCACCTGGGCCGCGACCAAGCGATTTTACCTCGACGGGCGAGCTCAGTATCTCAACGTGCACGTGAGCGACTTGAGTGGATCGCTCGGTTTGTACGAGCTCGACGCGCTGTTCCGCTTTCGCCCGAACATCTCGTTCGCGCTGGGTTACACCGAGGTGAGAGAGTACATTTCCTCGACCAAGACCTCCTCGGCGGGCCTGTTCGACTTCAACTCCAAGGGGCCCGAGCTCTTCGTGAGGGTCGCCTTCTAGTGTCCTGAATCAGAAATTCGCC
>DATHCO010000276.1:0-3035 GCA_035319505.1 Steroidobacteraceae bacterium | reverse complement strand
CACGGCGAGAATCGGCACGGGACCGCGGTCGCGGTTGTATCCCGGGTTTGTTACGCGCTGATAATCGAGTGATACGTGTACTCCGGGAGCGATCCCGACCGAATAGTAGGTCTCGAGAATCTTCTCCACACCGGGATGCGGCAGTTGGCCGTCGCCCACCAGGATCCCGAGCCCGCCCGCATTGAGATAGCGCTCGCGCGTTGCGGAGATGCCGTTGATCATGCCGGCCAGGCCGAAGGTGTCGTCGGCACGGGCCCAGCGTGACCCTGCGAGGGACAGGCCGAGCGCGAGGGTGCGATCGATGTCGGTGAATTCGTAGGTCTCGACGTTGCCGCCGGCCTTACCGCCGCGCGCGAACAATCCGAAATCGGACGTGAGCTCGAGCTCCGAGCTGAAGCTCACTCCGTCGCGCGTTCGGTAGCGCCGAACGGCCGCGAGATCGATGGGCTCGCCGGTGCTCTCGGCGAGATCCACCGCATCATCGAGCAACGCCATGCGCCCGCGGCTGTGAAACCACGTGATGAGCGACTTGCCGGGCGCACCGAACAAGGCATACCGGCGCTCGGCCTCCGCATCGATCTGAAACTCGTGAGCTCCCGGGTCGAGGTGGATGCTGTTGGGAATGTTCGAGAGGTCGAAGACCCCCGCACGGATCGCCCAGGGGCCTTCGTACCATTCGGCGGCGGCGCCCACGGTATAGCCCCAGGCGTCCGCCGCGTAGTCGAAGGAGCCGGCATCCACCGCCGCCCAGTTGAAAAAATCGACGCGCGGATCGTGCGCATAGCGGTTGATGTCGAAGATGTCCGTCACGGCGAACTTCCCCAGCGTGAATACCCAGCGGTCGGCGCTGTGCACGGCCGCCATCTGATTGGGCGCCGCACCCACGGTCTCCTCGGCCCCGCCGAGGCTCAGCGTGTCGCGGATGAACGCGCGCGGCAGGCGAAAGTACGGCTGATTCGCGCCCACCTTATAGGCCTCGCCGCTCGGAAATCCCGCCACACCGAGCGTGTCGTCGAGGCCGAAGCCCTCGTCGCCCTCGGGCGTGATCCACAATTCCGCATCGCGCCCGAGCCGCGCCCCGACGAATAATGTGATATCGACCGTCTCGGCGCCCTTGTCGGGCGACAGGCTGTTCCGTCCGCTGTACGGTGCGCGAAATGAGTGGGTCTCCTGCTCGACATAAGTGAGTTGACCGTGAACGGCGAATTCTGCCGGAGTGTCGGCGGCGGAGGTGCCGGCGGCGGGCGGCGGCGTCTCGTCGGCCACGGCAGCGTGGCAGGCGAAGAGGGAGATGAGCAGCCAGGCCGCGGGCCGCAGCCGTGACCCGGCGCCGACGGGACGTCCGGAGGGGTGAAAGAGCAGAAGCGCGACCATGGTTGATTTCCTCGAGCTCGAACACGTTGCGGGGCTCGAGGTCGGTCGCGGAGGTCAGATCATCGACCAATCCCCGTTCCGGCTCGTCATCGAGGCCGCGGCGCATCGCCGCTCAGCGAATGTGCATCTAGGTTTTGGGTCCAAGGCAGCTCGCCCTCGTGAGTCGATCCGATGTGAGGATTTCAACGCTCTCCCAAATAATATATACTCCCCTATAGCTTAAGACAAGAGGTCCGGTGCGATGAGCCACGTCGCCAAGGAAAAGGGAAAGCTCATGAAGCGCCTACGTCGTCTGCGCGGGCAGATCGAAGCCCTGGAGCGCGCCGTCGAGGCCGACCAGGAGTGCGCCGGTGTCCTGCAGCAGGCGACCTCCTGCCGGGGCGCCCTCGACGGCTTCATCGCCGAGGTGATCGAGGATCATATCCGCGAGCACATGATCGACCCGAAAGCTTCGGCCGATGACCCGCGAGTCGCGGCCGCCGACGAGCTCATTGAGATCGTTCACACGTATCTCAAGTGAGGAATTCGCATGAACATCGATACCGCACGGTTGCGTGAATTCGAGCACAGTCATGTATTTCTAGGCGCCGGGCACGAGGCGAATGAGCGCAAGACCTGGGCCGTCATCGCGCTCTGCTCGGTGATGATGGTTCTGGAAATCGGCGGCGGGACCCTGTTCGGCTCACTCGCCCTCGTGGCCGATGGGCTGCACATGTCGACACACGTCGCGGCGATTCTCATCGCCGCTCTCGCGTATCGATTTGCGCGACGGCACGCCGAAGACCGGCGTTTCAGCTTCGGCACGGGCAAGGTCGGCGATCTCGCCGGTTTCTCGAGCGCGATCATTCTGGCGATGATCGCGCTACTCGTCGGCTATGAGGCCGTCACGCGCCTGTTTGCGCCGGTGATGATTCGCTTCGCCGAGGCGATACCGATCGCTGCGCTGGGCCTTGCCGTGAATATCGCAAGCGCGTGGCTGTTGAGCGGCTCGCCCGAACACGACCACTCTCATGGGGACGGGCACTCCCATGGGCTCGGGCACTCCCATGGACGCGAGCCCGATCACGCAGCCGGCGGTGCGGCGGATGTGCCGGGCGAGCTCGATGACGGGGAGCATCGCCGCTTGCGGAGTACCTACGGGGAGGCCCTACTCGAGATCCACGAGGTCGGCGCGCCTCCTCGATTTCGCCTGCGCTTCTCGAGAACTGTGCTCAGGAGCAACCCGCCGGCGGTCGAGATCGAGACGCTGCGGCCGGACGGAGAGCGCCAGCTCTTCCCGATGCGGGCGGTGCGGGATTATCTGGAATCGAGCGACGAGATACCGGAGCCGCACGAGTTCAGGGTGCTCGTGCGAATCGGGGCGGGCGAGGCACGGTACGAGGAAGAGACCGAGTTCGTGGATTCGCATCGGCAGGATCACGCCGATGCGGTGCGTGCGCACGCAACGCATCGGGACCACAACTTTCGTTCGGCGTTCGTTCACGTGGTCGGCGACGCGTTCGTGTCGGTGCTCGCAATCCTGGGACTCCTCGCCGCCCGTTTCCTCGGATGGGTCTGGATGGACCCGGTGATGGGGCTCATCGGCGCGGCGGTGATCGGGGCGTGGGCGTACTCGTTGGTGCGCGATACCATGCGAGTGCTCGTCGACGTGACTCCGGACG
>DATHCO010000275.1:0-19140 GCA_035319505.1 Steroidobacteraceae bacterium | reverse complement strand
CAAGGCGCGACGACCGCGAATACTTTAGCGTATTCAAGGGAGGAGCAACGCAGCGGGCGGGGCGCCGCGGCGTTCGAATGCCGGCGAATTTCTGATTCAGGACACTCTAGGTCTGCCGCTCCGGCGCCGCGCTCTCGAAGGCGGGCAACTCGCGACAGGCGGCGTCGATCGCGACGATGAGCGGATAGGGGGCGAGGTCCACCGAGAAGCGTCGCGCATTGAACACCTGAGGCACGAGACACACGTCCGCCATGGTGGGCGAATCGCCATGACAGAAGCGGCCGCGAGCAGGATCGCGAGCGAGCCAGTCTTCGAGGGCCGCGAATCCGATCTCCACCCAGTGGCGATACCACATGTCGCGCACATTCTGCGCGATGCCGAGCGGGCCCTCGAGATACTGCAACACCCGCAGATTGTTGAGCGGATGGACGTCGCAGGCGATGAGCTGGCTCAGAGCGCGCACCTGCGCGCGCGCCGCCGGCTGCACGGGGAGCAGCGGCGGTTCCTGATGGGTCTCGTCGAGATACTCGATGATGGCGAGCGACTGCGTGAGCACGCGACCGTCGTCGAGCACGAGCGCGGGCACTAACCCCTGGGGATTGATCTTGAGGAAATCCGGCTGGTGCTGATCGCCGCGACGCAACTGCTTGGTGATCGAGGTCACGGAGATGCCCTTGAGCGCGAGCGCGATGCGCACACGGTAGGCGGCGGAGCTCAAGGGGTAACCGTAGAGGATCATTCGCCGAGCCCCGTCAATTTGCCTGGCCGCCTCATGCGCCGGGCTCGCGCTTGAACTCGCGTGCGAGCTCGGTGGCCGCCTTGACCAACAGCGTCATGTCGACACCCACCGCGACGAACAGCGCTCCCATCGCCAGATACTCGCGAGCGAGCGCGACATCGAGCGTGAGTGTGCCGGCAGCTTTGCCCGCCTCCCTCACGGCAGCGATGCCCTCGCCGATGGCCGCCTGAACCTTGGGGTCCGCTCCGCGGCCGAGCATGCCCATGGAGGCGGCGAGATCGGCGGGTCCGAAAAACACCCCGTCCACCCCGGGAACCTGCGCGATCGAGCGCAGGTTCTCGAGCCCTTTGACCGACTCCACCTGGACCATCACGCACATCTCGTCATCGCAGCGCTCGAAATAGCGCTCGATTTGACCCCAGCGCGACGCGCGCGTCGTCGCGCTCGCGACTCCGCGCACGCCACGCGTCGGGTAGCGCGTCGCCGCCACCACGCGTGCGGCCTCCTCGGGCGTCTCGATCATCGGCACGATCAGGGTTTGCGCACCGAGATCGAGGTACTGCTTGATGAGCTCGACCGCGCCGTGCACCGGACGCACGATGGGGTGCACGGGGTAGGGCGCGATGGCCTGCAGTTGCGCCAGCACGCTTTGCGCATCGTTCGGCGAGTGCTCGGCATCGATGACCAGGCAATCGAAGCCGGTTGCTGCGAGCATCTCCGCGCAGGCGCCGCTCCCCATTCCCAGCCACAGGCCGATTTGCGGCCTGCCCCGGTAGAGCGCCTGCTTGAATTGATTGACCGGCATTTGCAACTTCATTGACTCCCCTCGAGGACCCTCAGGCGAAGCGCATGGAAATGCTGCCGAGGGGTCCGTAATCGGCGTGCAGCACGTCGCCGCAGGAGCCGACCGTGGGCCGGGTGAAGGAGCCCCCCAGGACGATGTCCCCTGCGTTGAGCGCCTCATCGTAAGCGGCAATCTTGTTGGCAAGCCAGGCGATACCGATCGCCGGGTGGTTCAACACCGCTGCCGCGAGTCCGGTCTCCTCGAGAACGGCGTTCTTGTAGAGCATCGCACCCACCCAGCGCAAATCGACGGCATCGGGCTTCACAGGCCGGCCGCCCATGACGACGCCCGCGTTCGCGGCGAAGTCGGAGATGGTATCGAAGACCTTGCGCGGCGCCCTGCTCTCGCGGTCGAATTGCTCGATGCGGGCATCGATGATCTCGAGCGCGGGGATGACGTAGTCGGTCGCTTGCAGCACCTGCACGAGCGTCACACCGGGACCTCTGAGAGGCCGTCCGAGCACGAATGCGAGCTCGACCTCGATGCGCGGCGCGATGAAGCGTGTAAAGGGAACATCGCCCCCCGTCTCGAAGAACATGTCGTCCATGAGAGGCGCATAGTCGGGCTCGGTGATCTGGGAGGCCTGCTGCATCGCGCGCGAGGTGAGCCCGATCTTGCGACCGCGGATCTCGCGGCCGTCCGCGATCTCGAGCTTCACCCACTCGCGCTGAATGGCGTAGCCGTCCTCGATGGTCATCCCCGGGTGCTCTCTCGAGAAATGCCGCAGCTGGGTACGGCTCTTGCGGGCATCGTAGAGCCGTTTGGCGAGCGTTCGGGTGAGTTCTGGGGGCAGCATGGCGCTCGCCGACATTCAAGTCTTCTTGAAGCGCGAGTGCAAGTTGTTGTGCTTGAGCGTGCCGCTCTCGCTGAACTCGATGAACTCGAGCGAGAGCGCGAGCCCGCGCTCGGCGTATTGCGCCGCGAAGTGCGCCTTCATGATGTCGAACAGGCCCGTGCAGGTCGCGCGCTTGGCCGCTTCGCTCCGTCCGGCTCCGATCTTGAGCACTGCATGGACGAACCCGGCATCGGGAACGCTGCCGTCGGCGATGCAATACTCCTCGCAGGCGATGGCGCGCACGCGCACTCCGCCCGGCGGAAACACTCGCTGCCCGTCGACCTCGAGCCCCGTCATGTATCGCGCGAGCTTGCCGCACAACTCCTCGAAGCGACCCGCGGGGCGCAGGTTGTCGCTGTACTCGAGCGTCATGTGCGACACGCTAATGGGCTTCCATCGAATGGGCCGCGATGCGCGCATCGGCGGGCTCGATCGCCATGTCGGCGACGGTGCAGCCGACGGCAAAGGCGGGAATCGCTCGATAGTGCTTGAGCGTCCCACGGCCCTTCGCAGCGGCTGCGACCGCGATGAAGGTGCGAATCTCGAATCCGCCCTGACCCGCGTCGCGATAGGTCGATTCGTCCGTATACGACAAGAGCGCCGCCTTGTCGTTGGCTTGCCAACGGGCTAAAAACTCAAGGTCCCAGGCCTCGTTGATCTTGCCCGAATCAGGCGTCGCCGGCCAATGTGAGATGCCGCCGGTTCCGACCACGGCGATGCGCTCATCGACGCGCTCGGCCGCACGACGCAGGGCCTCGCCGAACGCCCAGGCACGGTGGAGCGGCGCCAGGGGCGGTCCCTGGCAATTGATGTTCACCGGTATGACGGGCAGATCGTACTGCGGGGTCAGGAAGTGAAGCGGCACCATGATCCCGTGGTCGAATTTCCACTCTTCGGCGTAGGCGAGATCGACGCTCTGCATCATCTCGCGGATCAACCGCCCCGACAGCGCGGCGTCGCCGGGAACCCAAGTGCGCGGGATCTTGAGCCAGTCGGGATCCTCGATCGGGCCCTCGTAGCGCTGCGCCATGCCCACCGCAAAGGAGGGCATGTTGTTCATGAAGAAGTTCGCGAAGTGCTCGGCCGCCACGACGACGAGCGCATCGGGGCGAGTCGCACGCAGCCGCTCCCCCATTGCCCGATAGGCGTCGTGGAATTCCCGCACCACGCGAGGGTCGACCCTATCCACGCGCCCGGTGATGCCGGGGGCGTGGCTGGCGATGCCGGCGAACACGAGGCTCATACGCCGGCCACCTTCTCGTCCATGCGGGTCGTCATGTGGTAAAGACCGGCACGTACGGGGCCGTGGCGCTCGACGCCCTTGCGCATCGCGGCGATGTAATCCGGCCAGGGCATGCCGATGAACGCCGCGTAATGCATGAGCAGCTGCCCGTTCGCGCCGAGCACGTAGAGCAAGCCGATATCGCGCGTGGCGATCGCCTCGCGTTCCTCCTCGGTGAGCTCGTAGCGCTCGAGGAGCCCGGCCAGATCCGCATGATACTGTCGCTGCACGGCGGGATCGCGGTTGATCTCGAACAGAAACTTCTGCATCTGGTAAAGGCTCATCGCTCAAGCCCCCCAGCGCGGGATCGGGTGCGAGCCCAGGCTCACGCACACGTTCTTCGGCTCCAAGAATACCTCATAGCTCCAGGTGCCGCCCTCGCGGCCGGTGCCCGATGCCTTGGTCCCGCCGAACGGCTGGCGCAAGTCGCGCACGTTCTGGCTGTTGACGAAGCACATGCCGGCCTCGATCGCGGCAGCGACCCTGAGCGCGCGCCCCACGTTCTCGCTGAACACGTAGCTGCTCAAGCCGTACGGGATGTCGTTCGCCTGAGCGATGGCGTCGGCCTCGTCCTTGAAGGGGATGAGACAGGCGACCGGGCCGAAGATCTCCTCCTGCGCGATCCGCATGCGATTCCCCACGTCCGCAAACACGGTCGGCTGGACGAAGTTTCCCTTGCTGAGCGCGCCCTCGAGCGCCGGCGCCTCGAGGCCGCCGCAGGTGAGCGTCGCGCCCTCCTTGGGGCCGAGCTCGATATAGCGTCGCACCTTGGCAAGATGATCGGGGCTGATCATGGGGCCGATGACCGTCTTGTCGTCGAGCGGGTCGCCGACGCGCAAGCGCCGCACCCGCTCGGTGAACTTTTCGACGAATTGCGTGTAGATGGAGCGCTGCACGAAGATGCGCGAGCCGGCGGTGCAGCGCTCGCCGTTGTTGGAAAAGATCATGAACAGGGCGGCATCGAGTGCGCGCTCGAGATTCGCATCGTCGAAGACGACGAAGGGACTCTTGCCCCCGAGCTCCATCGAGAACTTCTTCAGGCCCGCCGCCCTCACGATCCGATTGCCCGTCACCGTCGAGCCGGTGAAGGAGATCGCGCGCACGTCGGGATGGCGGCAGAGCGCCTCGCCGGCTTCGGCGCCGTAGCCGTGCACGACGTTGAGGACACCTGCGGGAATGCCCGCCTCGAGAGCGAGCTCGCCGAGCCTCGCCGCCGTGAGCGGCGACAGCTCGCTCATCTTGAGCACTGCCGTATTGCCGAACGCGAGCGCCGGGGCGACCTTCCAGGTCGAGGTCATGAAGGGCACGTTCCAGGGCGAGATCAACGCGCATACACCCACCGGATGATAGAGCGTGTAATTGAGGTGCGTCGCCGTCGGGTAGGTGTGGCCGTCGACCCGCACGCACATCTCGGCAAAATAGTAGAAGTTATCGGCCGAGCGGGGCACGAGCTGCTTGGCCGTCTGGGCAATCACCTGGCCGGTGTCCTGCGTCTCGGTCCGTGCGATCTCGGTGACGTGTGCGGCAATCAGATCGCCGAGCCGCCTCAACAGCCGCGCTCGCTCGGGGGCGGGCGTATCCGCCCACTTGGGGAATGCCGACTTCGCCGCCGCCACCGCGGCATCGACCTCCCGCTCGCCCCCGCGGGCGACCTCCGCCAGCACCTGCTGCGTGGCGGGATTTCGAGTCTCGAAGTACTCCGCGCTCGGCGCCGGCGCGCCCCCGATCAGATGTTGAATTCGCATCTCTCTCATCCTCTCATCCCGGCTCACCCCGTCGACTCCGCCGCCACGATGGTATTCGAAAGCCTGCCCAGGCCGTCGATCTCGCAGACGACCTCATCGCCGGGCATCACGTTGGTCACTCCCTCCGGCGTGCCAGTGAGGATCACATCGCCCGGGCTCAATGTCATGAACGAGCTCAAGTACTCGATCAGATACGGAATATCGAACACGAGATCCCGTGTGTTTCCCGATTGCCTTAGCTGGCCGTTCACGAACGTTCGCAAAGCGAGATCGGCCGGATCCGCAACATCCTCGGCATCCACGAGCCAGGGACCGAGGACGGTGGCGCCGTCGCGGTTCTTCGCGCGCAAGTTGGGACGGTACCAATTCTCGAGGTAGTCGCGAACGGCATAATCGTTGGCGATGCAATAGCCGGCCACGTGCCCCATCGCCTCGGCGCGCGCCACGCGCTTCGCCGCGCGGCCGATGACCACGGCGAGCTCGCACTCGTAATGCATGAACTTGACGCCCGCGGGCCGGCGCGTCGCGCCGCGGTGCCCGAGCAGCGCCCCCGGACCCTTGAGGAACACGAGCGGCTCCTCCTGCGCCGAGAACTTGAGTTCCTTCGCGTGATCGGCGTAATTCAAGCCGAGCGCGAGCACGGTGCCGACCTCGAACGGAGGTAGCCAGACGACTTCGCCCTGCGAGAGCACGCGCCCGTCTGCGAGGCGCAGGCGAGCGTCCGGAGCGCTGGCTCCGGCGTCGGGCACGGGCGTCGCTTCGTGAATTGCGCCGCTCCAGGCTACTCGCGCACGCATCATGGCGGTCGCGCGCCCATCAGCGCGACTCCTCCGCCATCAGCGCGCTCCTCGGCCGTCATCGCACCCCCTCGGCCATCAGGTCGCCTCGGCCACGAAGAGGCTGGTGAGCGTACCCAGCTCATCGGTCTCGATGGCGACCGTCTGCCCAGCGCGGACCCGCGGCGCGGGCGCCGCTGCGCCGGCCGCGAGCACATCCCCGGGAGCGAGGGTCATGAATTCCGTCACGTCGGCGAGCAGTCGGGCGAGCGGGCGGAGCAGTTCCGAGGTGCGCGCCGTCAGCGCGAGCGCACCGTCGACATAGGTGCGCAAGGTGAGCGCGCTCGGATCGGAGATCTTCGCGCGAGCGGTAACTCGCGGGCCCAGGGGGCAAAAGCCGTCGCGCGCCTTGAGGCGCACCGCCGGGCGATAGTAGCTCGCATGCGGAATGCTCACGTCGTTCACGATGAGAAAGCCGGCGACGTGATCCAGGGCGTTCGTCTCGGACACCCGGCACGCCGTGCGCCCGATCACCATCCCGACGGCGGCCCCGACCTCGAGCTCGGCAACACCCGCCGGAACTTGCACCCTCTCGCCGTCGAGCGCCAGGGTATTGCGCGGCTTCAGGTACAGCACCGGCGCGCGCGGTGGGGCGTTGTACGGCGGGGAGCGGACCTGCTCGCCCAGTGCCTCGAGCGCCGTGCGGTGGTTGAGGAGCGTCCCGTACACGATGCCGCTCAGCTCGAACGGCGGCACGTCGAAGGGGATCTCGCGCAGCGCTGCTCGCGGCACTATCGCTTTTCCTTGATTTTCACTAATATGTTAGTAATCATTTCATCTATCACCGAGCCTGTCAAGAATGGCAACTTTCAAGCACCGTAACCTCCCCCTGCTCATGTTGCAGGCGCGCGAGCACGTGATCGGGCATTTCCGGCCCGTGCTCAACGCGCACGGAATCACCGAGCAGCAGTGGCGCATCGTGCGCTTGCTCCTCGAGGCCGGAGCGCTCGAGCCGCGTGAGATCGGGGAGCTATGCCGCCTCTCGAGCCCGAGCCTCGCGGGCGTCCTGGCGCGGATGGAGGAGATCGGCCTGGTGAGCCGCAAGCGCCTCGAGCACGATCAGCGTCGCGTGCGCGTATCGCTCACGCCGCGCAGCCGCGCGCTCGCGGCGCGCATCGCGCCGCAAATCGAGGCGGTCTATGCGCGCGTCGAGCGGCTACTCGGCGAGGAGTTTTGCCGGCGGCTCTACGGCGCGCTTGACGAGGTGATCGACAAGCTCGAGCCGCCCGCCCCGCGGCCGGTCTGAGAGGCCGCGGCGGGCGTCGTGCCCACGCGGCGGCGGACGCCGCGTCGAGCCTGTCGGACAGGCCTCTAGTGACTGATCAAGTCGTAGACGCTATCGGAGGTCACCTTGCGTATCGCATTGAGCTTCTTCAGCTCGGCGGCAAGCTCCGGATTCGTCCGCTCGAGCTCGAGCGTCTTGGCAAGTGCCGCGAGGTTCGCCATCTCGATGGTGACCACGACGGCACCGGTATCAGCGCCGGCCAGGGTCGCCCTCCAGACGCGAAGCTTCGTCTGCTGCCCGTTCTTCGCGAGCAGCGCCTGCAGATTCTGCACTTCCTTCACGTAGGCGGCCTCGTCTGCGGTTTGCACCACGAGCACGCGCAACAGGCTGTCCTCGGCCGCCGCCGGCCATGATGCAGCGATGCCGGCGATGCCGGCCAACACAGTTGAAAGCAGTATTTTTCTCATCGATTTCCCCGTTGATGATCACTAACCCTAAGCCACCTCGAACAGTCCAGCGGCCCCCATGCCGCCGCCGATGCACATGGTCACGACGGCGTACTTGACGCCGCGCCGCTTGCCTTCGATGAGAGCGTGCCCGACGAGCCGCGAGCCGCTCACGCCGTACGGATGCCCGACAGCGATCGCCCCGCCGTCCACATTCAGCCGATCGTCCGGAATCCCGAGCCGATCGCGGCAATAAATGACCTGAACCGCGAATGCCTCGTTGAGCTCCCAGAGTCCGATGTCGTCGACCTTCAAGCCCGCCTTCGCAAGGAGCTTCGGCACCGCGAACACCGGCCCGATGCCCATCTCATCGGGCTCGCATCCCGCCACTTGAAACCCGCGAAAGACCCCGAGCGGCTCCAGGCCCTTCTTCTCGGCGCGCTTGGCGTCCATCACGACACACATCGAGGCGCCGTCGGAGAATTGACTCGCATTTCCCGCCGCGATGACCCCGCCGGGGAGGGCGGGCCTGATCTTCGCGACGCCCTCGTAGGTCGTGTCGGGACGAATTCCCTCATCGGCCGTCAAGGTAACCTCTGCAGTAGCGACGGTGCCCGAGTCCTTGTCGGCCACCGCCATGGTGGTGGTGAAGGGGACGATCTCCTCGTTGAAGCGTCCGGCTTTGGCCGCTGCCGCGGCGCGCAGCTGGCTCTGCACACCATACTCATCCTGCACCTGGCGCGAGATGCCGTAGCGCTTCGCCACCGTCTCCGCGGTCTGAAGCATGCTCCAGTACACTTCCGGCTTGTGCTCGACCACCCATTCCTCTTTCAGCATACGCGTGTTGGCCTGATTTTGAACGCAGGAAATGGACTCGAGCCCGCCGGCCGCGTAGATCTCGCCTTCGCCCGCCATCACCCGCTGCGCGGCGAGCGCGATGGTCTGCAGTCCCGAGGAGCAGAAGCGGTTGACCGATACGCCCGCGGTGGTCACCGGACAGCCGGCGCGCAGGCCCACCTGCCGCGCCACATTCGCTCCCGACGCCCCTTCGAGGAAGGTCGCGCCGACGAGCACGTCCTCGACCTCGCCGGGATCGAGCGCTGCGCGCTCGATCGCCTGCCGCAGGACATGGCCGGCGAACGTCACGGGGTGGGTCATGTTGAGCGCGCCCTTCCAGGACTTCGCGAGTCCCGTGCGCGCGGTGGAAACGACGACGGCGTCGGTCATGATGGATTCCTCCAACCGGCGAAGCTCGAGCTCTCGGAGGCCAGCTTCACGAGGAGCGGCGCCGGCTGCCACGCATCGGGCTGATAACCGTGCGCGAAGCGGCGTATGGCGCGCAGGATATTGTCGAGGCCCACGGTGTCGGCGTAGAACATCGGGCCGCCCCGATAATCGGGGAATCCGTAGCCCGCGATGTAGACGATGTCGATATCGGAGGAGCGTAGTGCGATGCCCTCCTCGAGGATGCGTGCGCCTTCGTTGATGAGCGAGTACAACGCCCGCTCCACGATCTCCTCGTCGCTCACGGGACGGCGAGTCAAGCCGAGCCGCGCCGATTCCTCGAGGATGATCCGGGTGACCAGCTCCGAGGGGATGGCGTTGCGCTCACCCGGCTTATAGTCGTACCAGCCGGCGCCGGTTTTCTGCCCGAACCGGCCGAGCTCGCAAATGCGATCGGGGATGGTCGAATGCTTGAGGCTCGGATGCTCGACGTAGAGGCGCTTTCGGATCGCCCAGCCGATGTCGTTGCCGGCGAGATCGCTCACCCGGAAGGGCCCCATCGCGAAGCCGAAATTCTCGAGCGCCTTGTCGATCTGCTGCGGCAGCGCCCCCACGTCGAGCAGGAAATTCATCTGCCTGAAGTAGGCGTGCAGCATGCGGTTGCCGATGAAGCCCTCGCACACGCCGGCGACCACGCCGATCTTCTTGATTTGCTTGGCGATGCTCATGCTCGTTGCGAGCACGTCCTTGGCGGTCTTGGCGCCGCGCACGATCTCCAAGAGCTTGGTGACGTTGGCGGGGCTGAAAAAGTGCAGGCCGACCACGTCCTGCGCTCGATGAGTGACGGCGGCGATTCGATTCAGATCCAGGGTCGAGGTGTTGGAGGCCAGTATCGCTCCGGGCTTCGCCTTGCGATCGAGTGTCTCGAACACCTGCTTCTTGACGCCCATGTCCTCGAACACGGCCTCGATGATGAGATCCGCGCCGCTGAGCTCGTCGTAGGACAGCGTTCCCCGGATCAGCGACAGTCGCTTGTCGAATTCGGCCTGCGTGAGGCGTCCTTTCTTCAGCGTGCTCTCGTAGTTCTTTTTCACCACGCCGAGGCCCTTGTCGAGAGCCGCTTGGCTCATCTCCAGCACCGTGACCGGCACTGCGGCGTTCGCAAAATTCATGGCGATGCCGCCCCCCATGGTGCCCGCGCCGATGACGGCGACGGAGCGCACGGGACGAAGCGGTGTGCCCGAGGGCACGTCCGGCACCTTGGCGGCGGCGCGGGTGGCGAAAAAGACGTGCCGCAATGCCTTCGAGACGGTGCCGTTCAACAACTCCACGAAGGCCGTCCGCTCGAGCCGGATGCCCTCCTCGAACGGCTTGGTGACCGCCGCCTCCACCGCGTCGATGCACTTCGGGGGAGCCGGATAGTTCCTGGCAAGCGGGGCGACCGCGGCGCGCGCAAAGTCGAAGAACGCTTCGGCGTTCGCAAAGCGAATCTTGACGTCACGCGCCTTTTTCAAGGGCAAGGCGCCCTCGGCGCCTCGCCCCGCGAGCGCAACGGCTGCGGCCAGCACGTCGGTCTCGACCACCGAATCCAACAGGCTCGTCTTCGCGAGATCTCGAGCGAGCACAGGATTGCCGCTCACGATCATGTTGAGGGCGCGCTCGGGCCCGACCAGGCGCGGGAGGCGCTGCGTGCCGCCGGCGCCCGGCAAAATTCCGAGCTTCACCTCGGGCAACCCGAGCTGGGCGGCGGCGAGCGCCACACGGTAGTGAGCGCACATGGCGAGCTCCAGACCGCCACCGAGCGCAGTGCCGTTGAGCGCGGCCACCACGGGCTTTTCGAACTGCTCGACCATTGCACACAGATCGAGCAGGTGAGGGGCCGCAAGCGACTCGGGTAAGCCGAACTCGGCGACGTCCGCACCGCCGCAGAACATCGCCCCTGCGCCGGTGATGACCACCCCCTTGATCGATGCGTCATCCGCCGCGCGCTCCAACCCGTCGGCCACTCCCTTACGAACGGCCAGGCACAGCGCATTCACCGGGGGGTAATGGAGGGTGATCACGGCAACGGTGCCGTGTGAAGTATAGTCAGCGGATGCCATGCGCTCTCCTTCTAGGCGCACTCCTGGGCGCACCCCGGGTGGGGCGCCAAGTATAATGCCTTCTTGAGATCGTCTCCCCTCTCGATTGCGCTCGTGTCGATCGCCGTGCTGTCGGCCTGGTGCGTCGGAATTCTGGGCCGCGGACTTTGGACGCCGGACGAGCCACGCGAGGCAGACCTTGCGTGGCGGATGAGTTGGCAGTCGGAGCGTGCGGTGCCGCTCTTGGCCGGCGAGCCGTTTTGCGAGAAGCCGCCTCTCACCTACTGGGTCGCCGCGGCCGCGATCCGCCTTTTCGGTAGCGGCGCATGGTCTGCTCGCCTGCCCAATCTGCTGTATGCCCTCGTCACGGCGGTCGGGGTCGGATGGTTGGCGCGGCGAGCCGCCGGGCCCGTGGCCGGTCTCATCGCCGCCGCGGCCATCGGGACGTTTCTGCTCTCCTACCAGGTGGTGATTTGGCTCGCGACCGACGCTCCCTTGCTCGCGAGCACGGCGGTGGCGCTCGCGGGCGCCTACGAGGGGCTGTATGCCAGAAGCCGCTGGAGGCGGCTCGGCGCCTATACCGTGATGCATCTGGCTCTCGCGCTCGGATTCTTGAGCAAGAGCGCTGCCGCCTGGATCGTGCCGGCGCTCGCCCTGCTCACAATGGTGATTTGGGAGCGGCGTGCGCGGGAATTGTGCCGCTGGGAGTTGTATCCGGGATTGGGCGTCCAAGCGCTCGTCATCCTCATCTGGATCTGGTTCGTCTATGCGGGCGCCGACGGTCCCGAGCATTTGCGGGTGTTCCTCTGGAACAACCTCGCAGGGCGATTCGTTCACCTCGATGCCCCGCAGGAGCTTCAGTACGCAGCCGCGCATCGCAACTCGCCCGGCAAGTACTTTCTCGAGCTGCCCGTGTATCTTTGGCCTTGGACCTTGCTGGTCGCGGCGGCCTTACGGCGTGCCTGGCTGAGGCGGCGCGCCGGCTTCGAGGAGCTTCGGCCGGTACGCTTCGCCCTCGCGAGTGCGCTGCCTGCGCTCGCTTTGCTGTCTGTGGCCGCCACGGCTCGCAACATTTATCTCGCGCCGGCGCTGCCGGGATTTGCGTTGCTCCTGGGCTGGTGGGGAGGTCACACCCAATCCGAATTCGATCGCTGGGATATACGTGCCCTGCGTGCCACGGCGGCGCTCCTCCTCGTGGCGGTGCTGGTGCTGGCCACAGCGCTTGCGCTCGTGGCGGCCGATACCGGGACGCCGTCCGCTGCCGGTGGCGGCTACGGCTGGAGCGGTGCCTTTCTGATTTCGGGTCCGGGCCTCATCGCGGCCGCGGCGCTGCTGCTTCATGGGAGCGCGGCAGCGCGCGACGGCGCACCGCGACCCGCGCAGCTGGCGCTGCTTCTCGGCTACTGCCTGCTATTGACAGCACCGGCCTCGCAGCTCTATCGGCGGGTCGATGCCTGGCAGAACTTGGCAGGGCTCGGGCGCGCGATCGAGTGGGACGCGCGCGGCAAGCCGTTGATCTTGATGGCGCCCGACGAGACTACCCGGGCACTCATCGACCTGTACGCGCGCACCGAGGTCGGTCTCGTGAAGGGGCCGATCGATCCGCGCTCCATCGCAGAGCTGAAGGAAAGGGTGGCGCAGGAGCCGCAAGCGCGGGTGCTCGTGCAGTTGCCAGGCAGAGCGCTGACCCCGCTGTTCCGGCGCATCGCCGCCCGGCTCGCAATCGCCCAAGCGGCGGGGTCGCCGATCGATGAGCCCGACTGGGCGCCGAGCGCCCAGCTACACACGGCGCGCCTCTTCGCGCTTCCCAATGGCCGCCGCTACGCGCTCCTCGAAGGCGGGCGCTGAAGCGCGTCGCGAAACACCGCGATGTAGCTGGCTACCCGCGGCCCCCAAGAAAAATCTTCGAGCATGGCGTTGTGCATCAGCCGCCGCCAGCTCTCTCTCTGTGCAAACCAATCGAGCGTCGTGTTGAGAGCCCATTCCACCGCATTGGCGTCATAGTCGTTGAACACGCAGCCAGTACCTTGGCCGGTGGCCGGATCGTAATGCCGAACCGAATCGGCAAGACCACCCGTGCGGCGAACGATGGGGATGGTGCCGTAGCGCAGGCTGTACATCTGATTGAGTCCGCAGGGCTCGTACTGGGAGGGCATCAGAAAGATGTCGCTTCCCGCCTCGATCAGGTGCGCCATCGACTCTTCATGACCGAATTGAAACGCCACCCGTCCGGCATAGCGCCGGCGCAAGGAGTCCAAGAGCGTCGCGTAACGCTCCTCGCCCGATCCTAAGACGACCAGACCGAAATCCCGCCGGTCGAGGACTCGAGGAAGTGCCTCGACGAGGATGTCGAAGCCTTTCTGCACCGCGAGCCGGCTCACCATGCCGACCAGCGGGCTCTCGATCCCGATGCCCAGATCATGGGCGGCGATCAACTGCAGCTTGTTGAGACGCTTGCCGGCGAGATCTTCCGGGGAGAAATGCGCTGACAAGTGCGGATCGTGCCTCGGGTCCCACTGATCGTAGTCGACGCCGTTCAATATGCCGACGACCGGATCGGCGCGCGCGCGGAGCGCCGTCTCCATGCCCATCCCCAGGGGCGTCTCGACGATCTCGCGCGCGTAGGTCGGGCTCACGGTCGTCACCGCATCGGCCAATTTAATTCCGGTTTTCAAGGAGTTGATTACTCCGAGACGAAGGTCGGCGGCGTCCAGCAGAGACTCGGACGCCTCGAGGCCGAGCTCACCCAAGGAGCTGCGCGGAAAGACACCCTGGTAGCCGATGTTATGAATGGTCAACACCGAGCGCGAATCGGCGACCGGAGTCTCGGCGTAGAGCGTCCTCAGGAACAGGGGCACAAATGCGCTATGCCAGTCGTGGCAATGAAACACGTCCGGTAGGAACTTGAGGCGCAAGCAGCTCTCGACGGCGGCGCACGTGAAGAGGAGGAAGCGCCGGTGCTCATCGGGATCTTTGGTGTAGATGGACGGTCGATCGAACAGCTCGGGGCAATCAATGAAGTGGAGGGCGATGCTCGTGCCCGGGATGCTCGCGGTGCGAGCCGAGAAGACATAATCGCGGCTCCCGAGCCTCAGCCCGATGTTCTCCAGGCCAGGGACCGACTGAGCGCCGGGGTGGGCGCGCCGGACGGCCGCATACAGCGGCATGAAGGCGCGAATCTCGTGACCCCGATGAGCGAAACCACGGACCAGCGCCCCGACCATATCGGCCAAACCGCCGGTCTTCGCAAACGGCATGATCTCCGAGCTCAGAATGCACAACTTCAGGGGAGTCACTGATAAGCCCCACGACGCCCGATTGACGAGAGTCTAGCAAACGGAAGTGATCGCAAATGGCGAAAAAGCTGGTATGGCAAGGCGTGAGTGTGGCACGCTCTGTCTCGCCTCGGCGCAACTCGAGGTGCGCCTTCGGCCAAGGACCCTTATGCAAACTCGGACCAATAGCGGACGCTACGTCAGTCGATTGACCAGCGGCACGTTGGCGGTCGTCATGGCAGGAGGTCGCGGTGAGCGCCTCAGGTCGCTCACCTTGCACCGCTGCAAGCCCGCGACGCCTTTCGGCGGCAAGTTCCGCATCATCGATTTCGTGCTGTCGAACTGCGTGAACTCCGGCATCCGCCAGATCGCCGTGCTTACCCAGTACAAGGCGCAGCCGCTCATCCAGCACATTCAGCGCGGGTGGAGCTATCTGCGCGGCGAGATGGGCGAGTTCGTCGAGCTCATCCCCGCTCAGCAACAGATGGGCGAGCACTGGTACCGCGGCACGGCCGATTCGGTGTATCAGAACCTCGAATTCATCCGCTCCCATCACCCGACGCACGTGCTGATCCTGGCCGGCGACCACATCTACAAAATGGACTACGGGCCGATGATCGCGTACCACGAGATCAGCGAAGCGGATATCACCGTGGGCGTGGTCGACGTGCCCCTGGATCGCGCGCACGAGTTCGGGATCATGACGACGGATGATGCGAATCGCGTGGTCAAATTCGCGGAAAAGCCGGCCCGTCCGCAACCCATCAAGGGTCATCCCGATCTGGCGCGGGCATCGATGGGAATCTACGTGATCACGCTCGAGCGGCTCGAGCAATTGCTGAACGATGATGCGGCCGACGAGAAGAGCAGTCATGACTTCGGCAGAAACATCATTCCGCCCGTGATCGACCGCCTGCGAGTCTTCGCCTACCCCTTCCACGACGTCGAGACGCAAGCTCAAAACTACTGGCGCGACGTAGGCAGCGTCGATGCCTACTACGAAGCGAACATGGAGCTCGTCGCCTTGAACCCCGAGCTCAACATCTACGACGTGCAGTGGCCGATCTGGACCTATCAGGCCCAGCTGCCGCCCGCGAAGTTCGTGCTCGACGAGGAGGGCCGGCGCGGCATCGCGATCAATTCCATGGTCGCCGGAGGCTGCATCATCTCGGGCGCAACGGTGCGCCAATCATTGCTGTCGATGGAGGTGCGCGTCGAGGACCACAGCATCGTCGAAAGCTCCGTGCTGCTGCCGGGAGTGACCGTCGGCCGCAATTGCCGGATCCGGCACGCGATTCTCGACGAGCAGTGCATCGTTCCCGACGGGCTCACCATCGGCCACGACGCCGAGCGCGACGGGGAGCGCTTCGATGTCACCAAGGGCGGCGTGGTGCTCGTGACCCAGGACATGCTGCGCACGCTGCCGAAGTCTTGAGCGCGCTCACGGAGCTCAGCGACTCCGCCGTCAGCCGCTCACCGGGGTCGCGCTCCTCGTGCGCAATTTGAGCGCGGCCCAGGCCTCCATCACATCGCTTGCTGCGATTCCGAGCATATCGGGCTCGCCGTCGATGAGGCCGCGGACCACCTTCACGTCCGCGCCGAGCACGCCCCAGGGTCGGTACAGCGACGGCAATGCCTTTCCGAACAGCACCACTTGCGGGCAGCCGACCGCAGCCGCGGCATGCGCAGGGCCCGAATCGACCGTGACCAGTCCCTGGGCGCGCTCGAGCAGCGCCAGCAGGCGCGGAATCGGCAAGTCATCCGCCGCATTGTGAATTCGATCGACCCGGGCGAGCCCGATCAGCTCCTCGTTCAAGCGGTATTCGGGGCCGGTGCCGAGCAGCACGATGAGGTGATGGGGGTGCTGCGTACGCATGAAGCGGATCACCTGTGCCCAGCGCTCGGGAGGCCAGTACTTGCTGTTCGCCGCGAGGCGGCGCAGGCCCCGTCGCATCGTGCGCTTGTTGCCGGCCTGAACCAACAGCAGCGCTGCAGCGTCGAGACTGCGCGAGCGGAGCCAGGCATCGAGATCCGCGCGCGCGCGCGCGCTCACCGAGAGATAGCAGCCCAGCGCTTCGGTCGCCTCGGCTGGGGCCGCGGTCGCGTCGCCGGCGGCCTCCGAGCTCGCACCGAGCGCCGGCGGCATGATCCGCGCGAGCCGGCGCCACTGCTCGACCGCGTGCTCACCGGGCGTGCGCGGATGATCCTTCACATCGACGATCCATTCGGGCGGTATGCCAGCACGCGCGATCATCGGTTGTGCGGCATCGTTCCCATCGCACAGCCAGGTGGGACCGATCGGGCGCGAGCGCAGCCCCTCGACGACCCGGCGTTGGTCCGGAGCCAGCCAATAGGGCATCTTGCGACTGCGCACGCTCAAGATCTCGCCGACACCGGGTTGTCCCGAGAGGAGCGGCTCGCTCCATGGCCCGGAGGTCACGATGTCGACGGGAGAGCGAAACCGTGCGTGCAGTGGTCGAATCAGGGCGGTCAACAACACCATGTCGCCGAATGCGCCACAGCGAACGATGAGCGGTCGCTCAGCGCGCATGCAGTGTCTGATTCAGCGCCCGCCTCGGTGCACCCATCCGCATGAGATCTCCTTTTCAAGTTGCAGTATCAGGAGCGAGTCCGTCCCGAGCAAGCCCCGCCGCTCTCCTCGGCGCCCCGTGGCTCGGCGAGCGGATTGGCCGGCACTTCAATTGGCCGTAGACTCGCCCCGCGGATGAATCTCGATGCCGAACCGCGGGACCTCCTCGTGCTTGCGCGTCGCTTGCTGGAGCGGCTATCCGCGCCGGCGCTGGCGCCCTTTCTCGCCGAATGGCCTCGCCCGCAGGATCGTCACGGAGCGCCCCTGCGAGAGGCACGGGAGGCGCAGGCCGCGCGCGAGGCCCTCGACGCCCCGCCCGTGCGCCGAGCCGCTCTGCCCGTCTTGCATTACCTGCCCCTCATCGTCGCGAATGCGACGAGCCACGATTCGGAGTTCGCGGCTACCCCGTTCGTGCGCGCGCTCTGCGAGGCGGCCCCCTCGCTCGAATGGCGGCAAACTTATACTCTCGCAGAGATGGGAGCCGCATTTTTACAAAATTACGGTTGGAGCGAGCTGCTTGGCCCGACGGGCGGCAAAACCAGCGCACAAATCTCGTGCGGAGTGGTGGTGCTCGGCCCGCATACGCTCTACCCTCTGCATCGCCATGAGGCCGAGGAGATCTACATCCCGCTGAGCGGTACGGCGCAATGGCAGCAAGGCGATGCCCTCTGGCGGATACGGCTGCCGGGCACGTTGATCCATCATCGAAGCGAGGAGCCCCACGCAATGCGCACCGGCAACGAGCCGCTACTGGCGATGTACTTGTGGCGAAGTGCGAATCTCGATCAGAAGGCGCGACTCGAGCGCCCGGGCAGCGCCGATGGCAGCATCGATCGGAGCACCGAATGAGCCACACGCGGCTCGGTAGTGCAATCGCGGCCGCGTCCCTCGCGATCCTCGGTGGGTGCGCGGGAGATCGAGCCGCGTCCCCCTCGGGGGTCCCCGCCGCCCTGCAAGTCCCCGCCAACGAAGTGCTGGTGCACGTGTATCGCGGCGCCGGGGTGCAGATTTACGAGTGTGTGCCGAGTGCCCAGGGCTCCTTACGCTACGCGTGGAGCCTGCAGGCGCCGGCGGCGGACCTGACGGACCGCTCGGGCAAGGAGGTCGGCCGACACTATGCCGGCCCGACCTGGGAGGCAAACGACGGGAGCCAGGTGGTCGGCGAGGTCGTCGCGAGCGACGGCGGGCCGGCGGGGGGAGCCGTCCCGTGGCTGCTGCTGCGAGCGAAATCGACGAGCGGCAAGGGGGTCTTCGGCAAGACGCAGTTCATTCAGCGCCTGCACACCGTCGGCGGCCGCGCGCCCGATTCGGGTTGCGACGCGAACCGTGCGGGGCAGCACACGCGGGTCGCCTATGCGGCCGACTACTACTTCTACGCGGCGAAGCGCTGATCAAAGGCTCTTCGTGAGATAACGCACGATTTTCTGCCCTTCCATCGTGGAGGCACGGCCGACCTCGACGAACCCCAAGGCCTCGTGAAAGGCGTCCGAGGCGGGATTCGGCGGCTCGACGTTCACCTCGCAGGCGATCAGCGAGTGGCCTGCATGTTGAGCTGCGGCGAAGAGCTCCTCATACAGACCGCGGGCCACTCCCCGTGCGCGTTTTTTCGGCGCGACGATCACCCGATCGACGTAGACGAAGCGTCGATAGCGGGACTTGAACCACTGGAAATTCAGGCTTGCCGAGAGCGAGCTCTGGTCGAGTGCGATGAGAAATGCATCGCGCCCCGCGTTGCGAGCTCCGACATGGAAGGCCTGCGCGAGCAGTGCGCGGAGCTGCTCCAAGTTGAGAGCGGAGGTCTCGCTGCGATGGGCCTCATTGAGAGCGAGCATCGCGCTCTCGTCGAGCTCGGCGCTATTCATCGTTCAGGTTCATCCGCATTTCGATGACGAGCTTCGAGAACCCCGCCTTCTCATACGCCCGCACGGCCGGGAGATTGTCGGCATACGCCTCCAAGCGCATTTCGGCGACATCGCGCGAACGACACCACCGTTTCAAGGCGTCGATGATTCTACCGT
>DATHCO010000274.1:0-3503 GCA_035319505.1 Steroidobacteraceae bacterium | reverse complement strand
AGGCAGCGCCGCGCGGCGGCGGCAAAGCACAAGTGAGGTAACGATTATGGCATCAGCAACAGTGCGGTATTGGCGGGGCGGGTGGGTCGTCGACGTGTCAACCACGGTCGACGGCAAGCGCAAGCGCTCCATCAAGGCATTCGGGGCGGGCT
Source organism: Steroidobacteraceae bacterium (assembly GCA_035319505.1). Classification (GTDB taxonomy): domain Bacteria; phylum Pseudomonadota; class Gammaproteobacteria; order Steroidobacterales; family Steroidobacteraceae; genus Bog-1198. Next base: position 3,351 of record DATHCO010000274.1, on the reverse strand, counting down.
CGAAGGCAAAAGCGGCCGCAGAGACGTACCGAGATGAGATTGCCCCGCAAGCGAAGGCGGGCAAATTCTGGGAGCGCCAGAGTGCGACGTTCGCCGACCTTTGGGAGCGCTTCGAGGCTCACGAGCTCATCGGCCCGACACCAGGGCCGGCCACAATTGCCGACTACAAGGCGGTTGCTCGGCTCTACCTCCTGCCGCGCCTCGGCGAGCAGCTCCTCACGGAGCTCGACGCACAGGCCATCATGGACTTGAAGGCGGCGCTCCTCACATCGGCCGGCGCGAAGGCCGCAGGCAGGGAGGGGAGCGGCAAGCCGCTATCGCCGCGGACGGTCGCAAAGATCTTGACACTGCTCGGCACGGTGTTCCGCTACGGCAAGCGCATCGGGCTCATGAGCGACAACCCCGCCGCCGATGTGAGGAAACCGAAGGCGGCGAAGCGCTCCGTCTATATCCTCGAGCCCGAGGAGATCGCGCGCTTGCGGGCCGCGCTCGATGTGCCGCACGAGCGGCTGCTGGTCGAGCTCGCCATCACGACCGGCCTGCGCTCGGGTGAGATCCGCGGGCTTGTGTGGGACTCGATCGACCTCGAGGGCAAACGGCTATTCGTCGAGCACCAGGCGACCCGGCGCCGCGAGGACGATGCGACGAAGACCGAGAACGCGCTTCGCACTGTGCCGCTGCCGGGCTACCTCATTCCGGAGCTCAAGCGCTGGAAGCTCGCCTGTCCGGTGACGGCCCGCGGCCTTGTCTTCCCCGGCGAGCCGGGTGAGGGGGGCGAGCGCGGCCCGATCGATGCGGACGTGCTGCTGCGGAACATCCTGCGCCGGGCGCTCCGCAAGGCAGGGCTGCCGCCGCTGCGCTTCCACGACATGCGTCACCTCGCCGGTACGCTCATGTCCGAGGCTGGGGTCCCGCCCAAGCGCGCCCAGGAGATCCTCGGGCACGCGGACGTGCGCACGACGCTCGCCATCTACACGCACGCGATGCGCCGCAAGCATGACGATTCGGCCGACCGCATGGCCGAGCTCGCGGGGCTCTCCAACTTGGGAAACAAACTGGAAACAAGTGACTCCGTAGAGTCTCAGGAAGGGGAGCTAAGTGATTGTTTTGGTGGCTCCCCGGGACAGATTCGAACTGCCGACCAACGGATTAACAGTCCGTCGCTCTACCACTGAGCTACCGGGGAACTCGTAAGGAGGCGGGGATTCTCGGGAAGCCCGCGATTGAAGTCAAGAAACTGCGCCAGGCCTTGGCCCACGAACCCCGGACCTTTGGCGAGCCGCGCCACCGGCGACCTCTATGCCAGCGACCGCACGGGGCACGTAGGGTGCCTCGAGCCGGTCCATCTCTGTCTCGCTGAGCTCGAGATCAAGCGCCGCGACGGCATCCTCCAGGTGCTGTGGCTTCGAGGCGCCGATGATCGGCGCGGTCACCGCCGGCTTTTGGGTGAGCCAGGCGAGGGCCACTTGGGCTCGCGGCACACCGCGTGCGGTGGCGATCGTTGCGACCTGATCGATGACCTTCCGATCGGACTCCTCGGTTGCGGAGAAGAGCTTCTTGCCAAAGTCGTCGGTTCGGGTGCGCGCTGTGTCGGCATCCCAATCGCGGGCGAGGCGGCCGCGAGCGAGGGGGCTCCACGGCAGCACACCGACCCCCTCATCGCTGCAGAGCGGCAGCATTTCGCGCTCCTCTTCGCGGTACAGAAGGTTATAGAGGTTCTGCATGCTGATGAACCGGGTCCAGCGGTTCTGTCGAGCGAGATGCAGGATCTTGGCAAACTGCCAGGCGTACATGGAGGAGGCACCGAGATAGCGCACCTTCCCCGCCTTCACCACGTCGTCGAGCGCTTCGAGCGTCTCCTCGATCGGCGTGCTGTAGTCCCAGCGATGAATCTGGTAGAGGTCGACGTAGTCGGTCCCCAAGCGCCTCAAGCTCGCATCGATCGCGTTGAAGATCGCCTTACGCGACAGCCCTCCGACGTTGGGACCGGTGGTCATCGGGAAGAAGACCTTCGTGGCGATGACTACCTCCTCCCGGCGGATATAGTCCTTGAGAGCCTGACCGACGATCTCCTCGGACGTGCCGTCCGAATAGGCATTGGCGGTATCGAAGAAATTGATCCCGAGATCGACCGCTTTGCGAATCACGGGACGACTTTGGTTTTCCGGCAAGCTCCAAGGATGGCCACCGCGCTCCGGAACGCCGAAGGTCATGCAACCCAAACAGATCGGGGAGACCTTGAGGCCGGTCCTGCCTAGATTTCTATACTGCATGTCGATCCTTTATATATCAGCCGCTTGCAGATAGATACTCATGTTGAATCGAGAGTCAAAGTCCCGCGGATACACTTAGCGCGAGACGATCTCTCGAAACGCTCCGCGGAAACGTCCCGCGGGTCGAGGGCGACCGGGATCTCAACCGCGCAGCCCACCGGCCGGGGCTCTGCACCCGCGCGCGCCTCAAGCGCGCCGCGCGACCGAGGCCGTGAGGGCGCGCGCGGTGCGTCGCAGCGCCTCCTCCAGTGTCTCCAGGCTGCAGGCGAATGACAGCCGGATGTGGCCGGGCGCCCCGAATCCCGAGCCCGGCACCACGGCAACGCCTGCCTCGGCCAAGAGGTACTCGGCGAACGCGGTGTCATCCTTAAGGCCGAGCGAGCGCATCGCCCCCTCGACGTTGGCGAACGCGTAGAAGGTGCCGGCACCGGGCCGACAGGTAATCCCCGGTATGGAGTTGAGGCCAGCCACCACGAAATCGTGCCGCTTCTTGAACTCCTGGTTCATCGCCGCGACACAGGCCTGGTCGCCAGTGAGCGCCACGGTGGCCGCGCGCTGCGAGATGCTCGAGGCGTTCGAGGTCGACTGACCTTGGACGGTCGCCATCGCGTTGACGATTTCCTTGGGCCCACCGCAGTAGCCGATGCGCCAGCCGGTCATGGCATAGGCCTTCGACACGCCGTTGATGGTGACGGTGCGCCCATACAGATCAGGGTTGGCCTGCGCGAAACTCTGCAAGGGCTCGCTTGCCCAGTAGATGTGCTCGTACATCTCATCGGAGGCGATCAGGATGCGCGGATGCTCCGCGAGGACGGCGCCGAGTGCCTTGAGCTCGGCTGCGGTGTAGGCCGCGCCGGTCGGGTTACTGGGGCTATTCACAATGAAGAGCTTGGTGCGCGGGGTGATGGCGCGCGCGAGCTGCGCTGGCGTGATCTTGTAGCCCTGATCGAGCCCCCCATATACAAAGACCGGCGTCGCGTCGGCCAATAGCGCCATATCGGGGTAGGAGACCCAATAGGGCGCCGGGATCACACACTCATCGCCCGGATCCAAGATGGCGGCACAAAGGTTGAAGCAG
>DATHCO010000273.1:0-3962 GCA_035319505.1 Steroidobacteraceae bacterium | reverse complement strand
GCGACTACCCGGGCGGGCGCTCGCAGTTCCTGCCGAGCGGTCCGGATCAGACCGAGGACACCGTACGCGCCTTGCTCATCGACGCGTGCTATCACGCGAGGCGGCGGATGATCGCGGTCACTCCGTATTTCGTGCCCGATTCGAGCCTGGAGGCGGCCATGCGCCTCGCCGCGCGGCGCGGCGTGAAAATCGATCTGTGCATCCCCGCCAAATCGAATCATCGCTTGGCGGATTTCGTGCGCAACCGCTCGCTGCGTGCGCTCTCGAGCGCCGGTGTGTCGATCCATCTGCTGCCCTACATGAATCACGCCAAGGCCATGGTGTTTGACGATGACCTCGCGCTATGCGGTTCAACGAACCTGGATTCGCGCAGCCTGCTGCTCAATTATGAGTCGGCCGTCGTATTCTACGGGGCACACGAGATCGAATGGTTGGCCGAGTGGATCGGCGGTTTGTTTCCCGGTGCACGCGCCTTCGATGACCAGCGGCCGAGCCTCGTGCGCGACGTTTGCGAAGGGCTTCTGCTCACAATCGCCTATCAATTGTGAGCGAGTCGTGCTAATGGAGTTCCAGCGCCTGACGGGGTCGAAGGCGGCCGGCACCCGGGGCATCAGAGCCGGACGGGTACGCGCGCTGCGCGGGAGCATACGTCGTAGGAAGTCGCCTACGGCGGATGATTGCTCCGCCCCTGCGCTCGCATAGTATTCTTTTTTCGGGGTCGCGCGGCGGGTATCTCGAAGTGGAGTTCAAGGATTATTACAAGGTGATGGGGGTGGCGCGTGACGCCACCGAGGCGCAAATCAAGCAGGCGTACCGCAGACTTGCGCGCAAATACCATCCGGACGTCAGCAAGGAGCCGAACGCCGAGGCGCGCTTCAAGGAGGTCGGCGAGGCCTACGAGGTGCTGCGCGATCCCGAGAAGCGTGCGGCATACGATCGGCTGGGAACCGGGCCACGCCCCGGCGAGGAATTCCGCCCGCCCCCCGATTGGGGTTCCGGTTTCGAGTGGAGCGGCGCCGGCCCCGGCGCCGGTCCGGGAGGGCAGGATTACAGCGACTTCTTCGAGGCCTTGTTCGGACGGGCGCGCGCAGGAGCGGCCCACCGCCGCGGCTTCGACTCGGGGCGCGGCGAGGATCATCACGCCCGGGTGCTGTTGGATCTGGACGCTTCGCTCAACGGCGGCTCGCGAAGCTTGACCCTGCGCGTCCCCGAAATCGACGCCGAGGGACACATCACCACCAAGGAGCGCGTGCTCAACGTCCAAGTGCCCAAGGGCATTTTGCCGGGCCAGACGATTCGACTCGCAGGTCAAGGCGCCCGGCCTCACGGCGAAGGGAGCCCCGGCGATCTGTACATCGAGGTCGACTTTCAACCGCACTCCCTGTATCGAATCGACGGTCGGGACCTCTATCTGGACCTGCCCGTTACACCCTGGGAAGCGGCGCTGGGAGCGAGCGTGAAGACACCGACGCCGACCGGCATCGTCGACTTGAAGATCCCAGCAGGATCGCGCGCCGGCACTAAGCTGCGGCTCAAGGGTCGCGGCATACCCTCTGCGCCTCCCGGCGATTTTTATGTCGTGTTGCAGATCGCATTGCCGGAGCCCCGCGACGAGAAGTCCAAGGCAGCCTACCGCGCGCTGGCTGACGCGATGCCCTTCAATCCTCGCTCGAGCCTAGGAGTGTAATCATCATGTCACTACCCGATGAGGAGTCGCTACTGGGCGAGATCGTCGAGGAGGCCGCGGTCTTTCGCGTCGCGGACCTGAGTCGAATGCTCTGCGTGGAGGAACGGCACATCGTCGAGCTGGTCGAGGAAGGGGTGTTGCGCACACTCGACGTCGAGACTGCCGAGTGGCGCTTCGGCGGCGAGGCGCTGCGCCGCGCACGCATCGCGCTCAATCTGGAGCGCGATCTCGGAATCAATCTTCCGGGCGTCGCGCTCGTTCTCGAGCTGCTCGATGAGCTGGAACAACTGCGCCGCGAGCGCCCGGCGGGACTTCCATGAGCTCGCTCGATTCCGATGCCTTCGTATTCTTCGGCGCCACGGGTGATCTCGCCTTCAAGAAGATTTTCCCCGCGCTGCACGCCTTGGTGCTGCGGGGCGGCTTGACCATTCCGATCATCGGCATGGCGCGCGCCGGCTGGAATCTCGAGAAACTGAGAGCGCGCGCTCGAGCGAGTCTCGAGCAAGCGGGCGAGTTCGACGCGCAAGGCTTCGAGAGGCTGTCCGCGCAGCTGCGCTACGTGGACGGGGACTACTCCGATCCGGCCACATACCGGCGGCTCCGTGAGGAGTTGGGCCTCTCGAGCCGCCCGATTCATTATCTTGCGATTCCGCCGAGCCTGTTCGAAAGCGTCGTGCAGGGGCTCGCACGATCGGGGTGCGCGCAGAACGCGCGCGTGATCGTCGAGAAGCCGTTCGGCCGCGATCTCGCGACCGCCCAAGCGCTCGACCGGACGCTCCACGAGGTGTTCCCCGAGGAGTCGATCTTTCGCATCGACCACTACCTGGGCAAGGAGGCGGTGCAAAACCTGCTGTACTTCCGGTTCGCGAACAGCTTCTTGGAGCCGATCTGGAATCGCGAATACGTGAGGGATGTGCAAATCACGATGGCGGAATCCTTCGGTGTCGAGGGCCGCGGCGGGTTCTACGAGGAGGTCGGCGCGATCCGCGACGTCGTGCAGAATCACCTGCTGCAGGTGGTCTCGCTCCTCGCCATGGACCCTCCGGCCGGTCACGCGCCCCAAGCGCTGCAGGCGGAGAAGCTGCGGCTATTTCGCGCGATGCGCGCGCTCGATCCCAAGGAGGTCGTGCGCGGCCAGTTTCGCGGCTACCGATCGGAGAAAGGCGTGCACGAGGCATCCGAGGTGGAAACCTTTGCGGCCCTGCGGCTCTACATCGACACCTGGCGCTGGGCGGAGGTTCCCTTCTACATTCGCGCGGGCAAGTGCCTGCCGGTGACGGTCACGGAGGTCATCGTGACCTTGAGGAAGCCGCCGCTCGCCGTCTTCGATGACGTCGGGGACACGCGTCGCAATTACTTTCGCCTGCGCTTGAGCCCCGATGTCGTCATCGGCACCGGTGCGTTGGTCAAGCAGACGGGCGAGGAGATGCGTGGCGAGCCCGTCGAGCTCATCGCACGGCACCACGCGCCGCACGAGAAATCCCCCTACGAGCGCCTGCTCGGCGATGCGGTGTGCGGCGATACCTCCTTGTTCACGCAGGATGAATCGGTCGAGGCCGCCTGGCGCGTCGTCGATCCGGTCCTGCGCGCGCCGCTCCCGGTGGTGCAGTACGAGCCGGGCACCTGGGGCCCGGCAGCCGCCGACCGCGTGGTCTTGGACGACCAGACCTGGCACAACCCTTCTGCCGAGGCCAAGGCACCGTGCTGAGCAGCGAAATCGTGTTCCTCGTGGATGTCGACAATACCTTGCTCGACAACGACCGCTTTCAAGCCGATCTCGGCTCGAGACTCGAGCACTCATTCGGCTGCGATGCGCGGCGACGCTACTGGGAGATGTTCGAGTCTCTGCGCGAGAGGTACGGATTCGCCGATTATCTCGGAAGCTTGCAGCAGTTTCGCGCCGAATTCGACGACGACCCTGGTCTGTTGGGGATGTCGGGCTTTCTGCTCGAGTATCCCTTCCGCTCGATCCTCTATCCGCAGGCGCTCGAGGTCGTTCGGCATTTGCGCGCGATCGGCCGGCCCGTCGTGCTGTCCGATGGCGATGTGGTCTTTCAGCCGCGTAAGATCGACCATGCGGGCATCTGGGACGCGGTGGACGGCGCCGTGCTGATTTATCTGCACAAGGAGAAGGCATTGGATCACGTTCGGCGGCGCTATCCGGCGCCGCACTATGTGGCGATCGACGACAAGCCGAACCTTTTGGCCGCGATGAAGGCTCAGCTCGGGGATGAGCTCACCACCGTTTTCGTTCGCCAGGGCCACTATGCGTTGG
>DATHCO010000272.1:0-2474 GCA_035319505.1 Steroidobacteraceae bacterium | reverse complement strand
TGTGATCGCGAAGACGGCGGCGCATTGGCTGCTGAGCGGGGCGGCGCTCGTGCTCGTGTCGCCGCTCGTCGCCACCGCGCTCGCCATTCCGGTCTCAGCCTTTCCCACCATGTTGCTGAGTCTCGCGCTCGGCACGCTGACGCTGAGCTGGTTGGGCTCGATCGGAGCTGGGCTCACCGTAGGATTGAGGCGCGGCAACGTGCTCTTGTCGTTGATCGTGTTGCCGCTCGCGATGCCGCTCTTGATATTCGGGGCGGCGGCGACGGATCGCGCGATCTCGGGTATCAGCGCGGCCGGGGCGCTATACTTACTGGCTGCGCTATGCGTCTTCACGTCGACTCTCGCCCCTTTCGCGGCAACGGTCGCGCTGCGCATCGCGCTCGACTGAGGATGAGATGTTAGAGCGCTCTCGAGAAACTATGTGGACTTGGTTTTACAGGCTGGCCTCACCGCCCTACGTGTACCGCACCGCGGCGGCGCTCACGCCCTGGTTCATGACGGCCGCCGCGCTTGCGATCGCCTGCGGCTTGATCGGGGGCCTCAAGTTCGCCCCGCCCGACTACCAGCAAGGCGAAGCGTTTCGAATCATCTATGTGCACGTTCCGAGCGGCTGGATGTCGATGTTCGCCTATACCACCATGGCGGTGGCGGGCGCGATCGGCCTGATCTGGCGTATCAAGATGGCGCATGCGGTGGCCGCCGCGACGGCGCCGATCGGCGCCTCCTTCACCTTGCTCGCCTTGGTGACGGGGTCGCTCTGGGGTCGGCCGATGTGGGGGACGTATTGGGCGTGGGACCCGAGGCTGACCTCGGAGCTCATCCTGTTGTTCCTTTACGTCGGGGTGATGTCGCTCCGGTCCGCGTTCGAGGACGCCACGCGCGGCGATCGGGCCGCCGCGCTCCTCTCCGTCGTCGGGGTGGTGAACGTGCCCATCATCCATTTCTCGGTCCAGTGGTGGAACTCGCTGCATCAGGGAGCCACCGTCGCCAAGTTCGGCAAGCCGGCCATGCCGGGGAGTATGCTCTGGCCGCTGCTCGTGATGCTGTTCGGCTTCATGTGCTTCTATGGGGCGGTGCTTTGCATGCGGCTGCGCGGCGAAGTGCTGAACCGAGAGCGCCAGGCGGCCTGGGTGCGGGAGGCGATCGGCTCGTGAGCGCGGTGGGATTTTGGGCGATGGGTGGTTACGCGCGCTACGTGTGGCCGTCCTTCGGTTTTGCGATAATTGTGCTCGGCTGGAACCTATGGTCGGCACGCCGCTATCAGCGCGCGGCGCGCGTGCGGGCGCTGCGCGCGTTGGCAATTTCGGATGAGTAATCGAAGATGACCCCACGTCGAAAACGCTTGTTCGTAGTGCTCGCCATCCTCTTGGGCGTCGGCGCTTCGGTCGCGCTCGCGGTCATGGCCTCGCGCGAGAACATCATGTTCTATTACGACCCGAGCCAGATCGCCGCGGGCCAGGCCCCGACCGCGAAGCGCATTCGCGTCGGCGGCATGGTGGTGAAGGGAAGCGTGTCGCGCAAGCCGGGTGATCTGCAGGTGAGGTTCGTGTTGACGGATTTCGCGCACGAGATACCGGTCGAGTACACGGGCGTTTTGCCCGATCTGTTTCGCGAGGGGCAGGGGATCATCGCTCACGGGACGATGGGGCCCGATGGCGCCTTCGTCGCCGACGAAGTGCTCGCCAAGCACGATGAGAAGTACATGCCGCCGGAGGTTGCCGCCTCGCTCAAGCAGAAGGCCGCCCATGCCGCCGCGCCCCACCAGGCGCCGACCGGCTGAGCCACGAGCTTAGGGCGCGCACGAGCATCGAGGCACGAGCGACAGGAGACCACCATGGCACCGGAACTCGGAGTATTCGCTCTCATACTGGCTTTCGTGCTGAGCCTGTCGCAGGCGTTCTTCGGCTTGGCCGGCGCCTGGCGCGGCAATCCCGTCTGGATGAGTGTCACCCGTCCAGCGGTGGCCGGTCAGTTCGTGTTCGTCGTGATGGCGTTCGGGTGCCTCGTGTACGCCTTCGTGCACAGCGACTTCTCCGTGCTGTACGTCGCGCGCAATTCCAATTCACACCTGCCGCTCTTTTACAAGGTCACTGCCCTGTGGGGCGCGCACGAAGGCTCGCTCCTTCTGTGGATCTTGATTCTGTCGTTCTGGAGCCTGGCGGTCGCCGCCTGCAGCCGTCAGCTGCCCGCGAGCTTTTCGAGCCGCGTGCTCGGCGTCATGGGTCTCATCAGCGTCGGCTTCATGCTGTTCACGCTGTGGACCTCGAATCCGTTCCTGCGCTTGATCCCGGCGGCCCAGGACGGCGCGGACTTGAATCCGGTGCTTCAGGACTTTGCGCTCTCGATTCATCCGCCGATGCTATACACGGGCTACGTCGGATTCTCGGTGGCGTTCGCGTTCGCCTGTACCGCCATGCTGGAAGGAAAGCTGGATCAATCCTGGGCCAAATGGACGCGACCTTGGACCATCTTCG
>DATHCO010000271.1:0-4822 GCA_035319505.1 Steroidobacteraceae bacterium | reverse complement strand
GTCGAGGCGCGCGTGCCTGAGCGTGTAGAACTCGCCGGAGAAGTCGACCGGCCCCTCGCTTTCCCAGAGCAAGCGGATGACCTTGATCGATTCCTCGAAACGCGCCACGGGCCGCGTGAAATCGAAGCCGTAGGGCACCGTATTTTCCGTCTCCCCGCTTCCCAGGCCGAGGATGAAGCGCCCGCGCGACAGGTGGCTCACGGTGAGCGCCGTCTGCGCCAGGAGCGAGGGATGTCGTCGCACGGTGTCGACCACGCTCGTTGCGATGGGGACGTTCTTGGTCAGTACCGCGACCGCCGCCGCGACGGCCAGGGCGTCCAGATGCCGGTGGGGAGAGGCCGAGGTCGTCGCGAGGTCGGTAAACTCCGGGGTCCAGATCGCATCCGGCCAAAAGCTGACCATGTGATCGGGAAGCCAGATCGAATGATAGCGGCCGCTATCTAGCGCATCCAGCCTGGACAGATCCAGTGGAAGCGTGGTGCGAAGAAACGCGGCCGGCTGAACCTTCATGACTTCCCCCGTTGCCATTCAAGTCGCGAGCGACGACAGTATAGCGAAGCCGTCGGGAGCGCGAATCGATCGCCCTGCCGCACTCCCGCCGCACTCCCACGCGCGATCCTGCCCGAACGGTGGCTTTGCCGGCGCGTCCCGTGCGAGGTGCTGTATAGTGGCCGCCGCTTGCGTGCTGACCGAGGGGGGGGGTGAGGCATGACGAGTTTCGATGAGCATCTCGACCTGGTGGTGGTCGGCAGCGGCGGGGGCTCGATGTGCGCCGGGCTGCTGCTGCGATCGGTAGGCCGAAGTGTGGTCATTCTGGAGAAGACGACCCTCGTCGGCGGCACCACCGCACGCTCCGGCGGCGTGATGTGGATCCCGAACAATCCCTTCATGAAGCGCGATGGCGTGGAAGACAGCCTCGACAAGGCCACGACCTATCTCGATGCCGTTCTGGGAAGCCAGCCGGATGCGCCCGGCGCCACGGTCGAGCGGCGCCGCACCTATTTGACCGAGGCCCCGCGCATGCTGGAGTTCCTGCTGAGCCAGGGCATCAGGCTCGCGCGAGTGAAAGCTTGGCCTGATTACTACGACGAGTATCCCGGGGGCTCGGTGCCCGGGCGAACCGTGGTGGCGGAGCTCTTCGATGCGAGCGAGCTCGGGCCGTGGGAGGAGAAGCTCCGCCCGAGCTTCATCGTGGCACCGGTCCCGGCGACTCTCGAGGAGATGCTCGAGCTGCGCGCCATCAGCCGCTCATTCAGGGTGAAGCTCCTGGCGCTCAAGCTCGCGCTGCGCGGAGTGGCGGCGAAGCTCACCGGGAAGCATTGGGTTGCGGGCGGCGCTGCGCTTCAAGGACGGATGCTCCAGGCGGCGCTTCGCGCCGGGGTGCAGATTCGGACGGAGTCACCGGTGAGCGAGCTCATCGTGGAAAACGGCGCAGCGACGGGAGTCGTAACGGTCAAGGAAGGGCATCCGTGGCGGGTGGGGGCGCGGCTCGGCGTGCTCGTCAATGCCGGCGGCTTTGCGCGCAATCAGCGCATGCGCGATCGATATCAGCCGGGAACCTCGGTCAAATGGACCATGTGCGCACCCGGAGATACGGGCGAGATGATCGAGGAGATGATGCGCCACGGGGCGGCCATCGCGCAGATGGAGGAGCGGGTCGGCAATCAGATGACGCTGCCGCCGGGTGCCGATGAGAGCGAGTTCAAGCCGAGCGCGCAGGCGATGACCGCCTCGCCCCACGCCATTCTGGTGGACCAGAGCGGTGTTCGCTACATGAATGAGGGCGGCTCCTACATGGCGTATTGCAAGTCGATGCTCGAGCGCAACAAGGGCGTGCCGGCCGTGCCGAGCTGGGCGCTGTTCGACAGCCAGTATCTGCGCAAGTACATGCTGGCCGGCACGATGCCGGGCAGCAAGAAGCCGCAGCGCTGGTACGACGAAGGGTATCTCAAGAAGGCGGACACCCTCGAGGGGCTGGCGCGCGAGCTCGCCATCGACCCCGGCACGCTCGAGAGTACGGTGGCTCGTTTCAACGATTTTGTCGCCAAGAACCGCGACGAGGATTTTCACCGCGGCGAGCGCGCCTACGATCGCTGGCTCGGAGACTCGTTCAACAAGCCGTCGCAGACCCTCGGCTCGATCAGCGAGCCGCCGTTTTACGCAGTTCCCGTGGTGCCCGGTGACGTCGGCACCTACGGTGGCGTGGTCACGGACGCGCATGCGCGCGTGCTGCGTGAGGACGGCGCGATCATCCCGGGACTCTATGCCACCGGTACCTCGACCGCCTCGGTGATGGGACGCGCTTACCCCGGCGCGGGCTCGAGTGTCGGGCCGTCATTCGTCTGGGGCTTTGTGGCGGCCAAGCACCTCGCGAACCTGAAATAGGCGGCGCGAGCTTCAGGCGCCGATGAATTCGTGGCGCGCCTGCAAGAAATCGCGCGGCTCGATCGCGAAGCCTGCCGACACGCAGTCCTGGCGCCTCGTCGAGAGACCCTTCGAGTGAAAGAATCTCTCCGCGGCCTGCGGGTCCTCGACGCGCCAGACGAGTGCGTAGATCCCGGAGGTCGGCGGCCTCAAGAAAGCGCCGAGCGCCCCGCTGCTCGAATCGTCCGGCTGAATGAAGGCAACGCGGGTGTCGGCGAGCCGGACGACCCAGCGGCGGCCCGGCTGCGGAAGCGTGATGTGCTCCTCGGCGAGGAGCTCGCCGTCCAAAAGGCCGGTGAAGAACGCGAGTGCGGCGCTCGCATCGGCCGTGACGCACGCGATGTGGTCGAGAGCGCGGAGGGTGCTTGCGTGGAGGCCGGCCCACGCGGGACGGAAGTCGGGGCGCTCGTAGGGGTCGTTGGGCATGGGTCGGTCGCAGACCTCGAGCAGCACACCCCCGGTCGACTCCTGGCGCACGAAGAAGAAGAATCCGTATTCGGCCGCGAGCTTGCAGCCGCCCTCTTTCAGGCGCGCGGCAACCGCCGGTCCGTCATCGACTTTGATCTCGAACGAATGAAAGCCGGGGCCATAGCGGTTGAGGTAGCGAGCAAAGGGCTTGTCGAGGCGCTTGGGATCGCGCGGCGACATGGGCTCGATCATGTGATCGGCCACATAGAGGAGCGCCATGTCGCGGTCCTCGGCCTCGAAATAGCCTTCCGCGAAGATCAGGCCTCCCAGCACGTCGAGATAGCGGGCGCGGCAGGCATCCATGTCCGCCGTCGCATGGATCGTGTGGATGATCCGGCGCACCTTCACGCGGGATCCCGTCATTACGAAGCCTCCTTGATATTTTCTGAAACGTGGTGACTCGCGAATTGTATGATAAGCGCGAGACATCGCCGTCGAAGGCTCGATCCATGAGTTTTGCCGAGCGCTATGGCCCGTGGGCCATCGTGATGGGTGCCTCGGAGGGCACCGGTCGCTCCTTCGCGCGCGCGATCGCCGCGCGCGAAGTGCCCTGCATTCTGTTGGCGCGACGCGAGGGGCCGCTTCGCGCCCTCGCCGAGGAGATTCGCGCCGACACCGGCATCGATTGTGTCACCGCCGCGGTCGATCTTGCGGCAGCGGATGCATTCGAGCGGATCGATGCCGCCGTGGACACGCGCGGCGTGGGACTTCTCGTGTGCAACGCCGGTTCCGATCCGAACGGGGCCCGTTTTCACGACCGTGAGGTCGGCGTATGGCTGGAGCTCGTGCAGCGCGGTGTCGTCACGCTCGTCAAATGCTGCCATCATTTCGGCGCTCTCATGCGTGCGCGGGGCAAGGGCGGCATGCTCCTGGTCAATTCCGGCGCCTGCTACGGCGGCGGCAGCTTCCTTGCGACCTACTCGGCCACCAAGGCCTTCATGCTGAATCTGGCCGAAGGGCTCTGGAGCGAGCTCAGGCCCCATGGCATCGATGTCCTGAGTCTCGTTCTCGGCATGACCGACACGCCGGCCTTGCGTCAGCTCCTCGAGGAGCACGGCAAGCCGATTCCTCCCAACCTGGCCTCACCCGATGAGGTGGCCGAAGTGGGCCTCGCGCGGCTTGCGCACGGGCCTGTTCATAATTGGGGCGCCTCGGACAACGAGCTCGGCTTCGCCCCGATGTCCGCGAGCACGCGTCGCTCGCGCGTTCTCATGATCGATGCCGCTGCGAAACGGGTCTTCAAGCAACCTTGAGCGCAGCGCAGGTCCTTGAGTCAGGAGCGAGCCATGAGCGAGAGCGACGTATTGCAAGAAGTGGCGGACCGCCAGCAAATCACCGATCTCATCTATCGCTATTGCCGCGCGGTGGACCGCATCGATGTCGAGCTCGGTTGCGGTGTCTTTCACGAAGACGGTGTGGCGGAATTGGAGGGCTTCTATCGCGGTTCCGGGCGAGGGTTCATCGAGAAAGTGTGCGCGCAGCACCGCGGGGTGCTCGCTCATTCGCATCAGGTCTCGAACGTCATCGTCGAGCTGGACGGCGAGCGCGCGGGGAGCGAAGCCTATGTGACGGCGACGCTTCGGCTTCGCGATGGCGAGCGCCTGAGGCAGATCATGGTCTGGTCGCGCTACATCGACCGATGGTCGAAGCGGGACGGTCGCTGGGGTATCGACCGGCGCGTTGCGATCCGTGACTTCGATGAGGTACGCGAGGTCGTCGCGCTGAGCCTGCCGGGCCGCCGCGATGCGAGCGATCCCTCGTACGAGGTTCTGCGGAGGACGCGGTGAGAGCGGCCTACCTCGAGAACGATCGAATCCGCGTCGGGCACTTCCCCGATCCCGTGCCGAGCCAAGGGCAGGCGCTCGTGCGCACGCATCGCTGCGGGCTGTGTGCATCCGATGCACAGTTCGTGGTGGATCCGCGCCGGTTG
>DATHCO010000270.1:0-4439 GCA_035319505.1 Steroidobacteraceae bacterium | reverse complement strand
CGCGCACGCATCGACACCCTCGAGCGCATTCTCGAGCGTAAGGGCGTGATGACACGTGCCGATATCGAGGCATTCCAGCCGACCGCCGAGGAGGCCGCCGAGCGCGGCTTGTGGATGCAGGAATATATCGGCCGGGTGCTGCGGATCGTTCAGCAAGAGGCGGAACAGCTCGCGACCCCACCGGGCGCCGACCTCGCCTCCGAGGACGTGGCGGCCGAGGTGGCGAAGGACGAGTCGCAGGCGAAGTGATGACTCGATTGGCGCTCATCCTCGACGCGCGGGTCCGGTGAAGCTACTCCGTGCCGCGACACTGACGGTCGACGATCCTGACGCGACCGCGCGACGCTATGCCGAGTGGTTCGGCTATCGCATCGTCGAGAAAGGACGCCTCGATGGCGGTCTCGCCGCGAGCTGGAACGCCCCGCGCAGCGCGAGACGACGCTTCGTCGTGCTGCAGCCCGCCTCGGCGGCACAGGTATTCGTCCGCTTCATCGAAGGCGAGACGCCCGGAGACTTCCAGCCGCTTCGCACCTTCGGCTGGGCCGCACTCGAGATCTGCGTCGAGGATGTGCTCGCGGTGCATGAGCTGCTGCGGAGCTCTCCGTTCGAGGTCATCGGTCCTCCTCGAGAGATCGAGGGCCTGCCCTCGATCTTTCCCATGCAGGTCATGGGGCCGGACCGAGAAATCGTGTACCTGACGCAGATTCGCGCCGATCTGCCGTCCTACGACTTGCCCCGCGCTGCCTCGCCGATCGACAAGCTGTTCATCGTGGTCCTGGCCTGCTCCGATCTCGACGCCTCGCTCGCCTGGTTCGAGCGGCACGCACGCCTCGAGCTCGGCCGCAGGATGCGCATCGTCTACACCATGCTCGCGAAATCGTTCGGGCTGCCGATGTCGGATTTGCACGAGATTGCGACGATGGTGTACGGACGCGACGTGTTCCTCGAGCTCGATCAGTACCCTGGGACGGCGACGCCGCGGCCGACGGCAGTGGGTGAGCTGCCTCCGGGCATCGCCATCGCGACCCTGATTCATCCTCAGTTCGATGAGATCCAGGGACCTTGGATCGAGCCCCCGGCCGCGCGCACGGGCGTCGTCTACGGGGGCCGCCGTGCCGGCACGCTGTGCGCGCCGGATGGAACGCTGCTCGAGATCGTCGAGGCCGGCTGAGCCGGCACCGCTTTCGCCTCTGCCGCGAAGCGCTTGTAGCGGCCGAGCGTCAGGAGGAGCGCCGCGGAGGCGACCAGCATGATCGCGGACGCGACGAGCGATCGTTCGTACGAGCCAGACCGGTCGAAATCAGCGCCGAACAGCATCGGGCCGATGCCGGCACCGAGCGCAAAGCAGCCGTACAGGGCGCCATAGATGGACGCATAGGAGCGCATGCCGAAGTAGCGCGCGACCAGAAACGCCATGAGGTCATACTCGACACCGGCTGCGAAGCCGATGAGGTAGATGCACAGAAGCGCCTGTCCGTAGCCGAGGCTCGACTGCAAGAGCAGCCAGCATGCGATTGCGGGCAGCGACAAGAGCACGAAGGCGACCCCGGGCGCCCAGAGACGGTCGATGAGCCATCCGCCGAGAAGGCGCCCCGTCACCACCGACAGGCCGATGAAGGCCACCAGGCTGGCGATGGCGGGCTTGTCGAATCCGCGCAGGCGCAGAATATTCTCCATGTTCGGGATCGGACCTCCGACTGCGAACGAGATGGGTATGAACGCGACGGCGAGCACCCAGAGGCGCCACTCGGAGAGCGCCGCGAGAAACGTGAGACCGGACGCAGGCAGGGGCGGCAGCGCGGCCCGCGGCCCTCGGCCAGCGCTCGCGCCGG
Source organism: Steroidobacteraceae bacterium (assembly GCA_035319505.1). Classification (GTDB taxonomy): domain Bacteria; phylum Pseudomonadota; class Gammaproteobacteria; order Steroidobacterales; family Steroidobacteraceae; genus Bog-1198. The sequence continues at coordinate 2,607 of DATHCO010000270.1, read as the reverse complement.
TGTCATGAAAGAAGAACCATGCGATCGGCAGCGCGATCGCGATGGGCATCATCCCGATCACCAGGTACGCTGCCCGCCAGCCTGCATGCGCGATTAGCCAGGCGCAGATCGGCTTGATGAGCGAGCCGAAAAGTCCAGTGCCGAGGAGCGACAATCCCAGAGCGAGACCCTTGCGGGTCTCGAACCAGTTGTTGACCGCACGCGTCCAGGTGAGGGGCAAGGTGCCCGAACCGCCGGCCGCGAGCACGGCCCAGGTCGCATAGAATAGTGGCAGCGATCCGTCCGTCGCCGCGAACGCGGCGAAGGTGAAGCCGAACAGCACGATGGAACCGAGCACGACCTTGCGCACCCCGAGGCGATCGGCCAGAAACCCGGCCGCCGGCGCGGACAAAAGGACGGTAAAGGTCGTCACTGTCAGGCCGAACATGATCTGTGCGAACTGCCAATGAAAGGCCTTGGCAAGCTCGGGCGCGAACATCCCGATGGTATAGAACGGCACGGGCGATAGCCCGAGTCCGATGCCGACGAGCGAGGCGAGGACGACCCGCCAGCCCTCCTTGAATTCGGAGTAATCCGCCATCAGACGCGCACTCCGCAAGCATGGCCCTCGGCAGTCGCTGCGAGGAGCGTCCGCGGGGCCTTGCAATCCCCGATCGTCTCCACCGCAACGCCGGCGGCGCGGAGCGGTGCGAGCAAGCCGTCCCGCGGAGCGCGCGGCGTCGAGTAGACCGCAAGCATGACCCCCTCGATCGACTGGAGCATACCCGTGTAAATGTTGCGGTACACGATGCGTGCCTCTTCCAGCGCGGATTCCACGCTGAGCTCGGCGAAAGGCACGATCTCGATGCGCTGAGCCGCGATGCGTCGGTGGATGCCGAGGCGGCTCACCAGCGGCACGTCCATCGCGATCGATTCGCGCGGCGTGAGAATCACCACGCGCTCATAAAGCCGCCGCAGCACCTGGGCGAGCGAGTAGGTACCCTCGGTGTGATCCTGATCGAACAAGAGCGCGGTGCCGCCTTGCGGCGCGCGCCGCCCCGCCAGCTCGCGCGCGGCGCTTCGGGCATCGAGCACGAGGCCCTCGGCCTGCCACTCCGAGGGCAACCCGCGCGGCCAGATCATCGAGGCGCCGGTCGCCAGGATGACTCGATCGGGCTCTCCGGCGAGCACGTCGCACGTCCCTGCTTCGACGCCGAGCTCGAACGTGACTCCGTGGCGGCGCGCCTGCTGGTACTGATAGTCGTATACGCTCGACAGCGATTCGCCCCCGGGCAGGCGCGCGTGCAGCCGGGTGCCGCCCCCGACTTCGGGCGAGGCTCCGAAAACCGTCACCGCGTGACCGCGTGCGGCCGCAATCCAGGCGGCCTCGAGACCCGCCACGCCCGCACCGACGACCGTGATTCTTCGCCGCGCATCGCAACGCGCCGGCTGCCAATCCACCTCGTCGGCGAGCGCGACCCGCGGATTGTTGTCGCAGGCGAGCGGCTGCCCGTCGACGATCTGTCCCCAGCAGGTGTTGCAGGAAACGCAATACCGGATGTCGCGCTCGCGGCCGTGCGCGGCCTTGAGCGGCCATGCCGGATCCGTGAGGAGGGGCCGTCCGAGGGCCACGAGCTCGCTCTCGTTGCGCGCGAGGATTCCTTCGGCCTCGGCCGGATCCGTGATCAGGCCGAGCGCGAGCACGGGCGTGTCGTGTACGTGCGCCCGCAGCCGGCGGATCAGCGGCATCCATGCGGCCCGCGGCCAGTGCATGTCCGGCACGTGCCAATCGAGCGTGCGCGCGTGCGCGCCCTGACAGAAGGCGATGTAGTCGACGGAGCGGTCCGCCGTCATGCGCGCGGCGATCTCGGCGGCCTGCGCGGGATCGATTCCATCGGTCAAGCCGTCGTCGCCGGGCATCTTCAACCCGATGATGAATCGAGCACTGCACGCGGCACGGATTGCCGCGATGCTGTCGGTCAAGAATCGCAGTCGATTCTCGAGACCGCCGCCGAATTCATCCTCGCGGATATTCGAGCGGCGCGCCATGAACTGATGGAAGAGATGGCCGTGGCCCGCGGATATCTCGACTCCCGAGAAGCCGCAGCGCTCGAGCCGCGCGGCGGACTGGGCGAAGTCCTCGATCATCGCTCGAAGCTCATCGGCGCGCAGCACCCGCGGCACGGTCCACGATAGATCGTCCGGCAGAGCGGAGACGCCGACGGCGTTCGGATTCCGGCCGCGCTCGTGGCGGCCGCGACCCGAATCCTGAATCTGCGCGAGCAGGCGGCAGTCGTTGGATTCCACGGCTTCCGCCCAGCGCTTGAGCCAGTCGAGGTGGTCATCATTCCACGCGCGCACGTAGTGACCACGCGCCTGCAATCTCGAGGTGTTCAAAGGCTCCGTCACCACCATCGCGGCGCCGCCACGGGCGCGATTGGCGTAGTACTGCACCATCGAGTCGGTGGGCGTCTGCTCGAATACCCGGCGCGTCGTCATCGCCGCGTGTACGACCCGGTTGCGCAAGCGTAGCCGCCCTCGTAGGAAGGGCGAGAACAGTGTGGGGTAGAGGTTGCGCGGCAGGTTCATGGCGTTGGCGCGCGGCGCGGCAGCTTCAGGGCTTGACCG
>DATHCO010000269.1:0-10646 GCA_035319505.1 Steroidobacteraceae bacterium | reverse complement strand
CTCTGGGTGCGCTATTTGAGCACCGGGCGGGAGGAGCAACTGACGCAGGACGGCGCCCCCGATTTCGGATACGCCACGGATAACTCGGGTTGGAAGCATAGCGATCGCGCGATCGTGAGCTGGTCGCCCGACTCGACGCGAATTGCGACGTACCAGCAGGATCAGCGGGGCGTCGGAGAGATGTATCTGGTCAAGACACAGCCGGGACGCCCCACGCTCGATGCCTGGAAGTATGCGCTGCCCGGCGATGAGATCGTCCCCAAGATCGAGCGGGTCATCATCGACGTCGACGCACGGCGCATCGTGCGGCTGCACATGCCGCCGGAGGAGCGCCGCAGCGCGCACTGCTACGACCTCGACTGCGGGCCGAACGGATCGCTCACCGATGTTCAATGGAGCGAGGATGGGCTGCGTCTCGCATTCGTCTCCGTGTCCAGGGACCACAGGCGCGCGCAACTCCGTGTGGCGGATGCCGCGACCGGTGCGGTGCAGGATATCCTCGACGAGCGCCAGGCGACGTTCTATGAATCGGCGACGGCTTGGGCACAGAAGGCGGTGAACTGGCGATATCTCTGGGCCACACAGGAAGTGATCTGGTTCTCGCAACGCGATGACTGGGGCCATTTGTACCTCTACGATGCGAACACGCACACCCTCGAGCGCCGGATCACCGGCGGCCGTTGGAACGTGGTCGACTTGCTGCGAGTCGACGAGAAGCATCGTCAGCTCTACCTAGTAGGCGTGGGCCGCGAGAGGGGGCGTGATCCGTACTTCGCGCACTTGTACCGGGTGCGACTCGACGGCCGACACCTCGAGCTACTCACGCCCGAGAACGCGGATCACGACGTCTCGCTCTCGCCCTCCGGTGATTACTTCGTCGATAGCTACTCCACCCCGGGCACGCCTCCGGTTACGGTGCTCCGCAAGCGTGACGGCAAACTGATCCGCGCATTGGAACGGGCCGACATTTCCCGGCTCGTGAAGCTCGGGTGGCAACCTCCGATCCCGATCACCGTGAAGGCGAGAGATGGCGTCACGGATCTCTACGGTCTGTTGTTCAGGCCCACGCACTTCGATGAGAGCACGAGGTATCCGGTCGTCAACCGGATTTACCCCGGGCCGCAAATCGGGAGTGTCGGCCGCCGCACATTCGCGGCCTCGCGTGACGATGCACAGTCGATCGCCGAGCTCGGGTTCGTGGTCGTCACTCTCGACGGCATGGGCACCTCGCTGCGCTCCAAGACGTTTCAGGACGTCTCCTACGGCAGGCTGGACGACAACACCCTGCCCGACCAGATTGCCGGCATGCGCGAGCTCGCACAGCGTTATCCCTGGATCGACCTGACCCGAGCCGGGATCTGCGGACATTCCGGCGGCGGCTATGCGGCGGCCGCTGCCATGCTGCGCTATCCGGACTTCTTCCGGGCGGGGGTATCGGAGTCGGGCAATCATGATCAGCGAGGCTACGAGGGCGACTGGGGCGAGCAATACGCCGGCCTGCTCACGCGCAATGCGAACGGCACCTCGAGCTACGACGGTGAGGACAACGCAAGCGTCGCCAAGAACCTGAAGGGCCATCTGTTGTTGATGCACGGCACGGGAGATGACAACGTGCCGCTCAATCTGACGCTACTGCTGGTCGATGCGCTCATCCGCGCCAACAAGGATTTCGACCTGCTGCTGCTCCCCAACCAGCCCCACATGTATGGTGGCGAGGCGGAACTGTACGCCACCCGACGTCGCTGGGACTACCTCGTTCGCCATTTACTCGACGCCGAACCGCCGGCGGGATACGAGCTGCATCGACCCGTGGAGTATTGAATGCCCGATCTGCGCTCACTCGGCCTTGGCGAACCGATCACTCGTCGAGACTTCCTCGGAGCGACGTTGATTGGGCGCTCCGCCCTCCACGATGGGCTATGAGCACGTTCGTCACCTCGGCTGCCGGGGTGCGCATTCCCGGCATCGTTTACGGCACGGCCTGGAAGGCTGCGCACACCGAGCGCCTCGTGAGGCTCGCCATCCGAGAAGGCTTTCGCGGGATCGATACGGCCTGTCAACCCAAGCACTACAACGAAGCCGGGGTGGGAGCCGCGCTCGAGGCATGCTTCGCCGGGGGCCTGCGCCGTGAGCAGATCTACCTGCAAACGAAGTTTACGCCGCTCTCGGGTCAAGATCCCAAACGCATTCCGTATGATCCGGCGGCGCCGCTCGAGGAGCAGGTGGCCCAGTCCTTTCGGGTCTCGCTGCAGAACCTGAACACCGCTTACCTGGATTGCCTGATGCTGCATTCGCCGCTGCCGACCATTCAGCAAACGCTTCGAGCGTGGCGAGCGATCGAGGCGATCGTCGAGTCAGGCGGCGCGCGCCAGGCGGGAATCAGCAACTGCTACGGTCTCGCGGAGTTGCAACAGCTGACCCGGGAGGCGAGCGTCAAGCCGGCGGTTCTTCAGAACCGTTTCTACGCCGACACCGGCTACGATCGCGAGCTACGTGCATTCTGCAAGCGACAGCACATCGTCTATCAGAGCTTCTGGACGCTCACCGCAAACCCGCAGCTGCTCGCGCACTCCGCGATCGCCGGCCCGGCACGATTCCACGGAAAGACGGCGGCGCAAGTGCTGTTTCGCTATCTGACCCAGGCCGGAGCCGTGCCGCTCACCGGAACGCGCTCCGAAGCGCACATGCGCGAGGACCTCTCGATCTTCGACTTCGAGCTGAGCACGCGCGAGCGCACCGCGATCGACCAAGCACTCGCGGCGTAAGGCCGCCGACTATCTCGTAGGATCGCCGAACCTTGCGTATCATTTGCCAAGGCGCATGCTGCGGCCGGCGAGTGAGACTCAAGCGCAACCAGAGAGCGTTCGATCATGGTAAAGATCCCCCCCGGAGTCGGTCCGATTCATCCCCAGGTCGTCGTTCTCGTGGGTGCCACCGGCGATCTCTCGAAGCGCAAGCTGTTTCCGGGAATGTTTCATTTGTCGACCTCGGGATGCATAGCCCAATGCAGAATCATCGGCGTCTCGCTCGATGACTTGGACGGCGACGGATTTCGCGAGCAGATGCGGCAAGCCGTCGCCGAACACTCGATTCGCAAGGTCGATGATGCGGATTGGAGCCGGTTCGCGCAGGCCCTGAGCTACGTGCCGCTGACAGCCGGTCCAGGCGCCCTGAAGTCCGCGGTCGATGCGGCCGAGCGCTCATTGGGCGCCGAGAGCCGGCGATTGCATTACCTGAGCGTTCCGCCGAATGCCGCCCTCTCTGCGGTCCGATTGCTCGGCGACGCCGGTCTCGTCGATCGTTCGCGCGTCATCATGGAGAAGCCCTTCGGCACCGACCTCGCCAGCGCCGTGCAGCTCAACAAGAAGCTGCACGAGGTGTTTCGCGAGGATCAGATCTACCGGATCGATCATTTTCTCGGCAAGGAGCCGGCGCAGAACATCTTGGCCTTCCGCTTCGCCAACGGCTTGTTCGAGCCGATCTGGAACCGCAACTTCGTCGACCACGTGCAGATCGACGTGCCCGAGACGCTGGGTCTCGGAAAGCGCTCCGCCTTCTACGAGACGACCGGCGCGTATCGCGACATGGTAGTGACGCATTTGTTCCAGATTCTGGGCTTCATGGCGATGGAGCCGCCCACCTCGTTGGAGCCCGCACCGATCAGCGAGGAAAAGAACAAGGTATTTCGCAGCATGCTGCCGATCAAGCCGAGCGAGGTGGTGCGCGGTCAGTACACGGGCTACCGATCGGAGCAGGGCGTTGCCGCGGATTCGGATACCGAGACGTTCATCGCGCTGAAGTGCAGCATCGACAACTGGCGCTGGGCGGGAGTGCCGTTCTTCTTGCGCACCGGCAAGCGCCTCGCCGAAGGCCAGCGAATCATTTCTATCGCCTTCCGCGAGCCGCCGAAGAGCATGTTTCCGGAAGGCTCCGGAATCGGCACCCAAGGTCCCGACCATTTGACCTTCGATCTCGCGGATCAGGCCAAGCTGTCGCTGTCATTCTACGGGAAGCGCCCGGGTCCCGGCATGCGCCTGGACAAGCTCAGTCTGCAGTTCGCCATGCACGACACCACCTATGTGGGTGATGTGCTCGAGGCGTATGAACGATTGATCCTCGATGCGATGCGCGGCGATCGCACCCTGTTTACCAGTGCCGACGGCATCGAGCGCCTGTGGGAGGTTTCGATCCCCTTGCTGGAGACGCCGCCCCCGGTACGCCCCTATGCCCCGGGCTCGTGGGGGCCGAATGCGATTCACCAGCTCGTCGCTCCCTACGCCTGGAGACTGCCCTTCGAGCGCACCTGGCGAAACCCGAACGCCACCGGCGGCTGAGCGGATCAGCCATCCAGCCGCATTGCCGCGCGTCGGTCTCGCACAGGCTCGATTGACGTAGAAGTCAGGGGCTCACGACCTCATGAGCTCGAGCGTTTCCTCGACAATGGGAATGGGCTTCGCGGGCGCTTTGAAGTAGGCCATTCCGGCACTCAGATATCGGCACCGCCAATCGAAATTCGAGAATTGCGAATAGCTGTCGAACACCGCCTCGGACCATTTGTAGTCGTGCGCTTCGTCGCCGCCGTAAGCGAGATGCTGCCGAGCGGTGGCGATCAAGGCATCCGCATCACCGTGAGCGCGCAGATAGCCCAGAGTCTTGCGCGCCGCTTGCGCGCGGCGATCGGCAGCGAGCTCGGAGAAAATCTCGCGGATTGCCTCAGCGCCCGTGCCACCGAGGGGCAGCGGCTGAAGCTCCTCGAGGCCCGGATTTGAGTCACTTGCGTTGCCGAACTGGCGAAACATGGCACAGAACGCCGCGCACTGGAGCAGCATGAGTTGCTGGGTCTGCTCGTCGCTCGATGTGCGATAAGCGTAATGCAAGGCATTCGCGCTGGTGCTGGCATGCAACAGCACGATATTCGCCTGGCGCATGGGAAGCTCCGCCGCCATGTCGAACAGGACTTGCCAGATCGCCTCGGGCGAGATCTGCTGCCGCAGCATCTCGACGACGATCGGGCCCGCCTCGACTTCCGTTGCCCGATTCAGGGCGGCACGAAGCTCCGAGCGTGCGCCGGTATCATCGCGCCCTTGCTTCCAGGATCGCGGGATCTCATGCAGTTTCTCTCGATTGCGCCGCCACGGCCGATCGGGCGAAAGGTCGTGACTCGCCGGATCGGGATCCCCGCCTTTGTTCTGAAGCGCTGCCACGGTCGAGCGCAGTAGGGGTAGAGCGCCGTCGCCGCCGAAGAGCGTGCAGAGGCGGTGCGCGTTGCTCACGGTGATCGCCTTGTGACCGATGGCTCGAAGATCGCGCGCGCCGAATTCAAAAAGGAGCGAGAGGATTTCATGAGCGCTCGCGATCTGCGCGTAATTCACCACCGCTGCGTCGGCGGCATCGCGATCCCAGTGGTCCAGCGCAGCGATGAGCGAGTGGCGCGCCGCCTGCGCATCGTCGACCGGTCCGGCCACCCTCGCCGGCAATCGCCAGCCGCTCGTTGCGTGCTCTTCGGCCTGTGTATTCTTGAAATAGTCCGCGGCCCAGACGACCGGGAGCCATTGGTCCGTCGAGGACAGATGCTGCGCGGCCGATTGGATGGCGCGCAGCATCATGAACGCATGATACTTGTATCCGACGTCCGGATACGGCTGAACGTTGCGCACCGCCGCCAGCGACAGCGCAGCGATCGCCTCTTCCTGGCGCAGGCCCGCGCGAATCATGCGCACGAGCTCGCCGGGGATTCGCTCGCGCGGTGACTCTTCGAGCAGCTCGAGCATCTGCGCCACCGGCGCGGCGGTCGACCAGCCGACCCGTCCGGCCAAGCCCAAACCGGCGGCACCGGCCGTTTGGATGAAGGTTCGTCGATTCATCGCTGTCACCGCCGTCCCGGAGCGCAGCGCCGTCTCAGTGCGCGCTCAGCCTACTATCGTCGACCGCGTGGGCGTAGTAGCGAACTTCGTGGCTCCCCCATGCCGCCGGATGGCCGGCAAAGCCCTGCCTCAGGGTGGCACTCCGGTAGTTGGTACCGCCCGCCTGGGTGATTTGGGGACCCTCGGATTCCACGTCCGCAACGCTCTTCTCGCTCGGTCGAATGATCGCGATGTGACCGGGCTTGTCTTCATAATGATTGTGATAGGCGGCGACGACGAAGTAGCCCCGGTTGGCGTAATGCTGAGCTTGCACTGCACTTTCGACAGCTCGCCAGCCTTGCCGCACACCCTCCTCGGCAAGCCAGTCCACTTGTGCGTTCGCGAGCAGCAGCTGCGGATGCTCGGGCGGGCGAAGGATGTAGATTCCGAGCCGCTTTGCGGCGGCAGCCACGAACGCACTGCAGTGAGTGTGCTTGCCCATTCCATGCTCCGGCTGTCCGTCGGGCACGCCCGTTTCCCAATTGACGTGCACTCCGGCCGGCCAATGATCTTCGACCTGCAGCGCGTCGATGATCGCAACGACTCGCTCCGCGCGCTCGGCGATCTCCGCCGCGATCGCGGCATGAGTGATCCATGCGAGAACGAGCGGGGCGAAACCAAAGCACTTGAGAGGAGCCAACTCTGACCTCTCCGGGGGTGGTTCTCCGCGAGTATAGTCCACAGCCACTTGCGTCGCGAATTTGATCGCATGCGCGCCGAGTATCCCGGCCGCTTCATTCTGCTGTAAGAAAATTAAGGTTGCGTGCGCCACGCTTCTCCTCGCATGCACCGAATCACCTGCGAAAACGAATGAACCCAGCGGAGGCAATTCCATGAAAACGAAAAGGCTGGATCGGCGTGGAGCTCGGCCGGCGGCCGCGTTGGCTTTGTTGGCCTGCGCACTGCCCATCGGCGCGCAACGGCAAACTACGCGTCGATCATGACGGCACATTGACCGTCAGGTTACAGGAATCAAATTCAATCTTGACTTGCCAGGATTTGGTGCTTGATCAGCATGCGTACACCGCTCGCCCAGCCTGCATCATCGCCCGCGAAATTCGCCTCCTGCTCGTCGAGAATCTTCCCGGTTCGAGCGTCGCGAATTTGAATCCGCACGTAGTAATCCGTCTGCGTGACTCTGTTCACGACCCCGATCAGGGACTGCTCGGCTCCCAGCTGCCAGGCAATGCCGGCCTCGCAGCCATCGCAGTTTCGCAAGGACTTCTCCTTCACCTGCGCGGCGTCGACCTTACTTACATCGACGAGGCTGTAGCGTCCCGATTCTGCGAGCATCCGGCGTGCCTCGCCGCTCACCTTGTCCATGCTGGCCGTGCTACTCGTGGTCTTCCCGAGAAACGAGGCCGCGGGACTCACGTCTTCCAGCTCGAAATCGAACACCGCGATCTTGACGGGCGATGACCTGTGGGCGTCTTCGGCCGACGCAACCGGGAGCGCCAGAGCGAGAACGCCGATCGACCCGACCGAGGCCAACCATCGCCACGACTTGCCTCGTCGAAGCATCCGTTCGGTTAGAGCCCGTTGCATGTCATCTTCCTCCTGATTACGGCACTTCTCGGGCACTGAGCGCCATTGCTAGTAGTGGACTGCGTAGCGATCGTGCGGGGCAAATATCCCGGCATAGACCACGGCCAGCAGGCCGGTGAGGAAAATGCCGTCGAACGTTCCTGCCCCGCCAATGGATGCGACCGGGGCCCCGAGCCCCTGTATCTTGCCCAAGTTGAGCAAGTCCGCACCGATGAGTGTCCCGAGGCTACCGCTCGCGTATGCGAGCGGTCCTGCATAGCGTCGCGACAGCGCAACGGCGGTCACCGCAGTCACCAGAGGTGGGACGAACACGGGCTCCGCGATGCCCAATCCGGGCTCGGGCTTGGCAAGCAGATAGCATGCCGTCGTGACGATCGCGATGCCGACCAGGCTGAGCTCATACAGGCGGTTCCTCACGATCAGGTACAGCGACAGTAGCGTTGGGATGACCGCGCCGCCCACGTTGACAACGAGCAGAGTGCCGGGCCATTCGTGGACCACCGGGATCATGTAGCGCATTCCAAAGAACGTGACCTCGGTGGAAGTCGTGACCTCTCGTTCCGGCAGGTAGGCGACGGGGATGTTGACGTAGCTCCCGAGCAGGCAAAGGAGCAACACCGCGAGCATCGTTCCGGGGCTCAGCCCCATCGTCTCCGAAGCGAATCTCAGCAGACGGGATGCGATGGATCCGGCCATCAACGCAAGCAAGATGATCAGTGCCAAGAGCACCGGCCAGGCCACCGGGAAATAATGCACGCCGGAAGGAATCATCGATGTCTCCGAGTGATGAGGGCCCCTCTAGCTTAGCAAGCCGCCGCGCCGCTCTCGACGCCCGGCGGCGATTTGACGGGCAAGCGCCCAGCAAGCAAAGTGACGGGCACTCTGGTTAGTGGGGAAGCGGTCAGCCGGCTCGCCGGATCGACTCATTCGATGCGTTCATGGCCCAGTTTACTGATCGATGCATTGTGGATCATCTGGCTGGTTTACTGGGTGGTGTCGGCGCAATCCACCAAGCGTTCGCGTGAGCGCGAGAGCGTGCGCTCGAGAGCGGGGTTCCTGAGCGCCATGGGCCTCGTCGTGCTGCTATTGGCGGTCCATCGCTGGCCTGGCGTGCTCGGGATGCGCGTCGTGGGCGGGGATTGGATCCGATACGCGTGCGCGCTTGCTCTGGTCCTCGTCGGCCTTGCGTTCAGCATGTGGGCGCGGTCGGTTCTCGGGGAGAACTGGAGCGGGACCGTGACCATCAAGGTCGACCATGAGCTCATCCGGCGCGGTCCCTATCGGCGCATTCGTCATCCGATTTACACCGGCATCCTGCTCGCGTTGCTCGGCTCCGCGCTCGCGACCGGTCAGCTGCGCGGGTTGCTCGCAGTCGTGATTGCCTGCATTGCCTTCCGGCTCAAGTCGCACGTCGAGGAGGCCTGGATGGAGCGCCAGTTCGGCGAGCAGTACGCCGCGTACCGGCGCTCGAGCTGGGCCTTTCTCCCCTTCGTTCTCTAGGCCGGCAGCCGCTTCAGCGCACCGTGGGCCGCTCTCGTTCTCGTCGCCGACGTTTGCTTTTCATCGCCCTGGGCTCGGCAGGCCTGCTCGCAGCAATCGCCGCGCTATGGGTCATGCACCTCGATCGGCTGGTCACGCGCGAGTTTCAGGGCCGACATTGGTCGGTGCCGGCGCGCGTCTATGCGGCGCCGCTCGAGCTCTATGCGGGTGCACCCGTCAGTGCCGCGGATCTCGAGGAGCAGCTGCGCCTACTGCACTACCGCCGGGGCGATCCCTCGAAGGGGCCCGGCCTCTATCGACGAGTCGGCAATGGGTTCGAGCTGCACGCGAGGCGAGTGCGCTTCATCGACGAGCTGCGCGAGCCCAGGATCGTGTCGATTCATGCGGACGGCTCCTCGATCACGAGCATGAGACAGGGCGACGGAAACGATCTTCCCGTGTTCCGGCTCGACCCCCCGGTGATCGGAAGTGTCTTTCCAGTGCACGGAGAGGACCGTCTCGTGATGGCGCCCGCCGACGCGCCGCCGTTGTTGCGGCAAGGGATCAAGCTCATCGAGGACCGGCGCTTCGATGAGCATCACGGCATCGATCCCCTCGGGATTGCGCGTGCCATCTGGGCCGACCTTCGCGCGCAGCGCCTCGTGCAAGGGGGCAGCACGCTCACACAGCAGCTCGTGAAGAACTACTTCCTCTCCGACGAGCAGACCCTGAGCCGAAAGGTGACGGAGGCCGTGATGGCATGGCGCCTCGAGGCACACTACTCGAAAGAGGAAATTCTCATCGCCTACTTGAACGAGGTCTATCTCGGGCAGGACGGCGCGCGCGCGATTCACGGCTTCGGCTTGGCGAGCGAGTACTACTTCGCTGAGCCCTTGGACGAGCTCGATGCCGCCGAGATGGCGCTTCTCATCGGACTGGTCAAGGGGCCGTCCTATTATGATCCGCGCAAGCACCCCGATCGCGCCATCGCGCGCCGGAACCTCGTGCTCAGGGAGCTCTTCGAGTCCCATCTGATCGATGCGGCGACCGCCCAGCGTGCCGCCGCGGCGCCGCTCGGGCTCAAGCCGCCGAGCGGTAGCTACGTGCCGGCCTATGTCGACCTGGTGCGGCGCGATTTGAAGCGCGACTACGCTGAGGCTGATCTTGCCGCCGCGGGCCTGTCCGTGTACACGAGTCTCGATCCGCGGGCGCAAGCAGCGGCGGAGCGTGCCTTGATGCAGAACCTCGCGCGACTCGATGCCCGATCTCGGCTGCGCGGGGCGCCACTGGAAGGTGCGGTGGTGATCATCGAGCCCAACAGCGGCGATGTGGTCGGCGTCGTCGGTGGGCGCGAGGTCGGCAGCGCCGGCGGCTTCAATCGCGCGCTCGACGGGCGCCGGCCGATCGGCTCTTTGGTGAAACCGGCCGTTTATCTCACCGCGCTCGAGAGCGGCCGCTACAACGCCGCGACACTCATCGACGATGCGCCGATCGAGCTCAAGCTCAGCGACGGGAGCATCTGGGTGCCGCAGAACTTCGATCGCGAGCTCCACGGCAAAGTGCCGCTCGCGCGGGCCCTTGCCGAGTCGATGAACTTGGCGACCGTGCGGCTGGGGCTCGACCTCGGGCTCCCCAAGGTCGCCGAGACGCTCGAGCGGCTGGGACTTCCGCCTCCAGCGCTCAATCCCTCACTCCTTTTGGGCACAGTGGAGGCAACGC
>DATHCO010000268.1:0-8003 GCA_035319505.1 Steroidobacteraceae bacterium | reverse complement strand
CTCACGCCCGCCGCGCGCATCGCTCGCAGCACCGTCTCGTGCTGGCCCGGTGACAATTCGACCAACGGCAACCGGATTGCGTTCCCGATCAGCCCCATTCGGGCGACCGCCCACTTGACGGGGATGGGACTCGCTTCGACGAATAGGTCCCTGTGCAAGAGTCGCAAATCGGCGTCTATCGTATGAGCGAGCGTCAAATCCCCGGCGAGCGCCGCCGCGCAGGCCTCGTGCATGCGGTGCGGCGCGACGTTCGCCGACACCGAAATCACCCCCTTGGCGCCCGCGCCGATCCAGTCGATCGCGGTCGCGTCATCACCCGAGAGCACGGTAAATTCGGGCGGACACGTCGCCTGCAATTCACGCACGCGCGCCAAGCTTGCGCTTGCGTCCTTGAGCGCGACGATTCGCGGATGCCGCGCAAGTCGCGCAACCGTCGCGGGCAACATATCCACCGCCGTACGGCTCGGCACGTTGTACAGAACGATCGGCAGGGCGGATGCGTCCGCAGCCGCCATGAAGTGCCTGAACAATCCCTCCTGCGGGGGCTTGTTGTAATATGGGGTAACCAGCATGAGGCCATCGACCGAGAGCCGGCCGAGCGCTCGCACTCGCGCGACGGTGCTCGCGGTGGCATGTGTGCCGGCACCCACGATCAGCTTGAGCTTGCCGCTACAGCGAAGCACTGCCCGGCGCGCCAGCTCCTCGACCTCTTCGAGATCGAGGGCCGGTGACTCGCCGGTGGTTCCCGCGATCACGATGCCGTCGCTACCCTCGCGCACGTGAAAGTCGAGCAGCCGGTCCCAGGCGGGAAGGTCCAGACCACCGTCCGCAGTCATCGGCGTCACGATAGCGACTATGCTTCCGCGCAGCATCGGCCGAGCTCCTCCGTGCAAATATTGGCTACCTTAAGTCCAGGGACTGCTCCGTGGCAAGCGTCCACAGGGTAGAATTTACCCCGATGAAACAACATATCGTGATCAGCGCGGTCGGCGGGGACCGCGTCGGAATGGTTCATGAGCTCTCCAAGGTGATTGCCGATTGCGGCGGAAGCATCAGCGAAAGCCGCATGACCTCGCTCGGCAACGAGTTTGCAATGCTGCTCCTCGTGAGCGGCAACTGGCACACGCTCGCGAAACTCGAAGGAGAGTTCAAGAAGCTGGGCGACGCCACCGGCATGAATATCCAGCTGAGGCGCACCGAGGAGCGCGCCGCCCGCAACGACATGCTGCCTTATTCGATCGACGTCGTGTGCCTCGATCAGACCGGCATCGTCGCGGGACTCTCGGGTTTTTTCTCGCAGCGGGGCGTGGACATCGCCGAGCTGTCCACGCGCTCGTATGCGGCGGCGCACACGGGAGCGCCGATGTTCTCCGTGCAGATGATCGTCAACGTTCCGAGCCGCCTGCACATCGGCGTTTTACGGGAGGAATTCATGGATTTCTGTGATCACCTGAATTTGGACGCGATATTCGAGCCGGTGAAGAATTGAGCAAGGTCGAACTCGGGCGCAAGGCCCCGCCCTTCTCGCTGGACGGCACGGCGGGCACATGGTCCTTGAGCGAGGCCGCCGGGAGCAACGTCGTGATCTATTTCTACCCGCGCGACAATACGCCGGGGTGCACGCAGGAAGGCGAGAGCTTCGCTCGCGCGTACGCGCAATTCGATAAGCTGAAGACGCGGATCGTCGGAATCTCGCCCGACAGCGTGGCCTCGCACGTGAAATTCAAGCAGAAGATGGGTTTCCCGTTCGAGCTTCTCGCCGACGCCACGCAGACCGTGTGCAAGCTCTACGACGTCATTCGAGAGAAGAGCATGTACGGCAAGAAATACATGGGCGTGGAGCGCAGTACCTTTCTGATCGACGCGAAGGGTGTATTGCGTGCGCAATGGCGCAAGGTGAAAGTGAACGGTCACGCCGAGGCGGTCCTAGCGGCTGTGAAGGCGCTGTGACCGGCACGTTGCGGCCGGTCGCCGCCGCGGTCGTCAGGGAGCGTCAAGCCACCAAGCGGCGCCGCATCTTCGTGCTCGACACGAATGTGCTCATGCACGACCCGACGGCGATTTTCCGCTTCGAGGAGCACGACGTCTACATCCCCATGAGCGTGCTCGAGGAGCTCGACGCGGGCAAGAAGGGGCTCTCGGAATCGGCTCGGAACGTGCGTCAGGTGAGCCGCTTTCTCGACGAGGTGATGCGCGATGCGACCAAGAAGCAAATCGATCGCGGGCTCGCGCTCCCCTCGGCCGTGCCGATCAACCACGGCAAGCGCCCGCCCTCCGGGCGGCTGTTCTTTCAGACCCAGTTGCTCGAGTCCGAATTGCCGGACGGGTTGCCCGGGCACGGCGCTGATCACGCGATTCTCGCCGACACCCTGGCGCTGCAGAAGAAATTCCCCTCGGCGCGCGTCACGCTGGTATCGAAGGACATCAACCTGCGGATCAAGGCAGCGATCGTTGGTGTGCAGGCGGAGGACTATTCGAGCGACAAGACGATCGAGGATGCGGATCTGCTAGCGAGCGGCGCGCAGCGGCTGCCGACGAATTTTTGGGAGAAGCACGGCAAGGGCATGGAGTCCTGGCAGGAGCACAGCCGCACGTTCTATCGCATCCGCGGCCCGCTGGTGCGTGAATGGCAGACGAACCAGTTCGTCTACGATCCCGGGGAGAACGGCGTCGAAGCTATCGTGCGCAAGCTCGAGGGCGAATCCGCCATTCTCGAGCTCACGGTGGATTACCACACCGAACGCAACAACGTGTGGGGCGTGAGCTCGCGCAATCGCGAGCAAAATCTCGCGTTCAATTTGCTGATGGATCCGGAGATCGATTTCGTCACGGTGCTCGGGCCCGCAGGAACGGGCAAGACCCTGCTCACGCTCGCGGCCGGGCTCGCGCAAACGCTCGACCACAACCGCTACAGCGAGATCATCATGACGCGCGTGACCATTCCGCTGGGCGAGGACATCGGGTTTCTACCGGGAACCGAAGAGGAGAAGATGGAGCCCTGGATGGGCGCTCTCATGGACAACCTGGAGGTGCTCACGCAGAGCCAGTCGGGCGGCGCATGGGGTCGCGGCGCGACGACCGACCTCTTGCGCCATCGCATCAAGATCCGCTCGCTCAATTTCATGCGGGGCCGCACGTTCCTGAACCGCTTCATCATCATCGACGAGGCGCAAAATCTGACACCCAAGCAGATGAAGGCCCTGGTGACCCGCGCCGGGCCCGGAACCAAGCTGGTGTGCCTCGGCAACATCGCCCAGATCGATACCCCCTACCTGACCGAGACCACGAGCGGACTGACTTATGTCGTCAATCGCTTCCGTGGGTGGAGCTATTCGGGCCACATCACGCTGGTGCGCGGAGAGCGCTCGCGTCTGGCAGACTATGCGTCCGAAGTCCTTTGAGGGAACGCCTCGGGGGGCTGATTGGCCGCTTGAGGGCGGGTGAGCGAACTTTAGAGTGCGGCCGGCGCTCTAATCGCTCTTTGCAGGAGGCTGAATGAGGCCATTGAAATCACTGACGGCATTGCTCGCGGCCGCCCTGTTCGCGGCCGGCTCGGGCCTCAGTGTGAGCTGGGCGGCGGAGCCCTCCGCCCCGCAGCAGGAGCAGGACCTGCCGGATCTGGGGAGCCCGGCCACGGCCGCCGTCTCGCTCGAGGAGGAGTACCAGGTCGGCCGGCAGTGGGCGCGACAGATGCGCGCTCAGGGGCTCGTCCTCGAGGATCCCGAGGTGACCGACTACATTCAACAGATCGGCCACAGCCTCTCGAGCCACGCGGAGGAAGGCCAGCACCAATTCAACTACGCCGTCGTTCGCGACCCCGCGATCAACGCCTTCGCGATGCCCGGCGGCTTCATCATGCTCAACAGCGGCCTGTTCCTCGCGACGCAGAACGAGAACGAGCTCGCGGGCGTGCTCGCGCACGAGACCGCGCACGTCACGCAGCGGCATCTGGTCCGCGGCATGATCGACCAGTCCCATTCGGGCCTGGTCGCGACGGCGGCCATGCTCGCCGCGATTCTGCTGGGCGCGACCGCGGGCCGCGGCAACCCCGAAGGCATGGAGGCTGCGATCCTCGGGGCACAGAGCGCGATGATTCAGCATCAGATCAACTACACGCGCTCTCAGGAATTCGAGGCGGACCGCATTGGCATCGGCACCATGGCCGCCGCCGGATATGACCCCCTCGGAATGGCGAGCATGTTCTCGGAGCTGGAGCGCAACTCCCCGAACCCCGACCGGATCAAGGCGGTCGAGTTCCTGATCGACCACCCGCTCTCGGCGGAGCGCATCGCAGAGGCGCGCAACCGGGCCGCGCAAATGGAGCGCATCCGGCACGAGGACTCGCTCAGCTACCTTCTGATGCGCGAGCGGCTGCGATCCCTGGTGGGCAATCCCGAGCTCGCGCGCGAGTATTACGCCAATTTGCTCAAGAACGGCGCCGGTCTCTCGATCGAGGAGCGCTACGGCAAGGCGGTCGCCGATGTCGCCGCGCAGAAGCCGGCCCTGGCGATCCCCGAGCTGAAGGCCTTGGTGAGCGAGAATCCGCGGGTCACTCAATTCTACGGAGCTCTCGGGCAGGCGTATCTCGCGAACGGACAGATCAAGGAGTCGCAGGCCGTGCTCGAGCAGGCGTCCTCCTTGTTTCCGCGCAACGTGCCCGTGACCATCCGCCTCTCGGAGACCCTGATGCGCGCGGGTGACAGCAAACGCGCGCAGACGATCCTCGACGACTTGTTCAATCAGGTCGAGCCGACTCCCAATCAGGCGAAGCTCATCGCCAAGGCCGCGTCCGCCGCCGGCAACATCGCCGATTCGTATTACTACATGGCGGACTTCTATCTCATGAACGGCGATCTCAACATGGCGTCCAACCAGCTGGCGCTCGCCCTAGGTCTTCCCAATCTCAATCCGATTCAGCGCGCTCGCATCAGCGCCTTGCTCGAGGAAGTGCGCGCGGCCATGCCGAAGGCTCGCACCAACACCGTGGCGGGCGACAACGGGAACGGCCGGTATTGATCGAATCCAGTGACCGAAGGGTGCGCCGATAAGAAGACGAGCGGCCGCGCTCGCTCAACCGGGAGAATGGTAACGTCATGGGGAAAGAAGGGACTGCGCGCCTCGGGGTAGCTGTTATCGCGCGCTTTGGCGCAGCCCTCATCGTGACTGCGGCGTTGAGCGCCTGCGTCACTCTGGCGCCGAACCATCGGCGCTCGCCGCAAGATCCCTGGGAGTCCTGGAACCGCGGCGTCTACAAGGTCAACGACAAGCTCGATCGAGCCGTCGCGAAGCCCGTCGCTCGCGGCTATGTGCGCGTGGTGCCGCAGCCGATCCGCACCGGAGTCAGCAACTTTTTCTCGAATCTGCGCATGCCGACGACCCTCATCAACGACATGCTGCAGGGAAAATTCTCGGCCGCCGGCACTGATCTCGGGCGTCTCTTGCTGAATACCACGGTCGGTCTGGGGGGCATTCTCGATCCGGCAACCTCCGCAGGACTCGATCACAATCACGAGGACTTCGGCCTCACGTTCGGCCACTGGGGGGTTCATGCCGGCCCCTTCGTGGAGCTACCGATCCTCGGGCCTTCGGATTTGCGCGACGCGCCGGCGCGGGCGATCGAGATTTTCTCGACGCCCACCCACTACGTCAACAACAACTGGGTCTCTTACGGTCTCTTTCTGCCGGATCTCATCGATGCTCGCGCGGCGCTCCTGCCGCTCGATGAGACGATCAGTCACGCGTACGATCCGTACGCCGTCGTCCGCGACGCCTACCTCGCGCGCCGCGCCTATCTGATCACCGGGAAGTCACCCGAGGAGGAGCCCTTGGAGGAGCCCGGCGCCGACGAGAGCTCCGCCCCAGCGCAGCAGCCGGCCCCGCAGGGGCAAGCGCCGCCACAATCGGACTGACGGGAGCCCCGTCAGGCGGTTAGCGCCAATGGCCGTGGTAATACCCATGGTGCCAGCCCCAGCCATAGCCGAAGCGAACGTATCCGGGGTAGTAATAGCGCGGGTAGTAGGGAGCAACCACGGGCGGGTAGGCGACGACGGGCGGCGCGACCATCGCCACCCCCGGTAATCCGATTCCCACGACGACGCCTGCCTCGGCGGGCTTAGTCGTCATCGAGGCGCCGACCGCAAGAGCGGTCACGAGTGCGATGGAAGCCAGTTTACGCATGGAGGTATTCCTTCCATAAAAAAACGCCACAGCAGTCAAAACGCAGCGCCCGACTCGCGGTTGACGAATCAGCCGATGGACGGCTGCGGCTCGCCTGCAAGAAGCTCTGCGACATCGCTCAGCTT
The DNA here is from genome assembly GCA_035319505.1 of Steroidobacteraceae bacterium. Lineage (GTDB taxonomy): Bacteria > Pseudomonadota > Gammaproteobacteria > Steroidobacterales > Steroidobacteraceae > Bog-1198. The sequence continues at coordinate 1,701 of DATHCO010000268.1, read as the reverse complement.
GGCGAGCTGCGCGAGCTGGGAGGGGATGTTTTCATAGCGCAGAGGCAGATGCGCCGCCTTGGCGACGCTCAGCCACTCGATGAGGAGCGCGAGACCCGAGCTGTCGCTCCCCGTAACGGCCGCCAGATCGATCATCGAGGCGCGACCCGAGCGAATGGCCTCGCTCCCCATCGGCAACAGCGCGGTCACCGTCGAGAAGTCGAGAGCGCCCACCACGCGCGCACGCGCGCCGTCGAGCAGCTCGAAGGCGGCGGCCCGGGTGCCCTGCTCCTTCAATGGCTGGCCGACGCGGTGGAGCTCGCGCGCACCGGCCCTTCTTTCTCGAGACGCTCGATCACCTCATCGAGGCCCTTTGCCTCGATCTCGGCGCCGAAATCGGTACGAAAGCTCTTGACGTAGGAGATGCCCTCGATGACGACATCCCACGCTTTCCAGCCGTTCTCGGTCTTGTGGAGAGTGAAATCCACCGGCACTCTCTCGCCGGAGGATTTCTTGACCTGGGTGCGCACGGTCGCCGACATCGTGTTCGGATCGCCTCGAAACGGCAGCACCACGAAGCGGTCGGCGGTGAAATTGATCAGTGCATTACCGTAGTTTCTGAGCAGCGCGTGGTAGAACGCGTCGACGAAGCGCTTGCGCTGCTCGGGGGTCGCGCTGCGCCAAGTCTGACCGAGCACCAGCCGGGCCGCATAATCCACATCGAAGTTCGGCAGCAGCACATTCGCGACCAGCGAGTCGAGCTTGGCCGGATCCTTCGCATACATCGCGCGGTTCGCGTCGAGCTCCGCGAGCATGCGCTTCGCGGAATCCTCGACGAGCTCCTGCGGCCCCAAGGTGCTCGGCGCAGAGGCCGGGGCGGTCTGCGGGTTGCTCTGTGTGTCGGCGGCCCGCGCGCTGAGCGGCGGGCCCGCGGCCGCAGCGAGAGCGAGACTCAGGTGGAAGAGGGTGAGTGAGTACAAATGCAATAATTTCATCTCTGCTTCCCCGCCGGCAGCGGCGCAGCGTCGGGCTTGGCAGCCGTGGAGTCGCTCGATCCGCTCGATCCCGAGCTCTTGCCGAAATTCGCCATGAACTGGCCGATCAGGCTCTCCAGCTGTAACGCGGACTGTGTGAACTCTATTCGATCGTGGTTCTTGAGATAAGTTTCCGCGCCGCCGGCCGTGATGCCGACGAATTTGCCCCCGAGCAAGCCTTGCGTGTAGATGCTCGCGTCACTGTCCGTCGGTATCTCCGAGTACCTGGAAAACAATTGCAGGTGCACGATCGCCTTGTACTCCTTGGTGTCGAGATCGATTCTCGACACGCGACCGATCTCGACGCCCGACATGGACACGGGCGCGCCCACTTTCAGATCTCCGATGTTGTCGAATTTCGCGGTCACCTCGTAGCTCGGCGCGCTGCCGAGATGCAGCCCATGGCTCGTCGTCTGCGTCGTCAGAAAAGCGAGCGCCGCAAAACCGAGCAGCACGAAGGTTCCCGTTCCTACATTCAGCGTAATCGACTTGCCCATTGCGATTGCCCTCGAGCGAGAATATCGGCGTCAGTGCAAGAACGCCGAAGTGAGCAGATAGTCCAGGAACAACACGACCACCGCCGACGTGACGACCGTGCGCGTCGTCGCCATGCCGACGCCCTCTGCGGTCGGCATCGCGTTGTAGCCTTGATACACGGCGATGAGACTGCACGCGACGCCGAATATGC
>DATHCO010000267.1:0-19100 GCA_035319505.1 Steroidobacteraceae bacterium | reverse complement strand
TCGGTCCGCACCCCGCACCCCCTGCTCAGGTTGAGTCTCGCGCGAATCCGTAGTTTTCGAGTGTCCGTGAGCGGGAACCTCCTCACGCGCTTAGGGATAGGCGGATTACCGTTCTTGCTGCCGCTCCTCTATCAAGTCGGGCTCGGATACTCGGCGATCGAGTCCGGTCTCATGATCATGCCCCAGGCGCTCGCGGCGATCAGCTTCAAGTTCACCTTGCCCATCATTCTCAAGCGATTCGGCTACCGGCAGGTGCTGATCGCGAACACCGTCATGCTCGGCCTCATGCTGATGGCGTTCTCCCTGATCGATGTGGGAACACCGCCCTGGCTCATCGCGGGGCTCGCTTTCGGTTATGGATTCTTCACTTCCACGCAATACACCAGCATGAACACCCTCGCCTTCGCCGATGTGAGCGCGGAGCAGGCGAGCGGCGCGAGCACGATCGCGAGCACGGTGCAGCAAATGGCGGTGAGCTTTGGGGTCGCCGCGGCCTCGCTCGCGGCCGCGGTGTTCATTCCGGACCATGCGCGCGCCACCGCGCCGCAGATGATCCACGGCATCCACCTCGCGCTGCGCGCGCTCGGCGCGTGGACCATCGCATCGACCATCGTATTCGGCGAGCTCAAATCGAGCGACGGCGCGGCCGTGAGCGCGCACAAGGCGGGGGCTGCGGCGGGGTAATGGCGGGGGCCGTGAAAGAACCGGGAATCGTCATCGCTCCGACCGACCCGCGCTCGAGCGCCTGTGAGGCGCTGATCCGGGAATTGGATCGCTATCTCGGCGCGCTCTACCCCGCGGAAAGCAACCACCTGCTGAATTTGAATGCTCTCGCTGCCGGCGATGTGCGCTTCTTTGCGGCCTGGGTGGACGGCGAGATGGTGGGCTGCGGCGCAATCAAGAAGTTCCGCGACTACGCGGAAGTCAAGCGAGTGTACGTGTCACCGCGCGCGCGCGGGCGCGGCGTCGCACGGCGCATCATCGAGGCGCTCGAGCAGGCGACACGTGAGGCGGGGCTCGGCACAATGCGGCTCGAGACCGGGATCTACCAGAAGGATGCGCTCGCCCTGTTCGAGAAGCTCGGATTCTCGCGCAGTCCCTGCTTCGGCGACTACCCCGAAGACGACCCGTACAGCATTTTCATGGAGCGAACGCTGCGCTGACTCGCAGGCGATCGTGCCCCCCGGTTCCTATTCGGTCTTCACCGCGTGCCCGCCGAATTGATTGCGCATGGCTGCGAGCAGCTTGTCCGAAAACGAGTCGCTGTCCTGCGACCCGAATCGCCCGAACAATGAGGCGGCGATCACGAAGGCGGGCACTCCGAGCTCGATGGCCTCCGCCGCCGTCCAGCGGCCCTCGCCGGAATCTGCGACGTAAGGCGCGATCCCGTGGAGTGTCGGATTCTTCGCGAGTGCATCCGCGGTCAGCTCCAGGAGCCACGAGCGCACCACGCTGCCGTAGCGCCAAATCTCGGCGATCTGATGCAAATCGAGGTCGAACTCGCTCTTGTGCTTCAAGATGGAGAATCCTTCGGCGTAGGCCTGCATCAGGCCGTACTCGATGCCGTTGTGGACCATCTTGGTGTAGTGACCGGAGCCCACCGCGCCGACTCGGCCCCAACCCCGGTTCGGAGCCGGCGCCAAGGTCTCGAATATCGGCCGCAGGTGCTCGACGGCCTCCTCCTCTCCCCCGATCATCAAGCTGTAGCCTTCGGCAAGACCCCACACGCCGCCGCTCGTGCCCGAATCGACATAGTGGATCCGGCGCGCCGCAACCGTTCGGGCACGGCGCTGCGTATCCCGATAGTTCGAGTTGCCTCCGTCGATGATCGTATCGCCGGCGGCAAGGAGAGGGGTGAGCGCCGTGATGGTGCTGTCGGTCACCTCGCCTGCGGGCAGCATCAACCACACGATCCGCGGGGCTTTCAATTTTGCGACCAGCGCCTCGAGCGAGGCCGCAGAGTCTCCGCCCTTCTGCTCGATCGATTTGCGCGCCGCGTCCTGCGGATCGTAACCGACCACGCGGTGACCGCCGCGCAGCAGCCGCTGTGCCATGTTGGCGCCCATTCGGCCGAGACCAATCATCGCGAGTTCCATGGCGTCCGCTCCGGATAAAATTCACCGAGGGCAAGTATAGATCCCGCGGCGAGCCGCGGTACAGCCGAGGGATCTGCCGATTGACCCCTGACCCTCCCGCGCTTGCTGACCGCGCCTCCTGAGGCTCACTTGGCGGGCTTGAGCATGACCATGACGGCCGGGCTGCCGACGGGCTCGTAGCGCCCCGTGAACGACAACGCGCCCGTAGCGGCGTTCACGCGGAACGAGGTGATGGAGTCGCCCTTTTGATTGCAGGAGAAGATGAACTCTCCGCCTGGAGCGATCGCTGCGCTGCGCGGATAATCGGCGTGCACCCAGGTATCTGAAATCGCATGTAACTGTCCGTCTGCGCCCGACGCGAAGCCCGTCAGCGTATTGTGCAGCCGATTGGTGACGTAGACGAAACGGCCGTCCGCCGAGATGAGGATCTCGGATGCGAGATTGCTGCCCGCGAATTTCGGCGGAAGCGTCGAGACGAGCTGCTTCAAGCGCATCACGCCGCGGGAGGGCTCGTAGTCGTAGACGGCGACCTTGGCGTCATGCTCGTACAAGTTGTAGAAGAGCCGGCCGTTCGGATGAAACACGAAGTGTCGCGGCGCCGAGCCGGAGGGCGCGTTGACCACCGGCACCTCTGCGGGCAGCAAGCGACCGGCTTGCCCGTCGAGCCGCCAGATGAGCGTCAAATCGAGGCCGGCGTCGTTCGCGATGATGAACTGACCCGTCGGGTCGGGTGCGACCATATGCGGATGCGGACCGTCGTGGTCGCTCACGGCGAACTGCCCCGGGGGGTCGTCGATCGCGCGTGCGCGGTGTCGAGGCCCCACGCTCGGGCGCACGTCGCAGGTCTCACCGAGGACCCCGTCCGCACCGACCGGAAACACCGCCACATTCCCTCCCCCATAATTCGCGACGAATACGAACTTCCCCGATGGGTGCACGCTCGCGTGAGTCGGGAAGGTGCCGCCCGAGCTCACCGCGCCCAGACGCTTGAGCGTGAAAGTATCGGGGTCGATGGCGTAGGACAGCACGGCGCCGCTCTTTGCGCCCTGATAGTTATCGATCTCGCTGATCGCATACAAGCGGTCCTGCGCCGGGTTCAAGGTAACCCAGGAGGGGTTACGGATATCGTCCACGACCTGAACCTGCATGAGTGCACCCGAGGAGCGGTCGATGCGGAAGAGGTAAATGCCTCCCCCGTTGGGCGTGTAGGTGCCCACGTAGGCGTAATCGAAGGATGCCGCCTGCGCCAGGCGCCAGGGGATCGCGAGGGTGGCCGCGGTCCGTCCGATGAAGTCGCGGCGGGTGATTCGTTTTCTCAGCAACGTGTCCTGCACGGGATAGGGGATTTGGCAGCATCGACAAGCGCGTCCTAGTTTAACCAGCGGCAGCGCTCGGAAGCGAATTCGCCGACGGCGCGGGCTTGGCGCGGTAGCCGCGGCGACCTCGAGTCGCTAGTGTCCTGAATCAGAAATTCGCCGTGCACCGAGAGCGCCGCGGCGGCCCGACCGCAAGGCGCGACGACCGCGAATTCTTTAGCGTATTCAAGGGAGGAGCAACGCAGCGGGCGGGGCGCCGCGGCGTTCGAATGCCGGCGAATTTCTGATTCAGGACACTAATTATTCAACGTGAGCGTCACGCTGGAGGCGCTGAACGTGTAGGTACTCGTCGTGTATTGGCCGAATGCCGTGAGAGCGGTCGCCAGCGCGGTGCCGTTGAGCTCGGTTTGCAGCTGCGTGATGAACGAGGTGAACGTGTTGAAGTTCTCGAACGTGCCGCTCAGCGAGTGTCCGATGGTGTACACCGTGTTGGCGGAAGAGTTAGGAACGATGAGCGGATCGGAAGCGATGCCGACGATGTCGACTGTTTGCGCCCCTGTTTGGATGAGGGCGCGAGGACCGATGCTGCTATTTTGTGCGTCGACGTCGATTTGCGAGGTGTCGTAGGAGGCGAAGGGAGCCGGTGTGCCGCCCGCCCAGTTCAACGCCAGCTCGGCATTGATCGTCGTATAGTCGAGCAGCGTCTGCGCGCTGAAATCCGGAGGCGCAGCGCCGAACGCGGTGACATAACCGGTCACTTGCACCGGCGAGCCGACGGTCGAATTCGTCAAGTCCAAGTTGCCGGTCGTCACCTGGTACAAGGCCGCGCTCGCATCCACGCTCGGCGATGTGCCGGTGCCCAGAAAATCGAACACGCTCACCGAGCGGCCGCCCAAGGTGGCCAGATCGAGCGTGAGCGTTCCGCCTGTCGTGCCCACGCCGGCGACGATCCCCGAAGCAGTGCTTTGCGAGAGCCGCACTCGACCCGCGCTGGCATCGAGCGTGGCGCTGTTCGAGCCCACGTCGCTCGCGGTGCCGAAGGCATCGATCAACGATCCGACGGAGATCTGAGCCAGGGCATTCGCCTCGCTGCTGCCCGCGCCGAATTGCGTCACCTGCGTGTTCGCGCCGATGTTGACGATGGCGGTGCCGAAAATGAAGGTGTTGGTCCCGTCCTCGGCGATGAGGGTGCCGTCATCGAGCGTCAGGGTATTGCCGCTGCGTCCTGTGACGATGCCGGATAGGTGGTCGAACCCCGAGCCTTGCACGCTCGAGCCGGCGAGCACTTGGGTCGCAGCGAACGACACCTGGGTGGAGCTCGTCGTGCTCGATGTCGAGTTGTCGTTCGAGGTGACCAGCGTCGCGCCGACCGGACAGGTGGGGGCGCCGTTCACGGTCGTGGGAGTGCTGCCGTCCGAGCACGTCGTGGTGGTTCCCGTGTCGGTCGCCGTGCTCGACGTATCCGTCGAGGTCGCGAGGTTCCCGAACGCCTCGGTCATCACGCCGGGGCTCAAGGAGGCGAGCTGCGTCAAGCCCGCGGTGCCGGTTGACGGCGCGCCGTTGATCTCGTAGGTGGTTACGCTGCTCGGTGTGATTTGCAAGGATCCGGTGCCGGCGGTGCCGAAATCAAAGGGCACGATGCCGGTCGAGAACACCGAGCTCGACGTGCTGGCGCCGCCGAGCGGGCCGCGAATGTGGACCACTTTGCTGTCGATCGGCATCGCACTCGCCGCCATCAAGGGCGTGACCGTCACGGTTCGCTGGGTGAGGTTCACGAGGTTCGACGCGCCCAAATCGAACTCGAGGCTCAAGCGCGAGGCGCTGTGGCGCAAGATGGGAAACTCGTTGCTCGGATCGAGGTACAGGGTGAGAGTCACCTGACCCATGGCCTGACCGTCCGCTGCAAGCGGCGTGAGCGCAACGCCGGCAACGCTCCCGTCGTCGTAGATGATCTGCGCCGAGCCGTAGTCGAGCGTGACGATCACCTGCTTGTAATCTCCCTGCGCGACCGAAGAAGCCCCGACGATCTCGCTCAGGTTCACCAAGCGGGCGAGATCGACCGTCGTGCCTGCGGGCAAGGTGCTCGCCACCGTCCGGCCGCTGCCGGTTTGCAGCTCGATCGAGACGAGGCCCACCCGGTAGGCCAGAAACGTATCGGTGGACGGGGTCGAGGTGAGTGTGACCACGGCGGTGCCGTTGCAGGCCGCGAGCGCGAGCGCCGCGAGGCCGCCGAGCGAGGCGCGGGCGAAATGGCGCAAGACCACCGTCATCCTGGGTAACATGGGAAACCTCACCTTGCCCTCACCTCACCCTGCGCTCGCTCGAGCTCATTGCTCATTCTACGCGCATGCGGAGCCTGTTTTCGGTCAAGATCTGTGAAGCAGTCACCTGTTGTGCGGGCGTCGCAAGCTCGCGACAGTCGGGGCCGCGCCGCAGGAGCGACCCGGACGAGCGACCGCAGCGCGCCTCGCTCAGAGCGAGCGTGAGATGAGCTCCTTCATGATCTCGTTGGTGCCGCCGTAGATGCGCTGCACGCGCGCATCTGCGAACATCCGGCAGACCAGATACTCGTTCATGTAACCGTAACCGCCGTGCAATTGAACGCACTCGTCCAGTACCTCCTGCTGGGTATCGGTGACCCAGTACTTGGCCATCGAGGCGCTGAGCGTATCCAAGGAGCCCTTGACGATCCTCGTAATGCAATCATCCACGAAGACGCGTGCGATGCGTGTCTTGGTGGCGGCCTCCGCGAGCTTGAACTTCGTGTTCTGAAACTCGGCGATGGACCTGCCGAACGCCCTGCGTTCCTTGACATATTTGATGGTCTCGGCGAGCGCTCCTTCCATGCTCGCGACCGCGATCACTGCGATCAACGCGCGCTCGTAAGGCAGGTCGCTCATCAGCTGATAGAAGCCCTGCCCTTCCACGCCGCCGAGCAGATTGGCGGCGGGCACGCGTACGTTGTCGAAGAACAGCTCCGCCGTATCCTGCGACTTCATGCCCATCTTGTCGAGGATCCGTCCCACGCGAAAGCCTAGGAGATCCTTTGTCTCCACCATGAGAATCGAGGTCCCCTTGGCGCCCTCGCCCGGCTGCGTCTTCACGACCAGCGCGATCAGCTCGGCGAGGTAGCCGTTGGTGATGAAGATCTTCGAGCCGCTGACGACGTAGCTGTCGCCCTCGCGCACCGCGCGAGTCTTGATTCCCTGCAAGTCCGAGCCCGCGGCGGGCTCCGTCATGCCGATCGCGCCGATCAGCTCACCGCGCGCCATGCGCGGCAGGAAGCGCCGCTTCTGCTCCTCCGTTCCGTGATTCAGCAGATAGTGGGCACAAATGCTGTGCACGCCCTGGCCGAATCCGCTCAACCCGCGGCGCCCCAACTCCTCGTACAACACCGCTTCATGGCGAAAATCCCCGCCGACCCCGCCGTACTGGGCACTGATGTCCGTGCAGAGGAGGCCGAGCGCACCGACCTTGCGCCAGATGTCCTTGCCCACATGTTGCTGTTTGCGCCAGAGCGGCTCGTTTGGAACCATCTCAGCTTCGACGAACCGCGAAGTCGTATCGCGAAAGATCGCCAGCTCCTCGTCCATCCATGGCGACACGTAGCCGCCGCCGCTCGCCGCATTCATTATCGTGCCCGCCTCGAGTCGCTCTGTGCATTTGAAATTGTACTGCTATGATGGGGGAGGTCGCGATGAACAGTCCATGGCGCATCCCTTGCACACCTCGATCCGCTCGAACCGCGCCTTCATCGACTCCGCGCGCGTTGCGCTCGGCATCCTCTCGTTCATCAACCTCTTCAATTACCTCGACCGCTACGTCGTATCGGCGCTGGTCGAGAGTCTCAAGCATTCCGAGCTCGCGCTGACGGATGCCCAGCTCGGCTCGCTGATGTCGGGCTTCCTGATCGTATTCGCGGCGATCGCGCCGGCCTTCGGCACGCTCGGCGATCGGTACTCGCGGCCACGCCTCATCGCATTCGGCGTCGGATGCTGGAGCATCGCGACCGCCCTCTCCGGGCTTGCCGGCAACTTCGCCGCCCTGTTCGCGGCGCGCGCCTCGGTCGGTGTGGGCGAGGCCGCGTACGTCACGATCGGACCGAGCCTTCTGTCGGACTACTTTCCCCGCGAGCGGCGCGGGCGAGTGATGGCGATCTTCTTCTGCGCGATTCCGGTGGGATCGGCTCTGGGCTACGTAATCGGCGGCCTGATCGACGCGCATTTCGGCTGGCGCGTGGCATTCTTCGTCGCCGGCATCCCCGGGATCGTTCTCGCCTTGCTCTGCCTGGGATTGCGCGATCCGCCCCGCGGCAGCCAAGAGAGAGATGCCGCGCAAGCTACGCGGCCCGGATCAGGGACCCGAGCCACCTATCTCGAGTTGTTGCGCAACACGCCTTATGTGCTCACCATCTTGGGCTACGCGGCCTACACGTTTGCGATGGGCGGGCTCGCCTTTTGGATGCCGGCATTCCTCGAGCGAGTGCGCGACATCCCACGCGACCAGGCGACCGTGAGCTTCGGCAAGATCATCGTGCTAACGGGGTTTGTCGGAACCTTTGCCGGCGGGTGGCTCGGGGATTACTGCGCCAAGTACTCGCGCCGGGCATATCTCGCGATCTCCGCGGCCGCCACCCTGCTCGCCGTGCCCCTCGCCTGGATCGCCCTGACGGCGGTGTCCTCGACGCTCTATTTGGTGTGCCTCATCGTGGCACAGCTCTTGATGTTCCTGTCGACCGGACCGATCAACGCGTCGATCGTCAATCTGGTCTGGCCCGCGCAGCGCGCTTCGGCCAATGCGCTCGGCGTGCTCACGATTCACATGCTGGGCGATGTTCCCTCCCCCTTCCTGATCGGCCTCGTGTCGGATGCCACCTCGCTCTCGCAGGCCGTCAAAATAGTACCGGCGGCGATCCTCGTCGCGGCCGCCATATGGATCCTCGCTGCGCGAGCTCAACCTCTTGCGCCCTCGGACGCAACGCCCGCACAATCCAAAGCCGAATGACCGTGGTCTCGAGCGCGCGAAAGTTGCTGGCCTTCGCAGGTGCCGTCGTGACGGCGGCGCTCGCTTCCGTCGCTTGCGCCCGGGCGGGCGGTTTCGCGGTCGAACGGCAATTCACCGTAGGCGGCTCGGGTGGCTGGGACTACCTCACGATCGATGCGGCCTCGGCACGCCTCTTCATCTCGCGCGCGGATCGGGTGCTGGTGCTGAACACGCGCGACGGCTCGCTCCTCGCTACCATCGACGATACGGCAGGGGTGCACGGCATTGCGCTTGCGCCCGCGCTCGGCTTGGGATTTACCAGCAACGGCCAGGCCGATTCGGTCACGGTGTTCGACTTGAAGACCCTGAAGACCCGGAGCACCGTCCGTGTGAGCGGACACAATCCCGACGCGATATTGTTCGACGTCGCGAGCAAGCATGTGTTCACCTTCAATGGACGCAGCCACGATGTGAGCGTCATCGACCCATTGGGTGGAACGGAGATCGCGACCCTCCCCGCCGGCGGAAAGCCCGAATTCGCCGTCGCGGACGATGCCGGACACGTCTATTTCAATATCGAGGACAGCGCGCAGTTGGGCAGGATCGATTCGCGCGCCGGCAAGCGCGATGCCACCTGGCAGATCCCCGGTTGCGACTCGCCGACGGGGCTCGCGCTCGATGCGGCCCACGCAAGATTATTCTCCGTGTGCGAGAATGGGGTGATGGCCGTGACCGATGCGCTGTCGGGCAAGCAGGTTGCCCGCCTTCCGATCGGCAGCGGGCCGGACGCCGCGGCGTTCGACGCGCAGAGGAATCTGGTCTTCAGCACGAACGGGGCCGACGGAACGCTCACGGTGGTTCACGAGGACGACCCGGATCACTATGCCGTGATCGCGAGCGTGCCCACCGAGAAGAGCGCACGCACCATGGCGCTCGACCCGAATTCCCACCGCATTTATCTGGTGGCGGCCGAATTCGGCGAACCGCCGACCCCGACCGCCGAGCGGCCCCACCCGCGCCCGCCGGTCCTCGACGGCACCTTCAAGGTACTGGTCGTCGCGGGCGGGCCCTGACCTATCATCCACCCTCATGAGCGACTACACACCGACTGAACGCACTCGGGTGCGCCGCCTGCGCAAGCGCGGCGTATACGACAAGGTGCGCGTGCATGCGATCCTCGACGAAGGAATCATCTGCCACGTCGGTTTCGTGCGCGAGGGCCAGCCTTACGTCATTCCGACGCTCTATGCGCGCTCCAAGGAGCTCCTCTACCTGCACGGGTCCGCCGTGAGCCGAATGCTGAAGACTTTGGCCCGTGGCGTGGATGTTTGCGTGACGGTGACGCTGGTCGACGGATACGTGCTCGCACGCTCGGCCTTTCATCATTCGATGAACTATCGCTCGGTCGTGGTTCTCGGCCGCGCGCGACTCGTCAAGACCAAGCGCGAGAGGTTGAAGGCCTTGAAGCTGTTCACCGACCACATCGTCCCAGAGCGCTGGGACGAGGTGCGCGGGCCCAACGAGCTCGAGCTCCGGCAGACCGCCGTGCTCGCGCTGCCGCTCGCCGAGGTGTCGGCGAAGGTGCGGGTCGGCCCTCCGGTTGACGACGAAGAGGACTACGCACGGCCGGTCTGGGCGGGGGTCGTGCCGATCCGTGCGCAGCTCGGGGAGCCGATCGCCGATGGCCGCGTGCTGCCGGGTGTCGCTGCGCTGCGATTGTCGAGGTTCGCCAAGCGGTGAAGAGTTGCATGAAGTCCGCCAAGGAGGCGACAGCGCCCGCGGCGTCGTGAGCCTGTTATTCGCGAGCGCGACTGATATCGGCGAATAGCGCATCGAGATCGGTGCGCATCGCGAGCTCCTCTACATCCGCGGTCAACTTGCGCTGCCAATTGGGATACTCCCCTGCCGTACCGGGCACGTTGACGGGGTCGGTCAAGTCGAGCAAATCCTCGATCTGGATCGATACGAGCGCGGCGCTCGAGCGTGCGAGATACACATGCAGTGCGTACGCAAGCTCGGGGGTGAAGGGCTGCGCCGGCGATTCGGGGACATTCAGCCCCTGCTGGCGCAGCGCGGCGAGCAGCGCGACTCGGTCCTGATCTCGCTCGCGACGCACGGCGCTCTCGATCTCCTCGCTCGGATAGAGCGCAAGGTCTCGCCGCAGCTCGATGTCGCGACCCTCCCAGAAGCTGCGCAAGGTCGCCAGATCGTGCGTGCTCGCCGTGGCGAGCGAGGGCCGTGGGTACTCGCCCGGCTCGCGAAACCGGCCGTTCTCCTTTTCAAACAGCAGCACCTTGTAGTGATACAACCCGAACTCGGCCATCGCCCGTCGTATCTCGTCGGGAACCACACCCAGGTCCTCCCCGATGACCACGCAGGCGCCGCGCAGGCTTTCCAGCGCCAGTACCGTGAGGAGTTGCTGCAACGGATAGTGGACGTAGGCGCCCTGCGCCGGGGAGTGCCCCGCCGCCACCCACCACAGGCGAAACAATGACATGACGTGATCGAGGCGCAGTGCGCCGTAATGCTGCACGTTGTTGCGAATGAGGCGCATGAAGCCGCCGAGACGCTGCGCCGTCAGGATCGCCGGGTCCTGGGGTGGAATCCCCCATCCCTGACCCTTGAGCGCGAGCGCATCGGGCGGAGCGCCGATCTCCGCGCCCAGACAGTAGCTCGCCGGGTCCGCCCAGACCTCCGAGCCCGACGGATGAGCGCCGACCGCGTAATCGCCGTAAAGCCCGATGGGCATGCCGAGCGAGCGCGCCAGGGCCTGCGCGCACGACAATTGCTCGTGCGCGAGCCATTGCAAGTAGATGTAAAAGTCGACGTCGGCTGCGCTCTGCGCGGCAAAGCCGAGCGCCGCCGATCCATTCGCATCGTGAAACTCGGGCGGCCAGCTGAGCCACCCGGAATCACGCCCGGCCGCCCGAAAATGCCGGTCGAGCGCATCGAACCGGGCGTGGAGCTGCAGGCTCGGGCCGCCTGCAGCCACGAAGTCAAGATATGCCTGTGCACGCGCCGTGCGCTGCGCCAGGTGGCGCTCGCAAAATTCCCGAAACAAGATGCCGAGAATGTCGAGCTTGAGCTGAGCGACGCCCGCATAGTCGACGAGCGGCCGCGCACGCACCTCGCGCAGCCGCTCAGCGAACTCCGATTCAGCCACCCGGGCTTGCGCGTCGCTCGAGTCTGTAAACTCCGGCACCGCGGGCACCGCAATGTAGAGCGCATTGAGGAAATGGCGGCTCGAGGCGCGATAGGGGCTTGCCTGTTGCGGGTCCGCCGGCTCGAGCGCGTGCAGCGGATTCAAACCGATGAAGCCCGCCCCACGAGGCGCCAGCCAGCGGATCAACGCCTCGAGGTCCGCGAAATCACCGATTCCCCAGTTGCCCTTCGATCGTACGGTATAGAGCTGCACCGCGACGCCCCAGAGGCGCCGTCCGTCGCGAAGCGCCTTCGGCTCGAAGCACCTGGGTGGCGACAGCACGAGCGAGCAGCGGCTCGCCACCCTCCCGCCGATTCTCACCTCGAGCTCGTGATATCCGGGCGAGAGCTCGATCGGCAGCTCGAATCGGCGGCGCGTGATCCAGCGACCTTCGATTTCACCGCGCCAGGTTTCGGGGCAGTCGGCGCTCGACAGCACGCCGCTCTGCTCCTCGCCTGTCTCCAAATGTACGGTCCAGGCGAGGATCCCCCCGAAGTCCCGGGCAGGGATGTTCAGCTCGACGCCGACCCGCCGGCCGTTGGCCGCCACGAGCGGCGGCAAGAGCGCACCCCGCTGGGCGAGCTCCAGGCGGCTGATCTCAGCGCGCAGCGCGCCTGCATCGTCCACGCTACAGCCCATCGCGCGCAAGATCCAGGCTTTGGTGTCGAGGCTGAAGTAGCGCAGCTCGCCGCGGTAGTCATGGTAGGCATCGCCGATGCCGCGCAGTCTTGCCAATCGCTCGATGAGGGCAGCTTCCAAGGCTCAGCACTCCAGGAACGCGGCGCTCGAGGGCGCGAGCGGAAACACGAGCTCGCCTTCGAGACTCAGAGCGTCGCTGCTCCTGCTCGCCGTGTCGAAACGCCGCCTCCACGGGCTGTCCGCATGAGGCGCGGGAAGAACGAAGGGCCGCGCCGCGGTGGCGGCATTGAGCAAGAGCAGCAAGCGGCTTGCCGACTGACGGTGCTTGCCGAACCACATGCCGAGCGTGCGCAGGGTCCCATCGCGCCAGTCCTCGACCGTCATCTCCGCTCCGCGCGGATGCAGCCACACGACGTCCCTGACTCCGACCCGCGAAGTGGCACCCTTCAAGAACGTCTCACGCCTGAATTCCACGTGATCGCGCCGCAGCTGCACGAGGAGCCTGACGAAATCCACCAGGTCCGCGTGGGTTCGACAGAGCTCCCAGTCGACCCAGGATATCTCGTTGTCCTGACAGTAGGCGTTGTTGTTGCCGCGCTGGGTGCGGGCGAATTCATCGCCCCCTTGCAGCATCGGCACGCCCTGCGACAGGAGCAGCGTCGCCAGGAGATTGCGCATGTGACGCTTGCGTAATGCGAGGATCTCGGGGTCGCTCGTCGGCCCCTCGACCCCGCAATTCCAGCTCAGATTGTGGTGATGCCCGTCGGCGTTCCCTTCGCCGTTGGCCTCGTTGTGCCGCTGGTCATAGGAGACCAGATCGTTGAGCGTGAAGCCATCATGTGCAGTGATCATACTGATGCCCGAGGTGGGCTTTCGCCCGTTATGGCGAAAGATATCGCTCGAGCCGGCAAACCGTTCGGCGAGCTCCCCTATCCTGCCCTCATCGCCCCGCCAGAAGGCGCGCACCGCATCACGATAGCGGTCGTTCCACTCGGCCCAGCCGACGGGGAATCTACCGAGCTGGTAGCCGCCGAAACCGAGGTCCCAGGGCTCTGCGATCAACTTGACGTAGGCGAGCGAGCCCTCCGACCGCAGGGCCTGGAAGAAGCTCGAACGCTCGTCGAACCCGTTGGCATCGCGCGCCAATACGGTCGCCAGATCGAAGCGGAAGCCATCGACGTGCATTTCCTCGACCCAGTACTTGAGACAATCGATGATCAATGCGCGCACCTGCGGGTGCTCGCAATTGACGGTGTTGCCGCAACCCGTCAGGTTCTCGTAGTGGCGCTTGTCCTCGAGCAGCCGGTAATACACGCTGTTGTCGATTCCCTTGAAATTGAGGACGGGGCCGGTCTCGTTGCCTTCCGCGGTGTGGTTGAGAACGATGTCGAGGATCACTTCGATGCCCGCCTGATGCAGCGCCTTGGTCATCGTCTTGAACTCGGCCACGGCATCTTGCACGGCATACTCGTTGGCGGGCGCGAACCAAGCCATCGGGTTGTATCCCCAGTAGTTGCGCAAGCCCCGATCGAGAAGCAGCCGCTCGCTCGCAAACGCCTGGCACGGCAGAAGCTCGACCGCGGTGACTCCGATGGACTTCAGGTGCTCGATCACCGGGGCGCAGGTGAGGGCGAGAAATTTCCCGCGCCACTGCTCCGGCACCGCAGGGTGTTGCTGCGTGTATCCCTTCACGTGCAGCTCGTAAATCAGCGTGTCGCGCCAGGGGGTCGCAGGCGCTCGATCTCCTTGCCAGTCGAAGCTCGGGTCGATCACCTGCGAGCGCAGAGGCTTCGCGCGCGACAAGGCGCGTGCACAAGGGTCGAGCAGCAACGCATCAGGATCGAAGCGGTGGCCGCGCGCCGGATCATTCGGCCCGTGCACGCAGAAGGCGTACGGCGTTCCGACTTCCGCGCGGCGCGGCAACAAGAGTCCGTGCCACACATCGCCCGTGCGCTCTAGACCGTAACGCGCCGACTCCGCGCCGCTCGCCCCGTCGAAGGTGACGAGCTCGACCCGCGTCGCATGCCTCGAGTAGAGCGCAAAATTGACGCCGCGTCGAGTCAACGTCGCACCCAGGGGTCTTGGGAATCCGGGTTGAATGAGCTTCATGGGGAGGCTGCGGACCGGCGACCTCAAATCACCGGCCTCACACCCCAGATCCGGTCCGCATACTCGCGCACGCTTCGGTCGCTCGAGAAGTAGCCCATGCTCAAGCAGTTGACGGCCGCCCGGCGGCTCCATTCGTCCGGCCGAGCGTAGAGCGCGTCGACCTCGTCCTGCGCGGCCGCGTAAGCCTTGAAGTCCGCGAGCACGAGAAAGGGCTCGCCCTCGGAAAGCAGTCGCTGCACCACCGGCTTCGCATCGTCCGGCCGCCCCGGTGTGAAGTAGCCCGAATCGATCATGTCGAGCGTCGCACGAAGCTCGGGATTTTCCTCGATCTCGCGCGCCGGCCGATAGACCACGGCGCGCCTCGCGGCGACCTCATCTGCGGTGAGCCCGAATATGAAGATGTTCTCCGCGCCGATGTGATCACGGATCTCGATATTGGCCCCATCGAGCGTGCCGATCGTGAGCGCGCCGTTGAGCGCGAGCTTCATGTTGCCGGTTCCGGAGGCCTCCATTCCCGCCGTGGAGATTTGCTGCGACAGATCCGCGGCCGGCATGATCTTCTGCGCGAGCGATACGTCGTAGTCGGGCAAGAACACGACTCTGAGCTTGTCGCGAACGTCAGCGTCCGCGTCGATCGTTCGCGCCACATTATTGATGAGCTTCACGATGGCCTTGGCCATCGCGTACCCGGGCGCGGCCTTCCCCGCGAATATTACCGTGCGCGGCACGATATCCGCGCGCAGATTGTCGCGAATGCGCCGGTAGCGTGTCACCACGTACAAGAGGTTCAGGAGCTGCCGCTTGTACTCGTGGATCCGCTTCACCTGCACGTCGAACAGCGAGTCCGGATCGACCTCGACGCCCGTCCGGCGCATCACCTCGTCCGCGAGCCGCTGCTTGTTGGTGCGCTTGACACCGCGGAAATGGCGCAGAAAGTCGGCTTCGGTCGCCGCCTCCATGAGGCGCCCGAGCTCCTCGAGGTCGTTCTCCCATGCGGAGCCGAGCCGCTGCGTCAACAAGGACGCGAGGCCGGGATTCGACTGCTTGAGCCAGCGCCGCACGGCGATGCCGTTCGTCACGTTGACAAAGCGCTCGGGGAACATCTCCGCGAACTCTTTGAATACGTTGCGGCGCATGAGCTCGGAGTGCAGCTGCGCCACGCCGTTGACGTGATGGCTCCCGATGACCGCCAGATGCGCCATCTGCACCCGCCGCTCCGCGCCCTCCGTGATGATCGACAGCCGGCGCTGGCGCTCGGCGTCGTTCGGGTAGCGCCTCTCGAGCAGTTGCAGGAAGTCGCGGTTGATCAGATAGATGATCTCGAGATGGCGCGGCAGCAGCCGCTCAACAAGCGCCACCGGCCAGGATTCGAGCGCTTCGGGCAGCAAGGTGTGATTGGTGTAGCCGAAGACACCCGTCGTGATGGCCCAGCTCTCCGCCCAGCTCAAACCGTGCTCATCGACCAGGAGCCTCATCAGCTCCGCGATCGCGAGCGCGGGGTGAGTATCGTTCAACTGAATCGCGATCGCATCGGGCATCGACGCGAGCGTGCGACCCTCGGCGAGGTGTGTCGCCAAGATGTCCTGCAGGCTCGCGCTCACGAAGAAGTACTGCTGCTTGAGACGCAGCTCCTTTCCCTGCTGCGTCGAATCGTCCGGATACAGCACGCGTGAGAGGTTCTTCGCATCGACTTGCTCGCGCACCGCGCCGGCGTAATCGCCCGCATTGAACGCTTCGATGTGAAACGGCGTGATGGCGCGGCCCGACCAGAGCCGCAGGTGATTGACCGTCGGCCCACGATTGCCCGGGATCAATTGATCGAAGCCGACCGCATAGATGTCCTGCGTGTCGACCCATTGGTGCGCCTCGCCCATCTCGCTCGAGGGTGGCGCCTCGCTGCGGCCGCCGAAGCGCACCGTGTAGCGCACGTTGCCGCGGGCCGTCTCCCAGACGTTGCGCAGCTTCAGCCAGCTGCTCGCGATCTCCCGCTGGCCGCCATCGCCCCCGATCACCTGGGTGAAGATGCCGTAATCGTAGCGGATGCCGTAGCCCACGGCCGGGTACTGCAGCGTCGCCAGCGAGTCAAGGAAACAGGCCGCCAAGCGGCCCAATCCGCCGTTCCCCAGGCCGGGATCGATCTCCTGGGCCGCAATATCCTCGAGCTCATAGCCCATGTCGCGCAACGTCACCCGCGCCTCGTGCACCAGGTCCCCTTCCAGGCTGTGCAGCGCATTCAGCAACGAGCGCCCGGGGAGATACTCGACGGAGAGATAGCACACGCGCTTCACGTGAGCCCGCACCACGCGGCGCTGCGTGGCGAGCCAGCGCACGGTCAATTCCTCGTTCACGGCGATCGAGAGCGCATCGTAGATATCGCGCGGAGTGGCCTGATCGGGGGTCTTGCCGAGGGTGCGTGTGAGGCGGTCGAGCAGCGCCGCCCGCAGCATTCCGGGCTGTAGAGCGATGCTGCCTTGCGATGCGTTCTGTTTATCCGGCAAATCCATGGTACGGACGATTATTATAGGAGGTTACGCGGGAGCGGGGCGTCGTAAGTCTCATTACGGAGCCAGCGTGATTCATGAAACGACCCTTTTTGCCGCGGGTGTTGCGGTGCTGCTCGCCGGTTGCGCGACTCGCCCGACACCCCCTGGCCCGATGAGCCCGGGTTCGGCGAGCGCGCCCTCGGCTGCCGCGGCGGCGCCTGCGCCGGTCCGCGTCGATCTCGCGGCCGTCATGGTGGTGAGCGCAACCGCCATGCTCGGTCAGCCTTATCGATTCGGCGGCGCATCGCCCGGCGGATTCGACTGCAGCGGCCTGGTGGCCTACGCTGCGCAGAACGCCGGGATTCATTTGCCGCGAACCACGCAGGAGCAACTGCATGCCGGTGCGCCCGTTCGGCGCCGCGCCCTGAAAGCGGGCGATCTGGTGTTCATGCATCTCGCACGCAAGGAGCTGCACGTAGGCATCGCACTCGATGCCGATCGGTTCATCCACGCGCCCTCGAGCGGAGGTTACGTACGCATCGATTCGCTGCGGGCAGCCCCCTATTCTTGGGGCTACGTCGGGGCACGGCGCCTCGTCGAGGACCAGGGCGGACGGCTCGGGCGCTAGTTGACTATACTCGCGGTTGCTTCTCATTCTCACAAACTGAACGAACCCTCACTTTCGCCACTAGCGCGCGGTGGCGGGCCAGGGCAGCTCCACCGCCTCGCTCGTCACCGCGGCGAACTGGAGCGATGCCAAGCGCGCGTACAGGGGGGACTGCTGCAGGAGCTCGGCATGCGTCCCGACCGCGATCTTGCGCCCATGATCCATCACCACGATGCGATCGGCCTTGAGCACCGTCGCGAGCCGATGTGCGATGATGACCGTGGTGCGTCCCCGCATGAGCTTCTCGAGGGCCTGCTGCACCAGCAGCTCCGACTCGGCATCGAGCGAGCTCGTCGCCTCGTCGAGCAGCAGGATCGGGGGATCCTTCAGAATCGCTCGGGCCAGCGCGATGCGCTGGCGCTGACCGCCCGAGAGCCGCGTGCCGCGCTCGCCGAGGAAGGTGTCATAGCCTTCGGGCAACTTGCGCAAGAACCCGTCCGCTGCTGCCGCCACCGCGGCGGCCTCGATCTCGGCGTCGGTCGCGCTCGGCCGCCCGTAGCGAATATTCTCGCGCGCGCTCGCGCCGAACAGCACCGTATCCTGCGGCACGAGACCGATCTGCGCACGGATGTCCTGCGGCCTGAGCTCCGAGAGCCGACGATCATCGATCAATACACGGCCCGAATCCGGATCGTGGAAACGCAGCAACAACTGAAACGTCGTGCTCTTGCCCGCGCCCGAGGGGCCCACGAAAGCGACCGTCTCGCCCGGCATCACGTCCAGGCTGAAATTGGCGAGTGCTGCGGCCTCTGGTCGTGACGGGTAGTGAAAAGTGACGTTATCGAAGCGGATGCCGCCGCGCACGCGGGCCGGGAGCTCGATCGGTCGAAGCGGTGCGCTCAAGCTCGGGCGCGCCTCGAGCAGCTCGGCCAAGCGCTCCATCGCGCCCGCCGCACGTTGCACCTCGCCCCACATCTCCGAAAGAACCGCGGCCGAGCTACCGACAAAGCCGGCGTAGAGCAAGAACTGGGCGAGCTCGCCCCCGGTCATGGTTCCCGCTAGCACCTGATGCGCACCGAGCCAGAGCACGCCGGTAATGGCGGCAAACACGAGCATCACGCCGACGGCGGTCAACGCGGCGCGCATCTTGGTACGCAGTACCGCGGTAGCGAAACTCGCCTCCACCGCCTTGCGGTAGCGTTCGCTCTGCAGCTCCTCGAGCGTAAAGGCCTGCACCGTCTGGATCGCGTTCAATGTCTCGTCGGCGAGACCGCTGGTGTCGGCGATGCGATCCTGCGAGGCCCGTGACAGCTTGCGAACCCGCCGGCCGACGATGATGAGCGGCAACACCACCACGGGAATCAGCACCAGAATGACGCCCGTGAGCTTCGGGCTCGTGAGCACGAGCAAGACGAGCGCACCGACGAGATTCAAGCTCGAGCGCAGGATGATCGACAAATTGACTCCCGCGATGGATTGCACCAAGGTGGTGTCGGTGGTGAGGCGCGACAGCACCTCGCCCACGCGCGTGGTCTCGAAGAACAGCGGATCCATGCGCACCACTCGCGCGTAAACGGCGGCGCGCAGATCGGCAATCACGCGCTCGCCGAGCCAGGTCACGAGATAGAAGCGAAGCGCCGCGAAACCCGCGAAGATCGCGGCCGC
>DATHCO010000266.1:0-2683 GCA_035319505.1 Steroidobacteraceae bacterium | reverse complement strand
CGAACGCGCTTTCGGTGTGAGTCCAGCGTGCCACCCGACCGTCCAGCCCGTCGAATATCATGGCCACGAACACGGCGATAGCGGCGTAATCGAATCTCCAGTCGATGGCGGCGACCACCGAATAGAAGCCCGCGAACAGCGCCCCGGTCGTGAGTAGGTTCGGCAGCCAATACACGCCTCGCGGCCGCGCTTGTGGGTCCTCCGCCTGTGGGTCCTCGACGTCGCTCATTGATAGATCAGGACGCACCATGCACCGCCATGATACCAGGGGGGCTCGTGTAAGATACGCGCCCATGCGCCTATCCCAGTACCCCATCTCGACGCTTCGAGACGTGCCCGCCGAGGCCGAGGTCATCAGTCACCAGCTCATGCTGCGGGCCGGAATGATCCGCCGCTTGGCGGCGGGGCTCTATTCCTGGCTCCCCCTGGGGTTACGGACGCTGCACAAGGTCGAACGCATCGTGCGCGAGGAGATGGACCGGGCGGGCGCCCTCGAGCTCATCATGCCGACGGTTCAGCCCGCCGAATTGTGGAAGGAATCCAACCGCTGGAGCAAGTACGGGCCGGAGCTCTTGCGCTTCAAGGATCGGCACGAACGCGAGTTCGCCTATGGACCTACCCACGAAGAGGTCATCACCGACATCGCGCGTCGCGAGCTGCGCAGCTACAGGCAATTACCGGTCAATTTTTATCAGATTCAATCGAAGTTTCGCGACGAGATCCGCCCGCGCTTCGGCGTGATGCGCGCGCGTGAGTTCCTGATGAAGGACGCCTACTCGTTTCACATCGACGAGGCGAGCCTCGCGCAGGGTTATCGCGCCATGTTCGAGGCCTACACGCGCATTTTTACCCGCATGGGCCTCAAGTTTCGTGCAGTGCAAGCGGACGGCGGCAACATCGGCGGTAGCGTTTCGCAAGAATTCCATGTGCTGGCCGACTCGGGCGAGGATGCCATCGCGTTCTCGACGACGGGCGACTATGCCTCGAACATCGAAACCGCCGTGGCGTCGGCGCCTTCGACCCCGCGCGCGCCGGCGCGAGAGCCCTTGAGCCGGGTCGACACCCCGAATGTGCGCACCATCGCCGAGCTCACCGAGTTCCTCAAGGTCAGCGCGGCGCGCTGCGTGAAGACTTTGGTCGTGGAAGGGAGCGAGGGCGGCTTGATTGCCCTCGTGGTTCGCGGCGATCACGAGCTCAATGCCGTCAAGGCCCAAAAACTGCCGGGGGTCGCTGCACCGCTGCGGATGGCGAGCGCCGAGCGCGTGCGTGAGGCCACGGGCAGCGATCCCGGATCGATCGGTCCGATCGGGTTTCGTGGCAAAATCTACGTCGACCATGCGGCGGCCCAGCTCGCCGATTTCGTCTGCGGCGCCAACCAGCCGGACGTGCATTTCACCGGGGCGAACTGGGCTCGCGATCTGCCGGAGCCGCTCCCGCAGGACATCCGCAACGTGCAAGCGGGTGATCCCAGTCCGACCGGACAAGGCACTCTCGAGATTGCGCGCGGCATCGAAGTGGGCCACATCTTCCAGCTCGGGCAGCTATACAGCCAGGCGATGCAGGCGACCGTTCTCGACGAGCAAGGCAAGACCGTCAGCATGTTCATGGGATGCTACGGCATCGGCGTCACGCGCGTGGTCGCCGCGGCGATCGAGCAAAATCACGATGAGAGCGGCATCATCTGGCCAGAGCCGCTCGCGCCCTTCAGCGTCGTACTCGTGCCGCTCAACTACCAGAAATCTCAGCGCGTACAGGAGACGGCGGACCGGCTCTACGAGGAGTTCAACACCGCGGCGATCGAGGTCATGCTCGACGACCGCGATGCTCGCCCGGGAGTCAAGTTCGCCGATGCGGAGCTCGTCGGAATCCCGCACCGCATCGTCATCGGCGAGCGGACGCTCGGTGGCGGCAAGCTCGAATACCGTCACCGGCGCGAGACCGAGTCGACGGAAATACCCTTGGCGGATGCGCTAGCCTACGTGAGGAATCGGATGAACGACCGAGGGAAGGGAGAGCCGATCTGATAACACCCTGTGGCCGCCTGCTCCGCCAGCCTGCCCTGGCCGCATTGATCGGCGTGCTCGTCTCGAGTGGTGCGCTTGTCTCGGCGGCGCGGGCGGATCAGCAGCGTGACCCGGAGCTGAAAGAGCTGCTCCAAAGGATCCTGGGGGACGCCGATTGCTTCGCCGACAAGTACGAGTCGCAGGTCTGGTACAAGGCGATGGAGCCACGGCTCTCGCAATACGTCGCTTCGCACGACGATCGGGTCAGTATCCTGAACCATGTCTATTGCGAAGCGAAGCGCGATCCTAGCTTGAGGCTTCCACCCGACCTCGTGCTTGCGCTGATCGAGGTCGAGAGCCGCTTCGATGCGTGGGCCGTTTCACCCTCGGGCGCGGTCGGTCTGATGCAGGTCATGCCGTTCTGGCCGCGAGAATTGGGGGCGCAGAACCAACTGGTGCGAGTCGCGCCCAACATCCGCATGGGCTGCGAGATACTGCGATTTTATCTGCGAGCCGAGCATCTTAACTGGAGGCGCGCGCTCGCCCGCTACAACGGCAGCACCGGCCGTGATTGGTATCCGGCCCTGGTGATGCAGCGCTGGCAGAGGGTGTGGCGATTCTGACTGCCGCCGAGAGAGAGATCTCGCGGCTCCTATCATTCATGAACAACGATACCTATC
>DATHCO010000265.1:0-4811 GCA_035319505.1 Steroidobacteraceae bacterium | reverse complement strand
CCGGCACGCCGTGCCGATCCATGAGTCCAAGCACCTCCTCGGTCGCAAGCGACGACGACCAGCGAGAGATCAGCTCATCGAGTTCCCGCTGGCGCAAGCCCCGCGCCTGATGATCGGCGAAGTCGGGATGCGTGCCGAGCTCCGGCCGTCCCATGCTCTCGCAAAGACGCTTGAACACGGTGTCTTGATTCGCAGCGATCAACACCAGCCCATCCAGGGTCGGATACACATTCGATGGCGCGACGTTCGGCAAGATCGCGCCCGTGCGCTCGCGCACGAAGCCCGTTTGGTCATACTCTGTGATCAATGACTCCATCACGCTCAGCACGGCCTCGTAGATGGCCGAATCAACCATCTGGCCGCGCCCCGTGCGCTCTCGATAATGCAAGGCCGAGAGAGCTCCCAGGCACGCGAAGATCGCCGCCAGGGAATCGCCGATGCTGATGCCCACCCGCGATGGCGGCGAGCATGGATCGCCGACGACGTAACGCAGCCCTCCCATCGCCTCGCCGATGGCGCCGAAGCCCGCACGGTGCGCGTAGGGTCCCGACTGACCGTAGCCGGATACACGGATCATGATGAGACGCGGATTGATCGCGCCCAACGCGGCATAATCCAGTCCCCATTTCTCCAGCGTGCCCGGCCGGAAGTTCTCGAGCAGAAAATCCGCCGTCGCCACCAGCTCTCTGAGAACGTCTTGCCCCGCGACTTGCCGCAGATCCAGCGTGATCGACTTCTTGTTGCGTGCGACAACCGGCCACCACAGGGACGGATCGCCGTGCTTCTGACGACCCCAGACACGCATCGGATCACCCTGACCGGGCGGCTCGATCTTGATCACCTCCGCGCCCATGTCGCCCAGAAGCTGTCCGCAGAAGGGCCCGGCCAGCAGGGTACCGAGCTCGAGCACCCGCAGGTCGGCCAGCGCGCCGTACTGGAATTCGATCGGTCGCGTCACCTCGGTCCTCATTTCCCGCCACTGTATACAAAAAACCATACGGAATGGATGTCGAAGGAGCTGGCTCGAGCTCCATAAGGGCCATATGGCTGTAAGTCTCGAGTGCCGTGTTCTTCCCTTCTCGCTACCCGCTTCCGTAGCATCCACAATTGTATACAATTATGCTGCGAACAGAATGCGTACTCCTCGAGTCGACCCGAGCCAGCGCAAATGAGCGGCATGAGAATCAACCTCCTCGAAGTCGGCCCACGCGACGGACTGCAGAATGAGCCGCGCATCCTGCCGACCGCGGCGAAGATCGAGCTGATCGGACGGCTCGCGGCAGCCAACTTGCGGCGGCTCGAAGTCACCAGCTTCGTGAACCCGAAGCGCGTACCGCAGATGGCCGATGCGGAGGCGGTGATGGCGGGGCTCCCGGCACGAGACGGCGTCTCGTATATCGGCCTCGTATTGAACCGCAAGGGTTTCGAGCGCGCGCGCGCGGCGGGCTGCCATGAGATCGGCATGGCGGTCGTGGCGAGCGACGCATTCAATCGGCGCAACCAGGGTGTGTCTACTCATGAATCGGTCGCCGCCTGGCTCGAGATCGCGCACGAGGCCCATCGCTGCGGGATCAAGCCGCATATCACCCTATCGACGGCGTTCGGGTGCCCGTTCCAGGGCGAGGTGGATCCCTCGCATGTGCTCGCGCTCGCGCAGGAATGCGCCCGCGGAGAGCCGACGGAGATCTCGCTCGCCGATACGGTTGGGGTCGCCGTACCCTCGCAGGTGACGGACCTGTTCGGACGTTTGCGCGAATTGCTGCCGGGCATGCCGTTGCGCGGCCATTTCCACAATACCCGCAACACGGGCATTGCCAACGCCTATGCCGCAGTCATGGCGGGGGTCGAAACGCTGGATGCAAGCATCGGCGGCCTCGGAGGCTGCCCGTTCGCTCCGGCAGCCACGGGCAACATTCCGACGGAAGATCTCTTGTACATGCTGAATCGCATGGGTTTCGACACGGGCGTGAGGCTCGAGGCATTGATCGAGACCGGCCGCTGGGTCCAAGAACAAGTGGGCCGACCGCTTCCCGGCATGCTCATCAAGGCCGGGACATTCCCCCACGACCCACAATGCGCGAAGGAATGATCCAATGTCGTATCGGCTGGGCGTTGATGTAGGCGGTACTTTCACGGACCTCTTTCTGGTCAACGAGCGGTCCGGCGAGGCGTTCACGGCCAAGGTACCGAGCACCCCGGCCGATCAATCGATCGGCGTGCTCGAGGGGCTAGAGAAGGTTTGCCGCCGGGCGGGTGTATCCGCCTCCGAGATCGAGCAGGTGATGCATGGCACCACAGTCGCCACCAACACGGTGCTCACTCACACGGGCGCGCGTTGCGGACTCGTGACGACCCGAGGCTATCGGCAGGTCCTGCAAATCGCGCGCTCGTTCGTGCCCGGCGGTCTGGGAGGCTGGGTCATCTACAATAAATCTCAGCCGCTGGCACCCCTGTCCTGCACGATCGAGGCCCACGAGCGCATCGGCGCGCATGGCGAGGTCATCGAGGCGCTCGATGAGGCACGGCTCCGCGGGAGCCTCGCCGACCTCAAGGGGCGCGACATCGAGGCGCTCACCGTCTCGCTCGTGAACTCGTTCGCGAATGCGGCGCATGAAAGGCGCATTCGCGAGATTGCGGCCGAGCTGCTGCCCGGTATCCCGGTATCGCTGTCGTCCGAGGTCGTGCCGGAGATGCAGGAGTACGAGCGCACCGTGACCACGGTGGCGAATTCGTACGTGCGACCCCGAGTGGCCAAGTACGTCGCCAATCTCAAGACCAAGATCGAGCGCTCCGCGGAGCAGGTAAGCCTGCACATCCTGCGCTCCGACGGCGGTCTGGCGGGCGCTGCCACCGCCGAGGAGTATCCGGTCAATTTGCTCATGTCAGGGCCAGCGGGCGGCGTCACCGGTGCCCTGTGGGTCGCCGTGCAAGCGGGATTCCCCAACCTGCTCACCGTTGACGTCGGTGGAACCTCGACTGATGTCGCCCTCATTCAGAATGGCGCACCGCGCGTGCGCCGCGAAACCACGGTGGGTGATGTGACGGTGCGCGCTTCCTCGGTCGACATCCGTACGGTGGGCGCGGGTGGCGGCTCGATCGCCCACGTGCCAGAGCTCACGAGGGCGCTGCGTGTCGGACCACAATCGGCGGGCGCCGATCCGGGTCCCGCGGCTTACGGTAAGGGCGGCACCGAGCCCACAGTGACCGATGCGAACGTCGTGCTCGGGCTCCTGCCCGCGATGCAGAAGCTCGGAGGCGACATGACTTTGAGCCGCGAGCTGTCGGTCGCCGCCGTGCAGAAGATCGCGACCGCGCTCGACCTCCCGCTCCTCGATGCGGCCCAGGGCATCTACCAGATCGTGAACGAGAACATGGTCGGTGCCTTGCGACTGGTATCGGTCGAGCAAGGCTACGACCCACGGGATTACGCGCTGATCGCCTTTGGCGGGGCGGGTCCCCTGCACGCGAATGCGCTGTCGCGCCTGCTCGGCTCCTGGCCCGCCATCATTCCCCCGGGCCCCGGCGTACTCTGTGCGCTCGGCGATGCCACGACGGCCGTACGTGATGAGCGCGCACGTACCTTCGTGCGAACGTTTTCGAGCACGAGCGCGCGGGATATCCGCTCGATCCTGCTCGAGCTCGCGCGCGCGGCGGCGAGATCGCTCGAGAAGAGTGGTGCGAAACGCAGCGAGATCACAACCAGCTACCAGGTCGACGTCCGCTACCACGGCCAGGGCCTGCGCCTCACCGTCGACATCGGACTGGAGGAGCTCGAGAGGAAAGGCCTGTCCGCCATCTCCGAAAAGTTCGACCGCGAGCACGAACGGCTCTTCACGTTCGCGCTCGGCCTCGAGCACGAGCTCGTGACGCTACGAGCAACCGTGCAGGGCCGGGGCATCAAATTGCGCCGGAGCGCGATCGCCGCGGGCTCCGCCAGTCCTGCCGCGGCCGTGGCCGGCAAGCAGGCCAGCTACATGGACGGCAAGAAGGTCACGGCGCTGGTCTACGAGAGATCGCGCCTCAAGGCAGGCAACCGCATCGAGGGGCCCGCAATCGTGATCGAAATGGACTCGACGACGGTGATTCTAACCGGGCACCACGGGAAGGTAGATCGGCTCGGCAACATTCTCATTTATCCGGACAAGCTCTCCGGCCGACGCGCCGATCCGGCACTCGCACGACGCGAGAGCTGCCGATAGGAGCTTCTCGATGCCCGCGAGAGTCATCCAGCGCCACAAGCGGCGATTCAGGAAGGTCAAGGTCGATACCGTGACGATCGATATCATCGAGAGCGCGCTGCGCAACGCGCGCTTCGAGATGGATACGGTGCTCTTTCGCACGGCGATGTCGCCGGGAATCCGCGAGCAGCACGATGAATTTCCGATGATCGCCGACCCGCAAGGCAAGATGGTCGTCGGCCAGTTCGGATCGTTCATCTGGGGCTTCCTCGAGGGTTATGACGGCGACATCGAGGAAGGCGATATATTTTTGACCAACGATCCCTATTCGGTCCGCGGAGCCATCAGTCATGCGAACGACTGGCTCATGCTCATGCCGGTCTATCGCAAGGGTCGGCTCATCGCCTGGTCCGCCATGTTCGGTCATATGACCGATGTCGGCGGCAAGGTCCCGGGATCGCTGCCTACCGACGCACACACCATCTTCGAGGAAGGAATCCGGGTGCCGCCGGTCAAGATTTACAAGCGAAGCGTCCTCAACCAGGACGTCCTCGACATCATGCTGCACAATTGCCGCTTGCCGCGCTGGAACATGTCGGACTTCAACGCCATCGTCGCGGCGCTGCGGACCGC
>DATHCO010000264.1:0-3392 GCA_035319505.1 Steroidobacteraceae bacterium | reverse complement strand
ACGATCCATGAGACGGCCGCAGCGGTCAGCGCAGCGGGCGGGGAGGGCATCGCCGTTCGTGTCGATCACGGCGACGATGATCAGATTCGCGCCTTGTTCGAGCGGGTGCAGCACGAGCAGCGCAGACTCGACATCCTGGTGAACAACGCCTGCGCATTGCACGACCTACTCACGGCGCCCGGCAATTTTTGGGAGAAGCCTCTGGAAATCGCCGACATGCTGGATGTCGGTCTTCGCAGTGGCTACGTCGCGAGCTACTACGCCGCACCGATGATGGTCGCACAACGGAGCGGCTTGATCGTTTTCACATCGGCGTCGGGCGCCGTTCACTATGTTTATGGCCCGGCCTATGGCGCTCACAAGGCCGGCATGGACAAATTCGCGGCCGATATGGCGGTCGACCTCAAGGACTACCACGTTGCAACCCTGTCGATCTGGATGGGCGCCCTGCTGACGGATCGACTGAAGATGGTGATCGCGTCCGATCCGGCGAAGTACGGCCATCTCGAGAATCTCGCGGAGACGCCGGAATTCACCGGCCATGTCATCTGGGCGCTCTACCGCGATCCCAAGCTGATGGAGATGAGCGGCCAAACCGTGATCGGTGCCGAGATGGCGGTCAAGTACGGCATCAAGGACAAGGACGGCCGGCAGCCGCGATCATATCGTGAGACGCATCGGGTGGAGCCGCGCGTGCAATATCCGAACGTCATTCGCTAGAGTGCTCGCTCAAGGCAGATCGAATACCAAGACCTCTGCCGCGCGACCTTGATCGACCCGCACACCTGGGCCGGCGCTCACTTTGAGCGCATCTCCGGCGGCGAGCCGGATGTCGTTTGCCCGCAGCTCACCGCGCACCACGTGCACATAACTGCGGCGGCCGGGTCTCAACTCCAAGCTCGCCTGCTCGGCCCCGTCGAACCGGCCAACATAGAGTGAGGCATCTTGGTGAATCGTCACCGACCCGTCCGCACCATCGGGCGAGGCGACAAGCCTCAATCGGCCCCGCTTATCGGCGTCGGAGAAGTTCTTTTCTTCATAGCTCGGTTGGATACCGACGACGTTCGGCTGGATCCAGATCTGCAGGAAATGAACAGGGTTCGTACTGGAGGGGTTGAACTCGCTGTGGCGAATACCGGAGCCCGCGCTCATACGCTGAACGTCTCCGGGTCGAATGATCGAACCGTTGCCGAGCGAGTCCTTGTGCGCGAGCTCGCCCGAGAGGACATAGCTGATGATTTCCATGTCTCTGTGCGGATGCGTGCCGAATCCCGCACCCGGTGCCACGCGATCCTCATTGATGACCCGCAGCGGACCGAACTCGACATGATTCGGATCGAAGTAATCGGCAAAGGAAAAGCTATGGTAGGAGTCGAGCCAACCGTGATTGGCATGACCTCGCTCGCTGCTGCGTCTCACCGTATCCATCCTCGTTACCTCGAATCGATCGTCTATTCCTTGGAATCGGTCCGGCTTGATTCTACGCCGCCCCGGGTCTGCGAGTGCGCAACCGGGCACGCCAATCGGCCATCCAGCGCAAGCTCTCCTGCGCTGCGCCTATCGGGAAGTATTCAGCGCCCAGCCACCTCGAATAGCGCGCCTCGAGGAGCTTCGCGATGAGCGGCTCGAACGGCACGTTTCCGGTACCGGGCTGATGTCGTCCCGGCGCATCTGCAAATTGGATGTGACGGATCAATGGGAGTCTGCGCTCGATCTCGTCGAGAAGGTCGACCCGCATGCGCGCTGCGTGATAGACATCGAACTGCAGCCCGATACCGGGTCCACTCAAGCGGATCACCTCGGCCGCGGTGTCGAATGAATCGATGAGGTAGCCCGGCGCATCGTGCGCGTTCAGAGGCTCGACCAGCACCTCGATGCCGTGCGCGCGCAGGCGCTCCGCGCTGCACATCAAGTTCTCGACATAGACGCGCAGCAAGCTCGCACGGTCGACTTCAGGATCTATGCGTCCCGCGAGAACGTGAACGTAGCGAGCACCGAGCGCGAGCGCGTACTCCTCGATCCGCGGGAGCTGCGCGCGAAATGCAGCCCGCAGGTCCGGCCGGCACGCGATCCCCAGCGGGTGCTCGGGAGGATCGACCGGCCCATTGATCAAGATAAGCGGGAGGGCGGCGGAGCGGGCGGCGCGCGCCAGCGCCTCGGCGGGCTCGGCATAGGGAAATTGTATCTCGACGCCGTCGAAACCCCCGGCACGCGCTGCGTCGAAGCGCTCGGACCAGGGAAGATCCCGGAACAATGTGCTCAGATTCGCGCTGATCTTGATCACGATGCGCGGCACGATCCGAGTGTGCGCTCGAGCAGCGGCCTGCGCTTCGCAAGGAACTCATCGACCGCCGTCGCGAAACCCAGGCACTCGTCCTGCGTGGTCGGTAACGAAAGGGCGAGGTAGCCACGCCGAGCCAGATAGTACCCGCGCTCGAGCATCTCGAGATGGAAGAGTGCCTGCATCGCGAGCTGGGCATCCTTCGATGCCGCGTTCTTCGGGGAGGCATCGCTCGGTCGGCGAATCTCCTCGCCAGTGAAATGGAGCCCGATCAGCGACCCTACGCCCGTCGCTTGAAACGGCGCCCCGCGCTCGCGTGCGAGCTCGTTGAGCCGCCTCCGTAGCTCATCGCCGAGAGCGTTGATGCGCACCGCCTCGGTGGGCGTGAAGACCTCGGTCAGCCCTGCGAGACCACCCGCCATGGAAAGGACGTTGTTGTTGAAGGTACCGGCATGCTCGAAAGAGCCTGGCCGCGAGGGATCAAAGTGCGCCATGATCTCTCTGCGACCGCCGAAGGCGCCGAAGCTTGCGCCGCCGCCGAGATATTTGCCCAGCGTGGTCATGTCCGGCTGGATCCCGAGCGGGCCTTGAAGACCCGAGGACGACAGCCGCGACGTCATCACCTCATCGAAGATAAGGAGGACGTCGCTCCGCGCGCATTCCTCGCGAAGCATGCCCAGAAACTCTCGAGTCCCTGGAATGCAGCCTCCGGCCCCGAGCATCGGCTCGACGAGCACTGCCGCGATCTCGCCCGCGTGAGCGCGCAGCAGGGCACGAGTGCCATCGACGTCGTTATATTGGCCGATCAGCCATCGAAAGGGCGCATTGAGCGCCGAGCTACCGTGAGAGAAATGAAAGACCCCCCCATGATAGCCACCGTCGAACACCATCACATGCGCTCGATCGGGCTTCAGAGCCCGTGCGGTCGAGAGCGCCATCAGGTTCGCTTCGGTGCCCGAGTTGGTAAAGCGGACGAGCTCGAGCGAGGAAAATCTCGCGCGTATCGCCGCAGCGAGACGCGCCTCGTATTGATTCGGCCCGCCGAGCACGATCCCATCGTCGAGGGCCTTCTTGATTGCGGCAAGCACGACCGGGTTCGAGTGTCCGTAGA
>DATHCO010000263.1:0-2608 GCA_035319505.1 Steroidobacteraceae bacterium | reverse complement strand
AAAGGAGGGGTGGGAAACTCGCCTCGCCTTCTTCGACGAGTACTACGTGCACATCGATCTGATGGTCGTGCCGGTCGCCCCCAAGCTCACCGCCGTCTGCCTCGCCTGCACCGAGCCCGGCATCGTTGCCTGGCTGAAGGCGAAAGGGCATGAAATCATCGATGTGCCGTTCGAGGACACGATCAACCTCGGTTGCAATTTCATGTCGCTCGGCCGCAGCCGCGCCATCGTGCCGAAGTCCAGCCGATCGCTGATTCTGAAGCTCCGTGCGCACGGATTCGAGGTCGCAGAAGTCGACATGAGCGAGATCTCGAAGACCGGCGGCGGAATTCACTGCATGGCGCAGGCTCTGCGGCGAGTTGCCTAGCGCGGATCCCGAAGGCCAGGCCGAGCGACCCGATCCGCGAGCAGGCCCACCGACGGCTCCTCTCGCGCTCACCCGCCGAGGCTCTGCGCCGCCTTCTCGGCGATCGCGAGCGCCGCCGTGAGGCCCGGAGACTCGATGCCGAACAGGTTGACCAGCCCCTCCAAACCGTGAGCCGCGGGTCCGTCGATGCGAAAATCCGCCGCTGGCTCGCCGCGCGCGTAGATCTTCGGTCGAATTCCGGTGTAGTCGGGCTGAAGCCGTGAGGCGTCGAGCGAGGGATAGTACCGTCGGATCGCCGCTGCGAACTGCGCGCTCGAGCTTTCATCGAAACGGTAGTCCACGCATTCGATCCATTCGACGTCCGGGCCGAAACGAACGCGTCCCGCCAGATCGAGCGTCGCGTGAATGCCTAAACTGTGGGTATCCGCCACGGGATAGATGAGCCGCCGGAACGGCGGCGGGCCGCGCAGCGCGTAATAGCGGCCTCGAGCGAAGCGCGCCGTGGGCAGCGTGGACGGCGCGAGCCCCGCGATCCGGGCGGCGACAGCCGGCGCCTCGAGTCCTGCCGCATTGATGAGCTCACGGCACTTCAATCGCGTGCTGTAGCCGTCATTCACCCAGAGCTCGAAACCGGCTGCGATCGGCTCGGCTCGGGCGAGCTCGGAGTCGAGCACGACGTGGCCGCCGCTCGATGCGATATCGGCGGCGAGCGCACTCATCAGCTCATGGACGTCCACGATGCCCGTGGTGAGTGAGTGCAGCGCGGCCACACAACGCACCTCGGGCTCGAGCGCAACGACCTCCGCGGGCGAGAGCCAGTCGAGCGCGCCTGCGCCGTTTGCGCGTCCAAGCGCCTCGTACTCGCCCAACCTCGGCGTCTCGCCATCCGTCGAGGCCACGATGAGCTTCCCGCATCGCGCGTGCGAGACTCCTCGCCGGGCGCAGAACTCATACAGGAGCTCCTTGCCGCGTACGCAGAGCGCCGCCTTGAGCGATGAGGGCGAATAATAGAGGCCAGCGTGAATGACCCCGGAGTTGCGGCTGCTCGTGGCCGTGCCGATCGCCCGCTCGCGCTCGAGCACGACGACCTCATGGCCCGCCATCGCGCGCGCGCGCGCAACGGCAAGGCCCACGACTCCGGCCCCCACGACAACGGTGTGCACATCCATCGGCGGTCATTATCCCAGGAGCGGAAACTCGACGCGCAGCGCCTTGGGCTGCGCCGCATGAGCGCGTACGGGTTGCGGATCAGGCGCTCGGCGGCGGCCGGCAGCTCTCGCTCGCAGAGCTCTGCCGAGCCACTGCCTCAGGCACTACTGCTCGGCATGCGCCGCGTGATCCGCCTCGACCTTCGTTACGGCCGGGCGCGCGAGCACCAGGGCGGAATGCGCACCGAGGGCCGGCAAACGAGAGCTGAGCTCGGCTCTATCCGGATACCACGAGGCGAGCATGTAGAGGTAGACATCCGCGATCGAGTAATCGGCACCCAGCACGTAGGGGTTGAGCGCGCGGCTGATGAGAGAAGCATGGGAAAGAAAATCCGCCGTTCCCTGCTCACGAATCACGCCGCTGTCCTGCTCTCCGCGCGAGGAATAGCGCGCCGAATAGTAGATGCGCAGCACCGCCTCATAGAGGTTCGCCGACATGAAGCTCATCCACTGCAGAAATATGGCATGGCGGGTCGTGCCCGGCGGCGGGGAGAGCTTCGCATCGGGGTTTTGCAGCGCGAGGTGCGTGAGGATCGCAGCCGACTCGAACATGACGGTGCCGTCGGGCAGTGCTAGTGCCGGCACCTTGCCCGTGGGATTGATCTCGCGGAAGCGCGCAACGTCGGCTGGTTCTCGACCGACCCAGACCCGCTCGTAGGGCATTCCGATTTCCTCGAGCGCCACTTGTACCGCGAGCGAGCCGGATCCTGCCCTGCCGTAGAGAGTGAAAGGCTTCTTCATGATCGATGCACCCGCGGGGAAACAGAGGTCAACTCATTCTCGCCGACTTCCTGGATCCCCGCAAATTCGAGCGCCGCCGCCTGCGATGATGCCCTTTGCGCGCGCAATGGGTTTAGGATACGGCATCGGCAACCGAAACGGATCTCATCATGGCGACCAATCCCTCGGCATCCTGCGTGCAGAGCTCGGACGAGCGGCGCCTGCGCCGCGAGCTCGCCGATTTCTATCACCTGGTCGACTACATGGGTTGGACCGAGCTCATCTTCAATCACATCTCGGTGCGCTTGCCGGG
>DATHCO010000262.1:0-3360 GCA_035319505.1 Steroidobacteraceae bacterium | reverse complement strand
GGATCGGCGCCATGCTTCCGGGATTTAAGGGGCCACCCACTTGATCCCGTCCGATCAGGCGGCGAAATACCGCTCCCTCCCTGACCCTCGAGTGCTCCAGGGAGCGCCTGCTCAAACTCGGGCGATGGCTCCGATATCGGCGAGACCGTTTTGCACCATCGAGCGGCCGAAGAGGTCGGTTGCATCGGCGGGGAGGTAGTTGAGCTCCGCTATCCCCGTTCCTGGCGATCCGTCTGCCAAGGCGACGAGGTCCCCTGCACCACACAGGCATCGGCCGGTCGACGGCACGGCAATCTCCTAGAGGCGGCTCGACCAACCCTGCCGAGCGGCGAAGCGGCGTCAGACTCCTTCGTTCTCAGCGACCGGGCGATGCATATAAGCCTGATAGGCGGACAACGCGTCCTTGACCATGCGGCTGTCCGACCTCCGAGCAACGACTCTAGCAATGTCGAGAGGCGACGGTAGCGTACGATATGGGTGGCGGCTTATCCACTCCGACATAGTCTTGTCGAACTCTTCCGGGTGAGTGGCCTTTACGCTGTACAGCAGGTTCAGCTTGAACAGCTCGCTGATGCGGTCCAGCTCGTTGTCGTCCAGGTCTGCCAAACGGACAGACACATCAAGAGCCAGTATCTCCGTCTGGATTTGGCGCAGTCGATTCAATAGGTCTGGCATCTCCATGTCTGCGCGTGTCCCGCCCTCCAAATAGTCCAACCTTAGTGCGCACTCCAGCTGCAGTCCAGATCTCGGGGGTGTGCGCCGCAGCGTAGAGCGAGGCGAGCGGGGTTCGTTCGGTCAGCTTGCGAAAACGCGGCGCGGCAACGGGTCCGCAGTGGTCCTGTCATGCCCCTTGATGGCCTGGGTCGCGTCGTGCACCACGTGCTCGAGTACGTCGACGTACTGCAGATAGCGTTTGCGCCCGAGCGGCGTGATGCGGCAGCGGGTAAGGGGCCGGTTACGCTCGATCGTCCTTGCACTCGCGACGAGCCTCTCGGACTCGAGCACCTGCAGGTGTCGGCTTAGATTACCGTCGGTGAGCGCGCAGAGCGTCTTGAGCTCCGCGAAGGACAACCCGGCGGGGTGCGACATGAGCGAGGTGAGCATGCTGAGCCTCGCACGCTCGTGGATCACGCGATCGAGGCCCGCGTAAGAGAAGCGAGGCCCTTTGTGGGACTTGCCGTTAGCTCTCTTCATTGTCACCGATCCGCAGGATTGTCGCGACCAGACATTGACCGATTCCGAACGGAATGCCCATCTCCCACGGCGAGAGCGCGTGCGTGCGCCCTCCGATCATCAGGCAAGCGAGGCCGGCGATCATATACCAAGCGCCGGCGGCGAAGGTCGCGCGCGGCAGGATGTGGCAGGAAGCAAAGATTCCGAGAGCGAAGAATATCTGCCAAAGCCCGGGGAGCATCCAGCCGTCATCCGGACTGACGTGCACGAGCACAACGGTGAACAGCAGACCGGCCCCGATGGCCGGCAGGAATTGCGTGGCGGCGGCTTGCATCATCTCTATGGCGAGCGATGAATGCGCTCGCTTCGTTCGCCTCACGATCTCCATCACGGCGAACGAGATCGCGAGTACGGCGATGAGCGTCCATGTGCCGATGAATGGCCACAGCCCCACCTGTGACTGATTCGCGAGGCGCGCCTCGAGGCCGGCGGCCACGAGCGCGAGCAGGCCGCCCGCGGCGATCGAAGCGGGCCCATATCCGTGAAAGCGCGTGACCCGGGCCAGCTGGCTGCGGACCGTGCTGATTTGAGCCAATGCGTCGTTGAGCTCACTCATGGGATGGACGCTCATTTGATTGAATACCGTTCGCGCACGGTTAGAAATTATCTGTCGGCGCTGAACCAAACGCAATCACGCCGGCTTGCTCCGTCGCCGTGATCCGGGCCGAGCGCAGTCGCTCCGCTACCGCAATTGAGATGACCCGGGCAGCACGTGCATCGGGGTGCGGATCGCCCGACAGATGCCAGCTCGAATCAAATTGCACCTGCACGTACGGCAATCCGGCCGCATCCAGGACGCGCCGGCGCAGCATCTTCTCGGTTTCGCTCTCTGGACCGCGTTGCGGTACGACGATCAGCGGCTCCGCGCCCCGTGTCCGAGCGAGCTCGACGAATGAGCGCAGGCTCTCGCGGGTTCGCAAAATCCCCTGCTCGATGAGGGCGCTGCTGCGGTAGGGAAAGAGCCAGGACAGCAGCGCGGCAAGGCGCCAGTGCTGCTCGGCAGGTTGCCAGATGAGCCCGGCTGCCACGCGGGGCCGATTGTCGAGCAGGTTGCGATCGAACAGTGAGGGCATGAACAGTGTCACCACTGCGACTGGCTCGCGAAAGCGCGGCAGCTCCCTTGCCAGGCGCAGATAGGACTGGTCGCTGCTATAGTCGGACACCGCCAAGTTGGCGCTCTGAACCCCCAACAGTGCGCTCACGCGGGCGGGTATCGTCTCCTCCCACAGGAGACCGAATCCGGCGATGATGGATTCGCCAGTGAAGAGAATCGTCGGCTTGTCGGTGTCCACCGCTGCCACAGGCCCTGACACCCGATAACCCGCGGCATCGAAGCTGTACGGGACACGGCGACCCGCCTCCTGCGCCACGACCGATCGCGCGGGCACGAATGTCCAACCGAGCCGGGCGTCGGCATGACGTCGCGGCTCCTGCTGCAAGGGATCGGCATCGTGAGGGTGCAGCGGTCGAGTCCGCAGCATCAGCTCGCTGGCACCGAGTGCCAACACGATCGCCGCGATGATTCGTAGCGTGCCGCCGACAGTGGCTCGGCTCACTAGGGCTGCGAGCGGGCGGCGAAGGAGAAGCGTGAGCGCGGCGCCGGATAGGGCGAGAAGCCCGCGCGTCGTGTGCTCCGCTGCCACCAGGGTCGCGCGTTCCAGGGCAAAGATGGGCATGAAGTGCCCGTCCCACCAGCTCTGGTCCGCTGCGAGCGAGAGCAGCATCAAGGCAAGCCCCGAGCCGGCCAATGAACCCTCGATGAGGAGGCGACGGCTCATGTCGGCCGCCGGCGGCCTACGGTGATGAACAGCCCGCCCTCACGCCCCAGGCTCCTCATCCAGGCGAGCTGTACCAACCAGGCTTCAGGACTCCAAGTGTCAGCGGCCGTGGCGAGCAGATCGTCCGGATCCTCGCCGAGAAGTGCGCTCGGATAGGTTCGCACGAACTCGACGCCAGTCTCCTTGAACCAGGCCTGCACTTCGCCGAGGGTGTGCCGGTGCTCTTCCGGATGCTGATACTGGTCCCTCAGCCAGGCTTCCCGCCGCGCCGGCTCGCCGTCCCGCTCGCGCAGCGCGGGGTCGAACGGAACCCATCGATAGCCGCACATCCGGGCGACAAGACGCCGCA
>DATHCO010000261.1:0-5019 GCA_035319505.1 Steroidobacteraceae bacterium | reverse complement strand
TTCGGGATTGGCGCCCCGCTGACCAAGCGCGACGCCGCCGCCGCGACCTTCGAGAGCCTTTTCCTCTCCGCTCCGCGCACCGATGCGCCGATGACTCTCGGTTCGCCCGCCTCGCGCGCGCCGCCCGTGGATCCCACCCGGGCGGCGCCCGACGACGTGATGAGCGAGATGGCGCGCCACTGGCGCAGGCGCACCGGCGGCTTGCCCGGCGCGTGGCCCGCGGTCACACCCGGCTCACAAGACGAGGTTCATCGCTTCTTGAGAAGCGCCGTGCAGACGCTCCTCGACCATCGAGCCGCGAAGCGCGGCAAAGCATCGCCGCGCACGCGAGCTCGCCGAACGAATCGGCGTTGAGCTCTTGGGTTCATCGCCTCGTATCCACTGGAGCACCACAAGGAGGTCGACGATCATGGCCGTCAAGACGATCAAGCATCCCACCTCGAATCGCACGTATAAGCTCGGGCGCACGCGGCCGATCGCGCGCTGCCCGCGATTCAGCCTGCACAACTATCTCATGCGCTCCATGCCCGCTCCGCCGCCCGCGTGCGATTACACCAAGGCCGCCGCCGGCGCCCTTGCCAACGTGTACGAGAACGACGCGCTCGGCGATTGCGTCATCGCGGGAATCGGGCACGTCGTCGGCGTGCTCACCGGCAATGCGGGGGATCTGTTCATCTACACCAACCAGCAGATCACGACGCTCTATAGCGCGATCGGCGGATACGTTCCGGGTGATCCCGCGACCGATCGGGGATGCGACGAGCAGACCGCACTCAACTATTGGGAGAACAACGGCGCGCCCGTGGGCCAGCACCAGATCGCGGGATGGCTCTCGGTGAACGTGGCCGATCCGACGGAGTACCGAACGGCGCTGTGGCTGTTCGAGAATCTGTACTTCGGCCTCGAGCTTCCCGATGCATGGATCAATCCGATGCCCTCGGAGTCGGGCTTCGTGTGGGACGTTGCCGGCGCCTCGGACCCCAACAACGGCCACTGTGTCGTGGGGGTCGGATACGGGGCTAAGGGAATCACCATCGATACCTGGGGCATGACGGGGCTCCTCACCGACCAAGCCATCGCGAAGTACGGAGCGCACAAATCGCACGGTGCGCTCTACACCGTGGTGAGCCAGGACGGGATCAGCAAGGCCACGCAAAAGGCCCCGGCCGGCTTCGACTGGAGCCAGTTGATTGCGGACTTCGACTCGATGGGCGGCAAGGTATCGCCACCGGCGTGAAGCTAGTCGGCTCGTTCCGTGAATCAGTTCTCGGATTCTGCGGCTCGGGTGCCTTACTTGCGCGCCGAGGGTGCCGATAACGTCGATGAGGGAGGGCTACGTTTGGGCCTTCGGCCGTCATTTTGCGCCCCTGATAGCAACCAGCCACATCAGACCGAATGTCCCAAATCGTCGACTATCTCG
Source organism: Steroidobacteraceae bacterium (assembly GCA_035319505.1). Classification (GTDB taxonomy): domain Bacteria; phylum Pseudomonadota; class Gammaproteobacteria; order Steroidobacterales; family Steroidobacteraceae; genus Bog-1198. The sequence goes on along the minus strand of DATHCO010000261.1, from coordinate 3,599 downwards.
CTGAGATCACGGGCTTTCGAGACCGTGAGATGCTCGATGTCACGCTCGCGGCCGCCTTCCGGGAGATGCTGCAGCCGCTCTCGGTGGCGATCTACCGGACGGTGGGCGAGGCGCACGATCTGCGCTGGGTGACGCGCGCCCGTCAACGAGCCGACGATCTGGTCGCGAGCGCCGATCCGATTTGGGCGAAGCTCGCCGAGCTGCCGCGCGTCGCTGAGTACCCCGAGCGCTGTCGGGCCCTGGCGGGAGAGATCGTCCAGTCCGAGCGCGCGAGCGCTCATGTGTGCCTATTCCCGCTCGCGGCCGACCGCGAGATCGTCGGCGTGCTCGAGGTTGAGAGCACCGCCCCCCTCGACGCCGATGCGCAGAATCTGATCCGCGGCGTGCTGCAGGTGTATCGCAATTTTCAGAGCGTCCTCGACTACGGCGAGCGCGACACCTTGACGGGCCTGCTCAACCGCAAGACCTTCGACGAGAATTTTTATCGATCCGCCCAGGTCATGCTGCCGGCGGCCGAGGTCGAGCGGCGCCGCAAGGGACCCGAATCCCGGCGGTGGGTCGGCATGATCGACATCGACTTCTTCAAAGCGGTCAACGACAAGTTCGGGCATCTGATCGGTGACGAGGTGCTGCTGCTGCTCTCTCGCCTGATGCGCAGCTCCTTTCGGATTGAAGATCAGCTCTATCGATTCGGGGGCGAAGAATTCGTCGTGCTCCTGCAGTGCGACAGCGCCGCGGACGCCGCACTGGTCTTCGAGCGATTTCGCGCTAACGTGGCCGGCCATCACTTTCCCCAGGTGGGCTACGTGACCATCAGCGTCGGCTTCACCGAGATCATTGCGGGGGATTGCCCGACGAGCGCGCTGGGCCGTGCCGACCGAGCCGTCTATCACGCCAAGGCAAGCGGCCGCAACCAAGTTCGGCAGTACGAGAAACTGGTGGCCGACGGACAATTGGACGGCAAAGAGATGGCACGCGACGTCGAGCTGTACTGACGCCGATCAATTCTGACGTCGAGCTATTCTCGCCCGAGGACCCGCGCGCACGCCCTGCCTCGCGATCATTTCGATCGGGGTTTCTTCTGTGGCGGCGTCGGCCCCGGCCGCGGGTGCTTCGGATGATGATGCAGTCCGGCGTTCGGTCCTGGCGGAGCCGGAAGCTTGACCGCACCGGATCCCTGACCGGCCGGGGCATCCGCGTGCACTGCGGTCATCGTGAACGTGAGGGCGAGCGCTGCCGATAGCGCTAAAGAGACAAGGCGACGCATGGATCTCTCCTCGTGGTGACTCCACACGGTAATGCGTAAGACCGCCGAGAAATGCCTCATCGCTCTGGCCGGGTAGAGCCTGCACGCGCGGCGTTGAGGGCCTTCAGCGCTGCATCGGATAGCGTGTATCATTGGGTACCGAGGGGAATGCTCCGCATTCGCGGAGCGCATGAAGGGGGAATAGCATGCACACCAGCCGAACTCTCGGCGCGCTGGCGCCGGCATTCATCGCGTTGGCCTCGGCGGCTCTCTCGACTCCGGGCTCAGCGCGAGCCGATGTGACCATCCAGGAACAATCGACGTTCGATCTGAGCGTCATCAAGGCGAACGGAACCTCCACCGAGCTCACCACCGCGGACAAGCAACGTCGCGATAGTACGCTCCATTGTGAAGGGTTCATGTCGCTCCTGTGCGGCAATGCTCAGAGCGGCGAGATCATCCGCCTCGACCGCGACCTCGAGTGGCATCTGGAGCCGAAGAAGCAGGAATATCGCGAGACTCCCTTCTTGACCCCGGCGCAGCGCCAAGCGGCGGAGCAGGAGGCGCAGGCCATGATGGAGAAGATGAAGCAGTGCCCGGCCGCGCACAACACTGCGCCGGGGCCGGACACCTCGAAGTGCCAGATGCAGCCCCCGAAATTCGACGTGAACGTCACGGATCAACACGCGACCGTCGCGGGGCACGACACGAGGCTCACGCAGGTCACCATGACGGAGAGCTGCGTGAACAGCGATACCGGCGATACCTGCGACACGCTGATCGGGATGGATGCGTGGCTCACGCAGGATCAGATCGCAGGGCTCGACGATAAGCGCGCATTCCAGAAGGCTTATCTGCACAAGCTCGGGCTCGATGACAAGAACTCTTTGGTCCAGAAGCAGATGCAGCAGTTCCTCGCGCCGTATGCCGCAAGCCTCAAGCAGCTTTCGGGTAAAGCGGGCGGGCTGCAGGGCTACCCCCTGAAATCCGCCGTTCGCATTGCCTTCGGCGGCGAGCACTGCAGCTCCGCGAAGGCACAGCAGCAGAACACCGCGGGCGCCGCGAGCGAGGGCAGCCAGGGGTCGAGCTCCCCGCCCCCGACGAGCGTGAGCTCGGCGGCGAGCGCCCTCGGGAGCAAGTTGATGGGCGGCCTGTTCAAGAAAAAGTCCGACTCCGCCTCGAGCGCCTCGACTGCATCGGGGCCGGGCGGAACCTTGCCGCCCGGCATGGTGCGGGCAGCGCAGTTCACGATGGAAACCCAGTCGATCACCGCGGGACCGATACCGCCGGTGCAGTTCGACATTCCCCCCGGCTGGAAGTTGATACCGCCTCCGCCGCCGAAGGCGGCGAAGGACTTCAGCTGTCCCGGGGGCGGGAGACTGGGGGACTGAGAGGAACGCGCCCCGAGGAGATCAACTCGCGAGCGCTTCGCGGCGGCTTCGTGCGGGCAAATCGCGGCCTTGCGCGGGCGCCTCGCGGCCATAGAGGGCACCGGCCTCCCCGCTCACTATCCGGCGAGCCGCATGTCCAATCCGCGCTCCGAGCCCACCGAGAGGGCTGGTCCGCTCCCGCCCGACTCCCCGGGATCAGGAGCTCTCTGCGCCGCGATCGAGCAACGGCTTGATCAAGTCGAGAGGCAGCGGAAATACGATGGTGGAGCTCTTCTCGCTCGAAATGTCCGCAAGCGTCTGCAGATAGCGCAGCTGCAAGGCTTGCGGTTGCTGCCGCAGCGCACCTGCCGCCTCGACCAGCATTGCCGCGGCCTGTTTTTCTCCCTCGGCGTGAATTATCTTCGCCCGGCGGATGCGCTCCGCCTCCGCCTGCCGTGCGATCGCCCGGATCATCGACTCGTTGATGTCGACGTCCTTGATCTCGACGCTCGTCACCTTGATGCCCCAGGCGTCGGTCGCCTGATCGAGAATTCTCTGGATGTCCTGGTTCAGCCGATCACGCTGCGAGAGCAGCTCGTCGAGCTCGTGCTGGCCGAGCACCGATCGCAGCGTCGTCTGGGCAAACTGACTCGTGGCCTCGATCGGCTGGGTCACCTGCAGGATCGAGCGGCCGGCATCGACGACGCGAAAGTACACGACCGCGCTCACCTTCACCGACACGTTGTCGCGCGTGATCACATCCTGCGGAGGCACATTGAGCACCACGACCCGAAGATCCACTCGGCTCAGGCGCTGCACGATGGGAAAGACCACCACGAGTCCCGGTCCCTTCACGCCGGTGAACCGGCCGAAGGTGAACATCACCCCGCGCTCGTATTCGTTCAGGACGCGGATGAACGAGATCAGAAACAACAGCACCACGATGACGACGGGTATCGACACGTACATCTCAACCTCCGGGT
>DATHCO010000260.1:0-8376 GCA_035319505.1 Steroidobacteraceae bacterium | reverse complement strand
CAGGAGCAGATCCAAGCGGGGGGGCCGGTGACGGTCACGCATCCCGAGGTGATCCGTTACTTCATGACCATCCCGGAGGCGGCGCAGCTCGTGATTCAAGCCGGCTCCATGGCCGACGGCGGCGAGGTCTTCGTGCTCGACATGGGTAAGCCCGTGCGTATTTGCGATCTGGCGAGACGCATGATCCACCTCATGGGAATGACGGTGCGCGACGAGCAGAATCCGGACGGTGACATCGAGATCGCCTACACGGGCCTGCGTCCCGCGGAGAAGCTCTACGAGGAACTCTTGATCGGCAACAACGTGACCGGAACCCAGCACCCGATGATCCTGCGCGCGATCGAGCACTCGTTGCCCTGGGAACGGGTTCAATGGATGCTGGATGAGATCCTGGGATCGATGAACCGTTTCGATTGTCCGCGCGCGCTGCAGCTGCTCTCCGAGGTCGTGGTCGAATACAAGCCGGCGCCCGAGCCTCATGATCTGGTCTGGGCGCGCCAGGCGACTGCGCCGGTGGACGATCGCAAAGTGACCAATTTGAAAGTCCGCCGCGTAGTGCGGAACACTCCGACGACCGGCCCGACCGACACCGCGCATCCGTGAGGCGCCGTGCCCCTCCAAGTCGGGACCGGCGCCTTGTCTAGGCGCGCCCTACTCGTCACCGGCGGGGCGGGGTACATCGGCAGTCATGTGCTGCGCCAGCTCGGCGAGGCGGGCGAGACCGTGGTGGTGCTCGACAACCTGGTCAAGGGGTTTCGGCAGGCGGTGACCCATGGGGAGCTCGTGGTCGGCGAGGTGGGCGATAAGGCCCTCGTCTCACGGCTATTGACCGAGCGACGGATCGACACTGTCATGCACTTCGCGGCCCACACGATCGTGCCGGAATCCGTGGCGTTGCCGCTCAAGTACTACGGCAACAACACTTGCTCGACGCGCAGCCTCCTCGAGGCCTGCATCGAGTGCAAGGTCCGCCATTTCGTGTTCTCCTCGACGGCGGCCGTCTATGGCATTCCCGAATCGGGCTACGCCGGCGAGGACTCCCCGACCCGTCCCATCAATCCCTACGGCACCTCGAAGCTCATGAGCGAGTGGATGCTGCGCGATGTGGCGGCGGTGAATCCGCTCTCCTACGTGGCGCTGCGCTATTTCAACGTCGCGGGATCCGACCCGACCGGGCGCATCGGCCAGTCGACGCCCGGGGCAACGCTCCTCACGAAAGTGGCCTGCGAAGCGATGGTCGGCAAGCGCTCCCACGTGGCGATCTTCGGGACCGATTACCCGACGCCGGACGGGACGGGGGTTCGCGACTATTTGCACATCGAGGATCTCGCCGACGCGCATCTGCGCGCGCTCGCGCACCTGCGCGCGGACGGTCGCTCCACCACGCTCAACGTGGGCTATGGGCACGGCTACTCGGTGCGCGAGGTCCTGGCGATGGTCGAGAAGGTGGGCGGACGGCGCCTCGCCATCCGAGAGGAGCCGCGGCGGGCAGGAGATCCTGCCGTCCTCGTGGCGCGCGCCGAGCGCATCCGAGCGGAACTTCGCTGGCAGCCGCGCTATGATAACCTCGCGTCCATCGTCGAGAGCTCACTGGCCTGGGAGCGCAAGCTCCAATCCCACCCCTGGCATCAACGCCTTCAACCCTAAGGAGAAGACGCACTCTACATTTGAGGCCTCAAGCGGTTCCTAACGGTAGGCAGCTCCACAATCTCGAAGGAAATATCAACAAACTTAGAGGATGACACTCATGGAGAAGCGCAACAAATTTCGCGTTTTGGCAGCCCTGGTCGTGGCATCGTCGCTCTTTTGCCTCTCACGAGCCGATGCGCAGGCGCTCACGGGAGCGCCGATTGGGGGATACATCACGTTCAATCTCGCTCCCGGGGCAAGCTCGGCGCCGATCACACCGCCGGCCGATGTTCCGGTGCTGGTCATGGGCTCCGTGACGACGGGCGGCTTTCGCGGCGTGGGTCAAGTGGTCATGGAGCGCGAGTCGGGCGCCTTCCTGCAATGGGTCGGACTCAACTCGAATGAGAACGGCACGATCACCGAAAGTTATTCCGGCACGGCGGGAACCAATATCGTGCAGATCGACTACTCGGGCGATGTGTATCTGGTGGTCAACGGGACCGATTCATTCGTGGTCACCAACAGCGCCTCGTCGTCCTATACGGCCACCGGCTACGTGTCCTGGACGTATTTCAGCAATGCGACGCTCGGAAACTCGCTCCTCGGGAACAACGCGCTGAGCGCCGTGACGACGGGCTACCAGAATACCGCGATCGGCAATAACGCGCTCCCCGCCGATACCACCGGCTACAACAACACCGCCATCGGGGCCGGAGCGCTCTACGAGAACGTGAACGGCGACGAGAACAGCGCGGGCGGTGTCGGCACGATGCAGCACAATACGAGCGGCTCGAACAACACCGGCTGGGGCTATTCGGCGCTCTGGGAGAACACGAGCGGCGCCAGCAACGTGGGCGTCGGCTGGAACGCGCTTGAGGACAACACGACGGGGAGCAACAACACGGCCGTCGGCACCTCGGCGCTGGTCTCTGCCCTCGCCGCGAGCGGCAATACGGCGGTGGGAGCCGCCGCGCTCACCACGAACAACGGCTCGACGGGGTACAACACCGCCGTCGGCTATCACGCGCTCGTCACCGATCCGAGCGGCAACTATTCGACGGCCGTCGGCGCCTACTCGCTCGCCTCCGTCACCGCCGCCTCGATCGGCTACAACACGGGCTTCGGCGCGTTCACGTTGAACGCCAACACAGGGGGCTCGAACAACACGGCCTTCGGTTACGCGGCGCTGCGCTCGACGAGCACCGGCAACAATAACATCGGATTCGGCTACCAAGCGCTGTATCTCGATGCCAGCGGCTCCAACAACATCGCGATGGGCTACCAGGCCGCCTACAACGTCGCGAGCGGCAGCAATACGATCGAGATCGGCAGCGCCGGCGCGGCCGCGGACAACAATCTCATCCGGATCGGGACCCAGGGTGTTCAGACGGAAGCCATCGTGGCGGGGATCTACGGCAGTACCATCTCCGGGGGGAGCGCCGTCTATGTGAATGCCGCCGGCGAGCTCGGTGTGCAGAGCTCATCCGAGCGCTACAAGACCGATATCGCCCCGATGCCGGAGCTCGCGTCACGACTGCGCCAGCTGCGGCCGGTGACCTTTCACTACAAGATGGACCCCGGTACCCCGCAGTACGGCCTCATTGCCGAGGAGGTGGATAAGGTGTACCCGGAGCTGGTGCTGCGCGATAACTCAGGCGAGATCCAGGGCGTGCGCTACGAGCAGCTCACGCCCATGTTGCTGAGCGAGCTGCAGCGCCAGCAAGCGACGATCGAATCGCAAGCCGACCAGATCAAGGAGCTGAGCCGCCGGGTGGCGGACGTGGATGCGCTGCGGCACGAGCTGAAGGAGGCCCTTCAGGAGCTCGGACCGGGCCGCGCGGCCTCTCCTTAGCGGGGGTCGATCGAGGGGCTTGCTCGCTCTTAAGTGGGCTCAGAGCTTGGGGGCAGACGCCGCCCTTTCGGGCGGCGCCTGCCCTGGCGGGTGCGTCTTTACTTGACCCCCCAAAACAGCTAGGCTCTCAAGTCACTTTTTCTTTTCAAATCAGAGTTTTATGCGAATTACGATCTTTGGCTCCGGCTATGTGGGCCTGGTGACCGGTGCGTGCCTCGCGGATGCGGGCAACCACGTGGTTTGCGTCGATGTCGACCGGCGCAAGATCGAGATGCTGCGCGCCGGCGAGGTGCCGATCCACGAGCCGGGCCTCAAGAGCATCGTCCAGCGCAACTCGGCGGCCGAACGGCTGCGCTTCACGACCGACTCCCGTGAGGGGGTCGAGCACGGCCAGTACCAGTTGATCGCCGTCGGCACACCCCCCGACGGGGACGGGTCGGCGGACCTCTCCGCGGTGCTCGCCGTGGCGCGCACGATCGGCGAGCACATGACGGACTACAAGCTCGTGATCACCAAGTCGACCGTGCCGGTGGGCACCGCCGACAAAGTGCGCGATGCGGTGGCGGCGGCGCTCGAGGCGCGCGGGGCGGTGGTGCCCTTCGACACGGTGTCGAATCCCGAATTCTTGAAGGAAGGGGCCGCGGTGGCGGACTTCATGAAGCCCGATCGCGTGATCGTCGGCACCGCGAGCGTGCGGGCCACCGAGCTCATGCGCACGCTCTACGAGCCCTTCACGCACAATCACGACCGGATGATCGTCATGGACGTGCGCTCGGCCGAGCTCACCAAGTACGCCGCGAACGCTATGCTCGCGACCAAGATCAGCTTCATGAACGAGCTCGCGAACCTCGCCGAGCACTGCGGCGCGGACATCGAGGCGGTGCGCTTCGGCATCGGCTCGGACCCGCGGATCGGCCATGCCTTCATCTATCCGGGTGTGGGATACGGGGGATCGTGCTTCCCCAAGGACATCAAGGCGCTCAGGCGCTCCGCCGCGGAGGTGGGGTACCCCGAGAGCATCCTCTCGGCGGTCGAGGCCGTGAACAACCGGCAAAAGCTCGTGCTCTTCCACAAGATCAAGGCGCATTTCAAGGAATTGCGCAGCAAGACCATCGCCCTCTGGGGACTTGCGTTCAAGCCGAATACCGATGACATGCGGGAGGCGCCGAGCCGTGTGCTGATGGAGGCGCTGTGGAAGGAGGGCGCCAAGATCCGCGCCTTCGACCCGGTGGCGATGCCGGAGTGCGCGCGGATCTACGGCGACCGCGCGGATCTCAAGCTCTGCCGGAGCAGCCACGAGGCGCTCGAGGGAGCGGACGCCCTCGCGATCGTGACCGAATGGCGCGAGTTTCGCAGTCCCGACTTCGATCACATCAAAGGCGCGCTCAAGTCGCCGGTCATTTTCGACGGACGCAACCTCTATGACCCGGCGCACATGGCACGCGCCGGCTTCAGCTATTATGCGATCGGCCGTGGCAAGCGGCTTTTTGATGAGCGCTGAGACAGCTTCGATGAGCGCCCGACGATCGAGCGTGACTCCCGTGATCCTATCCGGCGGCGCCGGCACTCGGCTGTGGCCGCTCTCCCGAGAGAAGTATCCCAAGCAGCTCTTGGCGCTCGCCGGCCGCCACACCATGCTGCAGGAGACCGCCCTGCGGCTCGCGGGCGTGGAGGGCGTGGGCGAGCCCATCATCGTGTGCAACGAGGCGCACCGCTTCGCGGTGGCAGAGCAGCTGCGCGCGCTCGGCATTCGTGCCGCCGCCATCTTGCTCGAGCCGGTCGGGCGCAACACGGCGCCGGCGGTCGCGCTCGCCGCCTTGCAGGCCTCGAAGGCCGATCCCGACGCGATCCTGATCGTTGCGCCGGCCGATCATGTGATCCGCGACGTCGCACGATTTCAACAGGCCGCCGGCGTCGCGGTGCATCTCGCCGCCGAGGGCAAGCTCGTCACCTTCGGAATCGTGGCGCATGCCCCCGAGACCGGCTACGGCTACATCCGCCGCGGCGAAGGCGAGGGTCCGGGGTTCCCGGTCGCGCAATTCATCGAGAAGCCCCCGCTCGATGTGGCGGAGCAGTTCGTGGCGAGCGGGGATTACTTCTGGAACAGCGGCATGTTCGTGTTCCAGGCGAGGGGCTACCTCGCCGAGCTCGCCCGCTTCGCCCCCGACATCCTCGAGGCGAGCCGGGCAGCGCTCGAGGCCGCCAAGACGGATCTCGATTTCGTGCGCGTCGATAAGGCGCTCTTCGAGCAATGCCGCAGCGACTCGATCGACTATGCGGTGATGGAGAAGACGCACGCCGCGGTGGTGCTGCCGCTCGATGCCGGCTGGAGCGATGTCGGGTCCTGGGCATCGCTGTTCGATGCGCTGCCCGCCGACGAGGAGGGCAACGTACTGCAGGGCGATGTGCTGGTCCACGACACGCACGACTGCTATGTGCATTCGACCAGCCGCCTCGTCGCCGCGGTGGGCATGGACGAGCACGTCATCGTCGAGACCAAGGATGCGGTCCTGGTCGCTCCCAAGGGACGCGTCCAGGAGGTGAAGGAGCTGGTCGCGAAGCTCAAGAAAGCCGGCCGCAGCGAGTCCGCCTTGCATCGCGAGGTGTACAGGCCCTGGGGCAGCTACGATAGCCTCGACGCCGGCGACCGCTTTCAGGTGAAGCGCCTCTCGGTGAAGCCGGGCGGCGTGCTGTCCCTGCAGATGCACCACCACCGCGCCGAGCACTGGATCGTGGTTCAGGGCACGGCACGCGTCACCTGCGGCGAGAAGAGCTTTCTGCTCTCGGAAAACGAGTCCACTTACATACCGATCGGCGCGGCGCATCGGATCGAGAATCCCGGGAAGGTGCCGCTGCACATCGTCGAGGTGCAGTCGGGATCCTACCTGGGCGAGGACGACATCGTCCGATTCGAGGACAGCTACGGGCGCCAAGGGACGAGCACTTGAGCGCGATCACCTGCTTCAAGGCGTATGATTTGCGCGGCCGCATTCCCGCCGAGCTCAACGACGAGGTCGCCTACCGCGTAGCGCGCGGTTACGCCGAGTTTCTGTCCCCGCGGCGGGTGGTGGTGGGGCGCGACGTGCGATTGTCGAGCGCGGAGCTGGCGGAAGCCGTGTGTCGCGGGCTCGCCGACTCGGGCATCGATGTCTTCGACATCGGGACCTGCGGCACCGAGGGCGTCTACTTCGCGACCTTCGACGGCGGCTACGACGGCGGCATCATGGTCACCGCCAGCCACAATCCGCCCGACTACAACGGCATGAAGTTCGTGCGCGCGCTGTCGCGGCCGATCAGCGCCGACAACGGCCTGAAGGAGATCCGCGAGGCCGCCGAGCGGGGCCGGTTCAGCGCCGGACGCGGCTCGAAGCAGCGCATCGACACGAGCGATGCGTACATCGCCCATCTTCTCTCCTATGTCGATGTGGGAAAGCTCAAGCCTCTCAAGATCGTCGTGAACGCGGGCAACGGCGGTGCCGGTCCGATCGTGGATCGGCTCGAGCCCCACCTCCCGTTCGAATTCGTGAAGGTCCACCACCAGCCCGACGGGCGCTTTCCGAACGGTATCCCGAACCCCATGATCGAGGAGAACCGAGCACCGACCGTCGAGGCGATCCGCGCGCATCGGGCGGATCTCGGGGTCGCCTGGGACGGAGACTTCGATCGCTGCTTTTTGTTCGACGACGAGGGCCGCTTCGTCGAGGGTTACTACATCGTGGGCCTCCTCGCCTCCGTGCTGCTCAAGACCGAGCGCGGCGGCAAGGTGGTGCACGATCCGCGCCTCATCTGGAACACGCGCGAGATCGTCGAGGCGGCGGGCGGCGAAGCGGTGCTGTCGAAGTCCGGTCACGCGTTCATCAAGCAGCGCATGCGCGAGGTCGATGCGGTGTACGGCGGCGAGATGAGCGCGCATCACTATTTTCGACGGTTTGCCTATTGCGACAGCGGCATGATTCCCTGGCTCCTCATCGCCCGGATCCTGAGCGAGTCGGGCCGCTCGCTGGCGGGGCTCGTCGGCGAGCGTATCGCGCGCTATCCGGTGAGCGGCGAGCTCAATTACCGGGTGCCGGATGCCCCCGCCGCGATGGCGGCCGTGGAGTCCCGCTACGCGCCGCGCTCGCTGCACATCGACCGCACCGACGGCCAATCCTATGAGTTTCCCGATTGGCGCTTCAACCTGCGGCCCTCGAACACCGAGCCCCTGCTCAGGCTCAATGTCGAGGCCCGCCAGTCGCACGATCTGCTGCGCTCGAAGACCGCAGAGCTCCTCGCCGTGCTCCAGGCGCAGGGCGCGGTGGCGGCGGACCGATAAGGGCCGCACGTGCCGAAGCTGAGCGTCGTCATCCCGATTTACAACGAGGAGCAGGTACTGCCCAGCTTGTTCGCGCGGCTCTATCCCGCGCTCGATGCCCTGTCGATCTCCTACGAGTGCGTATTCGTCAACGATGGCAGCCGGGATCGCTCCGCGGCGCTCCTGCGCCAGCAGTTTCAGAAGAGGCCCCATGAGACCCGGGTGGTGCTGTTTCATGCCAACTTCGGACAGCACTCGGCGGTCATGGCGGGGCTCGCCTACGCGCGCGGCGATTACGTGGTCACCCTCGATGCCGACCTGCAGAATCCCCCCGAGGAGATCGGCAAGTTGGTGGACATGCTCGATCGGGGGTACGACTACGTCGGCACGATCCGCAGGCAGCGCCAGGACAGCCTGTGGCGCCGCACGTTGTCGAAGGCGATCAACAAGCTGCGCGAGTGGATCACGCCGGTGCGGCTCACGGACCAGGGCTGCATGATGCGCGGCTATGCCCGCTCGGTCGTGGCGGCGCTCAATGAGACGCGCGAGGTCAATACCTTCATTCCCGCCCTGGCCTCGCTCTATGCGATGAATCCGACCGAAG
>DATHCO010000259.1:0-4347 GCA_035319505.1 Steroidobacteraceae bacterium | reverse complement strand
GGCAGCGGGTCATGGTGGCAGCTCCCCCTCGAGTCGCAGGTAGACCGCGACCTAGGGCGATGTCGACGGCGGGTTTAACGATCACGATGGCCGCAATCTTAGACTACGAGAACGGCAAGACCTACTGGGATCGATTGCGTGCCGACCTCGGGCAGATCGCCGACCCGGTCGTGGACGGAATTCCCATCCTCGTCAAGCTTGCGGAGAGCGCCGTCAAGCTCGCCGCCTCACCGGACTCGGCGTGAGCCGGACCTCGGATTTCGTCAAGCCCCCGCCCGAGATCATCGAGGAGTTCCGCACGCACCCCAAGGGGCTTGTGAATCGCCTTTCCGTAGGAATTGATCCGATACTCGAGTCCGATCAGGGGCTTAAGCCGGCCGGCCAGCACCACCGGAGCTCGGCACTGGCGCCGGAGCTCGGCACTACCCGGCGCGAGACGGGGATTCTCATTGATTTGAGGTCAAAACGGCGAGCAAGATAGGCGCTTCGGGTGATCAGTACCTCGTCTTCAAGGAGCCGCCGTGATCCCCCCGTCATTCGATTACTACACCCCTCGCTCGATCGGCGAGGCACTCTCCCTGTTGGGTGGCCTCGGAAGCGAGGCCAAGCTCCTCGCGGGCGGCCACAGCTTGTTGCCGATGATGAAGCTGCGATTTGCGCAGCCGGCCCATCTCATCGACCTCGCGCGCATCCCGGAGTTGCGCGGGATTCGCGAGGAACGCGGGAGCTTGATCGTGGGCGCGATGACCACGGAAGCCGACCTGATCAGCTCGCTCCTCGTGAGGAGCAAGGTGCCGCTTCTCGCGGAGGGCGCAGGTTTGATCGGCGATCCCCAGGTGCGCTACAAGGGAACGATCGGCGGAGACATCTCGCACGGGGATCCGGGCAACGATCATCCCGCGCTGATGATCGCGCTCGACGCCTCCTTCGTGTTGACGGGTCCTCGAGCCGCGCGAACCGTCAAAGCAGACGGATATTTCCTTGGCCCCTTTTCGACCCAGCTCGCTGCCGAGGAGATTCTCACTGAGATCCATATTCCCATTCCTGCACCCGGGAGCGGTTGGTCGTACCAGAAGCTCAAGCGCAAGACCGGTGACTTCGCGACTGCGGCGACCGCCGTGCTGCTCCAAATGAAGGGTGGGAAAGTTGCCAGGGTCTCGATCGCCCTCACCAACGTGGGACCGACCGCGCTCAAGGCCAAGGCCGCCGAGGATTCATTGATCGGCAAGTCCCTCGACGAGCGAAGCCTCAACGAGGCGGCACAGCGGGCGATGAGCATCTGCGAGCCCGCGCCCGATCAGCGTGGCGATGCGGCGTACAAGAGGGCGATGTGCGGGGAGATGACGCGCCGTGCACTGCAGGCGGCGGCGGCCCGCGCCAAGGGCTGAGGAACGCGAGCGAGGGGTGAGCCATGGCCAAGACACATCACGTGCGCTTCAAGTTGAACGGCAACGACGTCGAGGTGGACGTCGAGGCTCGAGAGCTCCTGATCTATACGCTGCGTGAGAAGCTCGCCCACACCGGGCCGCACATCGGTTGCGAGACTTCGCATTGCGGAGCGTGCACGGTCGACTGCAACGGCATGTCGGTGAAAGCCTGCACGGTACTCACCGTCCAATGCGACGGCGCGCAAGTGCTCACCGTCGAGGGCCTGGAGCGCGGCGGCGCGCTGCACGCGATCCAGCAGGCCTTTCACGAGGAGCACGGATTGCAGTGCGGCTACTGCACGCCGGGCATGGTGATGCGCGCGTACCGGCTGCTCCAAGAGAATCCGAACCCCAGCGAGGAGGAGGTCCGCTACGGCCTGGCTGGAAATCTCTGCCGCTGCACGGGCTATCAGAACATCGTCAAGGCGGTCCTCTCGGCCGCCAAGAAGCTGTCGGCTGCGCGGGCAGCCGCCTGAGGGGCGAGCTGCCCCCAAGGCCGCAACGGAGATATACCATGAGCGAAACCTCGGAACTCAAGGAACGCGAGCAAAAACTTCAAGGACTGGGCAGCTCGCTCCTGCGCAAGGAGGACGCGCGCTTCATCCGCGGTCAGGGCACCTACATCGATGACATCAAGCTGCCCGGCATGCTGTTCGGCGCCATCGTGCGCAGTCCCTATGCGCACGCGCGAATCGTCTCGATCGATAAGAGCAAGGCGCTGGCCGCGCCCGGCGTGGTGGCGGTGCTCACGGCGAATGACTTGAAGCCCGTCAAGTTGCATTGGATGCCGACGGTCGGCGGGGACGTGCAGGCGGTGCTCGGCGACGAGAAGGTCTGCTTCCAGTATCAGGAGGTTGCCATGGTGCTCGCGACCGACCGGCACGCCGCCTTTGACGGAGTGGCGCTGGTCGAGGTCGAGTATCAGGAATTGCCGGCGATCGTCGACCCGAAGAAATCGCTGGCGCCCGGCGCGCCGGTGATCCGTGAGGATATCGCCGACAAGAAGGAGGTGGGCCACGGCCCGCGGACGCATCCGAATCACATATTCACCTGGGAGGCCGGCAACAGGGCGGCGGCTGACGCGGCATTCGCGGGCGCCGCCGTCACGGTGCGTGAGGAGATCTTGAACCCGCGCGTGCACCCCTGCCCGATCGAGACCTGCGGCTGCGTGGCATCGTTCAACAAGGCAACCGGGTACTTGACGCTCCACGTGACCACCCAGATTCCGCACTTGTTTCGCACGGTGCTGGCGATGCTGTCCGGCGTTGCGGAAAGCAAGATTCGTGTCGTCGGCGGCGATATCGGCGGCGGCTTCGGCAACAAAGTGCCGATCTATCCGGGCTATGTAGTAGCCACGGTCGCCTCGATCGTGACCGGGCTACCGGTCAAGTGGATCGAATCGCGCATCGACAACATCTCGACGACGGGTTTTGCGCGCGACTACCACTGCGTCGGCGAGCTCGCGGCCGATCGGGACGGTCGCATCAAAGGCCTGCGCTTCACGGCGCTCGCCGATCACGGCGCGTTCAACTCGCATGTCTCCGCGAGCAAGCTCCCCGCGGGGCTATTCTCGATCTGTACGGGCTCGTACGCGATCCCGAATGCCTATTGCCGCGTCGACGCGGTATATACGAACAAAGCGCCGGGCGGCGTTGCCTACCGTTGCTCGCTGCGCGTGACCGAGGCGGTTTACCTGATCGAGCGCATGATGGACGTGCTCGCGCAAAAAGTCGGCATCGACAAAGCTGAGATTCGCCGCCGCAACTTCGTCAAGCCCGAGCAGTTCCCGTATACGACAGCGTTTGGCTGGACGCTCGACAGTGGCGCCTACCATGCGGCGCTCGACAAGGTGCTCCGAGCCGTCGATTATGAGGGGCTGCGCCGCGAGCAAGCGGCCAAGCGCGCCGACCCGAGCTGTCCGACGCTCATGGGGATCGGTATCTCGACCTTTACCGAGATCGTGGGCGCCGGACCCACCAAGGTATGCGACATCCTGGGCGTGGGCCTCTTCGACAGTTGCGACATTCGCATCCATCCGACCGGCGGCGTCATCGCCCGTCTCGGGACGATGAGCCAGGGTCAGGGTCACGCGACCACCTACGCGCAAATCATCGCGACGGAGCTCGGGCTGCCCTCGAGCGACATCGTGATCGAGGAAGGCGACACGGATAAGGCCCCCTATGGCGCAGGCACCTGGGGCTCGCGCTCGACGCCCGTGGCAGGAGCCGCCGCCGCACAAGCCGCGCGCAAGATCAAGGACAAGGCGCGGAAGATCGCGGCGCATCTGCTCGAGGTGGGAGAGGGCGATCTCGAATGGGAAATCGATCGCTTCAAAGTCAAAGGGAACCCGAGCCAGGCGAAGACCATGAAGGAGATCTGCATGGTCGCCCACACCGGTAATATTCCCCCCGGGATGGAGCAGGGCCTGAATGCCGTCACCTACTACGACCCGCCGAACCTCACCTATCCGTTCGGCGCCTACCTCTGCGTGGTCGACATCGACAAATTTACCGGTGAGACGAAGGTTCGACGCTTCTATGCGCTCGACGACTGCGGCACTCGCATCAATCCGATGGTCATCGAGGGTCAGATCCACGGTGGATTGACGGAGGCCTATGCCGTGGCGATGGGCCAGCAGATTCCGTTCGACGAGAGCGGCAATCACCTGGGCAACAGCCTCATGGACTACTTCTTGCCTACCTCGATGGAGACACCGCACTGGGAGACCGACCACACCGTGACTCCCTGCCCGCACCATCCGATCGGGGCAAAGGGCGTCGCCGAGTCGCCACACGTCGGCGGGATTCCCTGTTTCAGCAATGCGGTGATCGATGCGTTCGCGCACCTCGGGGTCACGCACCTCGATATGCCTCACAGCGCCTTCCGTGTTTGGCAGACCTGTCAGCGCCTCGGAATCAAC
>DATHCO010000258.1:0-3457 GCA_035319505.1 Steroidobacteraceae bacterium | reverse complement strand
TCTCGTCCACCCACACGTGTATCGAAATCCCGGCGTCGTGTGCCATGTAAATGGGCGAGAGCGCCGTGCCCCAATCGACGCAGGCAAGCCAGCCAGCGTTGCAGTGAGTGAGAATGTTGAGGCGGCGTCCGGTAGTTTCGGCCAGTCGGCGGATGATCTCCATGCCGTGAGCGCCGATGCATCGGCACTGCTCGACGTCGGCGTCGCAGATGAGCCCCGCCTCTCGATACGCGGCCTCGGCACGCTCCCGGGGCGCGACCACGGCGAGGGCTCGGCGCATCCTCGCCAGCGCCCAGGCCAAGTTCTGGGCGGTCGGGCGAGTAGCCTTCAGCACCCGTGCCGCACTCTCCAGACAGTCGTCCGAGGGGTCTTGTCGCAAGGCAAGCGCGATGCCGTACGCAGCCGTCGCTCCGATCAGCGGCGCGCCGCGCACCGTCATGTGGCGGATCGCGTGCGCGGCGTCCTCGAGACTTTCGAGATCGACCGTCACGAACTCGAACGGCAGGCGCGACTGATCGATGACCCGCACCGCGCCGCTAGGCGTCGGCCAGATGGTGCGATAATGCTTGCCCGAGATCTTCACTGCTGATCAAGCCCTTGCCTCTATTCTAATGCTTAGATCGCCCGGGATCGCTCGAGCTCCGCGCGGCCGCGCGAAAAAAAGTGTCGCGAGGAGGACCTTCATCCTCGTCGCGACACTCAGGGTGGTGGTGTTGCGGATCAGACCTTGCGAGCGGCCCGATTGCGCTTGTCGATGTCGTGATGACGGACTTTGACGTCCTTCGCGAGGCGCCTGTTGTCGTTGCGAATATCGTGCAGGCTATGAGCGAGGTCTCGCTTGTCGTGCCGAATCTCGGCATTCTCGTCCTTGCGCTGCTGGTTCCAATACTCGGCGCCCTTGAGGTTACCGGCGGCTAGGTCGCGCTCCTCGCGCAGCTTGTCGGCATTGCGCAGGGTGTCGTCGCGATCGATATCGCGCCGATCGTGTGCGGCATCCCATTGGTCCTTGCGCATGTCACCGACGTTATTGCGAACGTCCTGGTTGAGCTGCTGGATGTCCTGGTTGTACTGCTGGACGTCCTGAGCGGCCTGAGCCGGGGTTTGCGCGACCGCCGTGCCCGCGCTGAACGCCAGCAGGCCGGCGAGTGTGATGATCTTGATACGCATGAGAATCTCCTTGGTCGGTTGAGCTTGTTGGTGGCCGATATCGGCCGTCACCAATGGGATGCGTAAAGAAGCGGTGAATCGCCTCGCATCGCCCGCGACCTCTGTCGCCGGGTGGTCGCTGCGGACAGGCCGGGTGCCCCATGGTGCGATGCACCACAATGCGCGCCGTCGCTCGCGTTATGTTGTCTCGACGGGGTGCGTTGCGAGGCGGGCAGAGCACTCGAAAACGCGCCTCGCGGCCGGTTTGACGGCCTTCGGGTCGCGCGCATACGATCCTTTGCGTACCGGGGATGGTTAGCGTTCATGGCAGACGATCAATCCGGCCAGGTCACGATGCTCCTGCGTCACTGGACCAAGGGCGACCAAAAGGCGCTCACCGAGCTCTTGCCTCTGGTCTATGACGAATTGCGGCGCGTCGCTCGACAGCATCTGCAGCGCGAGCGGCCGGACCACACGCTGCAGAGCACCGCGCTGGTGCACGAGGCGTTCTTGCGGCTCATGGGCAACCAGCCCGCGGAGCTCAGGAATCGGCCGCATTTCATCGCGATCGCCTCGCGCCTGATTCGACAGATCCTCGTCGACTATGCGCGCGAGCGCGGAGCCGTCAAGCGCGACGGCGGCGTGCGAATCTCGACGGAGTATCTGGAGGGATTGCCGATCACCGATGACGCGGAGCTCATCGCGCTGAATGACGCCCTCGACGATCTGTATGGCATCGACGAGAGACAGGCGAAGATCGTCGATATGAAGTTCTTCGGGGGCCTCACCTCTCCGGAGGTGGCCGAAGTGCTCGGGATGTCGCGTGCCACCGTGGATCGCGATTGGTCAACGGCCCGTGCGTGGCTGCATCGACAGCTGAGCCGATCCAAATCGTCATGACCGACGACCACTGGGATCGCATCAAGGACATCCTCCATCAGGCGATGCAACTCACTCCGGAGCAGCGAGCCCGGTTCCTCGATGAGACCTGTCCCCGAAACGATCCCTGCCGCGCCGAAGTCGATTCGCTCCTGGCCGCCGATGCCGACGCGCGGTCGAGCTTCATGCGGGCGGTCCCTGCCGGCGCGGACTCCGACGAGCTGGACCGCGCCAACACTTTAAAGCCCGGCGATTTGTTCGAGGAGCGATTTCGCCTGATCGAGAGATTGGGTGAAGGCGGCATGGGTCAGGTCTGGCTCGCCGAGCAGATCGTGCCGGTTCGCCGACAGGTCGCTTTGAAGCTCATCAAGGCTGGAATGTACGACGAGTCGGTCGTGCAGCGCTTTCGCTCCGAGCGCCAGTCGCTCGCGATCATGGATCATCCGGCCATCGCCAAGGTGTTCGAGGCGGGCGCGACGGTGCTTGGTCAGCCGTACTTCGTGATGGAGTACGTCCCGGGAGTGTCCATCACCGAGTACTGCGATCGGCGCAAGCTCGACGTGCGCTCGCGGCTCGAGCTGTTCATCCAGGCCTGCGACGGTGTGCAGCACGCGCATCAGAAGGCCATCATTCACCGGGATCTGAAGCCGGCGAACATCTTGGTGGTGGATCTCGATGGCAAGCCCGTGGCGCGCATCATCGACTTCGGGCTCGCGAAGGCGACCGCGCCGACGCCGAAGCGCGAGAACGAATTTACGCTTCTGGGTCAATTCGTGGGTACCCCCGGCTACATGAGTCCCGAGCAGGCGGACCCGAACATCCACGACATCGATACCCGCACGGACGTCTATTCGCTCGGCGTCATCCTCTATGTGCTCCTGGTCGGCTGCCAGCCCTTCACCGGCAAGACGGGCAAGCGGCCGCCGATCGACGAATTGCTGCGCAAACTCCGTGAGGAAGATCCGCCGCCGCCGAGTTCGAAGCTCACCGCCGACCGGGACGGCTCGATCTTGACCGCCTATGCGCGCGGCGGCCTGGAGCCCAAGGCGCTCGTGCGGCTGCTGCGCGGTGATCTCGATTGGATCGCGCTCAAGGCCCTCGAGCGCGAGCGAGCGCAGCGCTATGGCACGCCATCGGAGCTCGCCGCCGATCTCAGACGCTACCTGAGCGACGAGCCGGTCCTCGCCCGACCGGCAAGCGCCGCTTACCGGCTGAGAAAGTACACGCGCCGGCACCGCGTTGCGGTCGGCATCGTCATGGGCTTGATCGTGCTGCTCGGCGCCTTTTCCGTGCTGCAGGGGCTCGAGCTGCGCCGCACGACCGCGGAGCGGGATCGGGCGAATCTGGAGCGCGACCGCGCGAATCGGGAGCGCGACCGCGCCACTCGCATCACCGATTTCATGACCAGCATGTTCAAGGTGTCCGACCCGAG
>DATHCO010000257.1:0-14535 GCA_035319505.1 Steroidobacteraceae bacterium | reverse complement strand
CAAGGTTGCCGCCGCGCGAGCCAACGGCTACGCGCACGTGATCGACACCTCGAACGGCGATTTCGCTGCTCGGGTCCGAGAACTCGCGCCGCAGGGGTGCGACGTCGTCTACGACTCGGTCGGCAAGGATACCTGGCGCGGTTCGCTCAAGGCCCTGAAGCCGCGCGGCATGTTCGTGACGTTCGGGCAATCGTCCGGACCGATCACGGAGTTCACCCTCGCCGACCTCGCCGGCGGCGGGTCGCTCTACGCCACGCGCCCGACCCTGTTCGACTACATCAAGAAGCGCGAGGAATTGCGCGCGCGGGCATCGGACTTGTTCGCGCGCCTGGCTTCCGGCGAGATCAAGGCACACGTGGGTCAGCGCTTGCCGCTGCGGGATGCGGCCGAGGCGCATCGCGCCTTGGCGAGCCGCCGTACGATCGGTGCCACGGTGCTCTTGCCGGACAGCCGGTGAGCCGCGCCGCGGGTGCGCGTGAGCGGCTCAGGCAGGCTCGCGATCGACTCCGAGCGGCAGCGCCGTCGATTCCTTGATGACGGTGACCGCGACCGATGAATTGACCGAGCGCACGCAGGGGATCCGCGACAAATAGTCGAGATAAAACGCTTCGTAGGCTTTGATGTTTCGGGTGACGATCTTCAGAAGAAAATCCCATTCTCCGGTGAGCGTGTAGCACTCGAGCACCTCGGCGCGATCGCGGATCGCCGCCTCGAACTCGCCCAAGGCATCGCGTCCGGTGGTCGCGAGCTTGACGTGCGCGAAGATGGTGAGGTCGAGGCCCAAGGCGTTGCGATCAAGGAGCGCGATGCGGCCCTTGATGACGCCGGACTGCTCGAGTTGCTGGATGCGCCTCCAGCAGGTCGTCGTCGATATGCGAGCCTCTGCGGCCACCTCTGCGACCGACAAGGCGCCGCGCCGCTGTAAAATATCGAGCAAGCGCAGGTCCAGTCGATCGATCGTCGCCTTTTGGAATGAGCTTTCCATTTTATCCGGCAAGTCGAAAGAAATATACCGAATTATCACGCGTGTGCTTAATGAATACAACGCGAGCCGGCATTCGGCGTAACTTACGCCCATGAACAAACGCTCCCGCTTGCATTTGCCGCGGCCACCCGCCCGCCCCGGCGAGAAACCCGACTTCAGCTACGTGCAGCTCTCGCCCGCAGGGGCGGTGGCCCGGCCGGACGTGAACGCGCGCGTGCGCGACCTGAGCTCGCTCGCAACCGACATGGTGCGCGTGCTCAACGATGCGCACGAGGCGGTCGGCCCGTGGCATCCGCATCTCGATCCGGAGGAGCTGCAGGTCGGCCTGCGGCACATGCTGCTCACGCGCCTGTTCGACGACCGAATGCAGCGCACGCAACGGGCCGGAAAGATCTCCTTCTACATGCGCTCGCTCGGCGAGGAAGCGGTGTCGGTTGCGGCGTGCATGGCGCTCAAGCCCGGCGACATGCTGTTTCCTTCCTACCGCAATCAGGGTTTGCACATCGCGCGCGGCATGGCGCTCGTCGATCTCATGTGCCAGCTCCTATCGAATACGCGCGACATGTGCAAGGGACGACAGCTCCCCGTGATGTATCACTCGAAGGCCGGGAACCTCTTCTCGATCTCCGGGAATCTTGCGACGCAGTTTCCGCAAGCCGTCGGCTGGGCGATGGCGGCGGCGCTCAAGGGCGAAGATCACGTCGCCGCGAGTTGGATCGGCGAGGGCTCGAGCGCCGAGGCTGACTTTCACCATGCTCTGCTCTTCGCCGCGGTATATCAGGCACCGGTCATCTTGAACGTGGTGAACAACCAGTGGGCGATCTCGACATTTCAGGGCTACGCGGGCGGTGAGCAGCGCTCGTTCGCGGCACGCGGCCCGGGCTACGGTATCGCGGGCATTCGGGTCGACGGCAACGACTTCCTCGCGGTCTATGCGGTCACGCAGTGGGCCGCGCAGCGCTCACGCACGGGCGCCGGGCCCACCTTGATCGAGCTCGTCACCTACCGGGCCGCCGCGCACTCGACCAGCGACGACCCGGCCCGCTATCGCGCCAAGGACGATCAGATGCATTGGCCGCTGGGTGATCCGATCGATCGGCTCAAGCAGCATCTGATCAAGCTCGGCGAATGGTCGGAGGAGCGTCATCGAGGGCTCACCGCGGAGCTCGATGCCTTGGTCGGCGCGAGCTGGCAGGAAGCGGTGTCCTTCGGCACGATGAGCGAGGGCCCGAAACTCGACCCCGACCTCATGTTCGAGGATGTGTTCAAGGAGATGCCGAGGCATCTCGTGCGTCAGCGCGCGCAGCTGCGCGCCGAGCGCGAGCGGGCGCGCAAGGAGCCTCGCTGACCATGGCCAACATGAACATGATTCAGGCGCTCAACTCGGCAATGGACATCATGCTCGGCCGCGACCCGTCGGTCGTGCTCATGGGTGAGGATATCGGATATTTCGGCGGCGTGTTCCGCACCACCGAAGGCCTGCAGCGCAAGTACGGCGAGCATCGCGTGCTCGACACCCCGATTGCCGAGGGGGGTATCGTGGCCACCGCGATCGGCATGGCCGTGAACGGCCTGCGCCCCGTCGCTGAGATTCAATTCGCGGATTACATCTACCCCGGCTTCGATCAGATCGTGAGCGAGCTCGCACGCCTGCGCTATCGCAGCGCCGGCGAATTCTTCGCGCCGGTCACCATCCGCACGCCCTGTGGCGGGGGGATCCGCGGCGGTCAGACGCACTCGCAAAGTCCCGAGGGGATCTTTACTCACGTGAGCGGCCTCAAGGTGCTGATGCCCTCGAACCCCTACGATGCAAAGGGCCTGCTGATCACCGCCATCGAGGACGACGACCCGGTGATCTTTTTCGAGCCGAAGCGCCTGTATAACGGCCCCTTCGACGGCGATCCCGCAAAGCCCGCCGTGCCGTGGAGCACGCACGCCAAGGGGCAAGTGCCCGAAGGACATTACACGGTGCCGCTCGGGCTGGCGGATGTCGTGCGCAGCGGCTCGCAGCTCACCATCCTTACCTACGGGACCATGGTGTTCGTCGCGCTCGCGGCTGCGGCATCCCTCGGAGTGGACGCCGAGGTCATCGATCTGCGATCGCTCATCCCCCTCGACGTCGATACCATCGTAAGCTCGGTGAAGAGGACCGGGCGGTGCGTGGTGGCGCACGAGGCCACGCGCTTCTCCGGATTCGGCGCCGAGATCCTCTCGATCGTGCAGGAAGAGTGCTTCTGGCAGCTGGAGGCCCCGATCCAGCGCGTCGCGGGCTGGGACACACCCTATCCTCACGCGTTCGAGTGGGAATACTTTCCCGGTCAAGCGCGGGTGGCAACGGCCATCGAGGCCGTCATGGAGTCGGCATGAGCCAGTTCGTATTCAAGATGCCGGATTTGGGCGAGGGCACCGTCGAGGCCGAGATCGTGGCCTGGCATACCGCGCCCGGCGCCGTCGTGAAGGAGGACGAGGTCATCGTGGAAGTGATGACCGACAAGGCCTCCGTGGAAGTGCCCGCGCCGGTGAGCGGACGAGTGATCTCCATCACTGGTGCCCCCGGCGACAAAGTCGCCGTGGGCTCGCCGCTCATCGTGTTCGAAACGGGTGCCGGCGCGGCCGCAGCCGCGCCGGCCTCTCCCGCGCCCGGCGCCGCGAGCGAACCGGCGCGATCTGCTGCGGCGAGCCTGGCACCTGCACCATCCGCGGGCGGCGCGGTCCCCGTCGCCGGCGCTGCGGCGCGCATCATGACCTCTCCGGCGAACCGGCGGCGCGCGCGCGAGGCGGGTATCGACTTGTCGACCGTCGTCGGTACGGGACCGGGCGGGCGCATCGTGCGGGAGGACTTGTTGGCGGCGGCCGAAAGCACGGTGACGGCAAGCGCGGCAGGCGCCACCTCGGGGGCGGGTGGTGCGGGGATGAGTCGTGCAGCGCCCGCGCAGCGCGTGGAGGTTCCCGCGGAAACGTCGGAGACCAAAGTCATCGGCCTGCGTCGCCTGATTGCCGAGCGCATGAGCGAGGCCAAACGGACGATTCCCCACTTTTCCTACGTGGAAGAGGTGGATGTCACGGAGCTCGAGGCGCTCAGGGCCCATCTCAATTCCAAATTGGCCAAGGGCGCGCCGACCCTGACCTACCTGCCCTTGATCGTGACCGCACTCACGCGTGTGCTCGAGTCCTTTCCGCAATGCAACGTGCTCTACGACGCGGCGCGCGGTGTGCTCATCCGACACCGGGCGGCGCATGTCGGTATCGCGACCCAGACGCCCGAAGGCCTCAAGGTGCCGGTGGTACGCAATGCCCAGGCGCTCGGTCTGTGGGCGCTCGCCGCAGAGATCCGTCGCGTGACCGAGCGAGCACGCGCCAACAAGGCCACACGTGAGGAACTGGTCGGCTCGACAATCACCATCACGAGTCTCGGGAAGCTCGGCGGCATCGCCTCCACGCCCATCATCAATGCCCCCGAGGTCGCCATCATCGGGCTCAACAAGGCGGTCGACCGGGCGGTCGTGCTTCAAGGCGCGGTGGCGGTGCGGCGGCTCATGAACCTGTCGTCCTCATTCGATCACCGCTTCGTGGACGGTTATGATGCCGCTGCCATGATTCAAGCGCTGAAAGAGCTGCTCGAGCATCCGGCAATGATTTTCATTCCAAGGTGAACCCATGACTGCACAGCCCCAAAGAGCCACTGCACAAACCACCACGCAACCCGCGCGCCCCGCATTCGGCACCGTGCTCGCTTCTCACATGGCGACGGCCACCTACCGAGACGGTCGCTGGAGCGAGGCCGACTTGAAGCCGGTGGCGGCGATCGAGCTCTCCCCGGCCGCCCACGTCCTGCACTACGCGAGCACCTGCTTCGAAGGATTCAAGGCGTTTCGACACGCCGACGGCTCGATTCACACCTTCCGCATGGATCGGCACATTCAGCGGATGCGACAGAGCGCACGAGCGCTGGTGTTGCCCGAACCGGATGCGGCACAGCTCGCGCAGATGATCCGCTCGGTGATCGCGCGCTGCCGGGATGCGGTTCCAGAAGCCCCGGGCGCCCTTTATCTGCGGCCGATCCTGTTCGGAACGACGCCCAACATCGGCGCGGCCGCGACGCCCGCGAGCGAGGCGCTGCTCATGGTCCTGGCGAGCCCGGTGTGGGATTACTTCGCGGGCGGCATGAAGCCGCTGCGCATCTTGGTGGATGACCAGAACACCCGCTCGGCTGCGCAGATGGGCATGGTCAAGACCGGCGGCAACTATGCCGCCGCGATGGGTCCGACGCTCCGTGCGCGTGCGCAATACCAGGTCGACCAAGTGCTCTTCTGTCCGGGCGGGCAGGTCCAGGAGACGGGCGCAGCCAATTTCCTTCTGATTCGCGACGCGGAGCTCATGACACGCGAGCTGGATAGCACTTTCTTGCACGGTGTGACGCGTGATTCGCTCCTCGTGCTCGCGCGCGATCGGGGGTTCAAGGTGTCCGAACGGCTCTTCGACGTGACCGAAATGCTCGAGTGGGTGAAATCGGGAGAAGCGGCTCTATCGGGCACGGCAGCGGTCCTCGCCGGCGTCGGCACACTCATCTATCGCGGGACGGAGCACCGGGTGGCGGGAGGCGATGTCGGCCCACACACCCGTGCATTGCGGGCACAGCTCGTGGCCATTCAACAGGGAGAAGCGCCCGACCGTCACGCTTGGCTCGAGCGGGTGTGAGAGGCGGGTGCCCGAGGTGTCGGGCGGCTAGCGCAGGAGCGTGAGCGGCGGCGGGCGCCTCACGGGCGTGCCGCTTCAGTACTCGTCGCGGTCCTCGTCGTCCTCCTCATCGAGGTCGTCCTCATCCTCGTCGTCTTCGTCCTCCCAGTCCTCGTCCGTCTCCTCGTCTTCGTCCTCATCGCGCTCCGCCCGCGAGCCCGACCAGCCTTCGGGCTCCTCGGAAAGCTCCAGGTCGAGCTCCGCCCAGTCATCGACGTCGAGCTCCTCGATGTCGCCGTCGAGATGCTGAATCTCCACGATCTCCCGATCCTCATCCACGCGAAGCACCTGGAACGTCTCGTCGTTCTCCAAGTCCTCGTACCACTGTCCGACGGTCGGCTCGTATTCTCTAGCCACTGACGATTCGTCCTTCTCGTGAAAGCTGCCCTGGCCGGTCAGGGCGAATATTAGGGGAGGCTGCTCTCCCAAGTAAATGGCAAAATTGTGCGTGCATGAACCTCGCGGAGCGAAAATTGAGCGCCCGGCGCATGATCGACGCCAAGCGCGTGGTCGTCAAAGTCGGCTCCTCCTTGCTGGTCGACGACGACAAGGGGCGGCTCAATCGCACGTGGCTCGAGAGCTTTGCGGCGGATGTGGCCGCATTTCGCAGGCGCGGTCAGGAGATCATCCTGGTCTCCTCGGGCGCCATCGCGCTCGGTCGCCGCCATCTTGGGCTCCCGGCAGGCAGGCTCAAACTCGAGGAGAGCCAGGCCGCGGCCGCCGTGGGGCAAATTCGTCTTGCACATGCCTACAAAGAGCTCCTGGAAGCCCATGAGATCACGGTGGCGCAAATCCTCCTCACCTTGGGGGATACCGAACAGCGCCGTCGATATTTGAACGCTCGGGGGACCCTGAACACCTTGCTCGCCCTGGGTTCCGTGCCGGTCATCAACGAGAACGACACGGTTGCGACCGCCGAGATTCGTTACGGCGACAACGACCGGCTGGCGGCACGGGTCGCACAGATGATCGGTGCCGATTGCCTGGTGCTGCTGTCGGACATCGACGGGCTTTACACCGCGAACCCGCACGAGGATCCGACGGCCGAGTTCGTCTCCCGCGTGCTCGACATCACCCCCGCCATCGAGGCCATGGCGTCGGGCTCGACCAGCGGCATGGGCTCGGGCGGCATGCAAACCAAGATTGCCGCAGCCAAGATCGCGGTCGGTGCGGGCTGTCATTTGTGCATCGCCAAGGGCACTCACCAGCACCCGCTGAAGCGCATCGAGGAGGGCGCTCGCTGCACCTGGTTCGTCCCGTCCTCGACGCCGATGGCCATGCGCAAGCAATGGATTGCGGGAACCCTAAAACCCGCCGGGGCGATCACCGTGGACGAGGGAGCGGTGCGGGCGCTCCTGCAAGGCAAGAGCCTCCTGCCGGCGGGCGTGACGCGCGCGCTGGGGCGTTTCGAGCGCGGCGATACGGTGAGCATCGTCGGCCCCGACGGGGTCGAGGTGGCACGCGGCATCTGCGCCTATTCGGACAGCGATGCAGCGCGCATCCTCGGCCGCCAGTCTGCCGAGATCGAGCGAGTGCTCGGGTTTCGCGGGCGCGAGGAGATCGTGCACCGTGATGATCTCGTCCTCATGAGGGCGCCGTGATGGTGGCGCCCGTCATGCAATCCATGGGCCGTGCAGCGCGTGAGGCCGCCTCGCTCCTCGAGCTCGCTTCGACCGATCAGAAGAACCGCGCGCTCGTGGCCGCGGCGACGGCTCTGCGAGCGGATCGTCCCAGGGTCCAGGCAGCGAACGAGCGTGACATGCGCGAGGCGGCGATGCAGGGGACGAGCGGCGCCCTACTCGACCGCTTGAAGCTCGATGACCAACGCATCGAGGCGATCGCTCGCGCCCTCGAGGACATCGCTCGGCTCCCCGACCCGATCGGTACCGTACTCGCCGAGTGGAGCCGGCCGAACGGCATGCGGATCCAGCGCCGGCGGGTGCCCCTTGGGGTAATTGGAATCATTTACGAGAGCCGCCCCAATGTCACGGCGGATGCGGGCGGGCTGTGTCTCAAATCCGGCAACGCCGTCATTCTTCGTGGGGGGTCGGAAAGCGCACGCTCGAATGCGGCAATTCATGCGTGCCTCGTCGAGGGCCTGAAGGTCGCCGCGCTGCCGGAGGCCTGCATCCAGTTGGTGCCGACGACCGACCGGGCGGCGGTTGGCTACATGCTTTCGGAGATGCGCGAGTACATCGACGTCATCGTTCCGCGCGGCGGCAAGAATCTCGTCGCGCGCGTGCAGGCGGAAGCGCGTGTGCCGGTGATCGGCCATCTGGAAGGCGTTTGTCACGTGTTCGTCCACCGCGCCGCGCAGCTCGACATGGCGCTCGCCATCGTGCGCAACGCCAAGATGCGCCGCACGGGCATTTGCGGGGCCGCGGAGACGCTGCTGGTCGATCGAGCCTGTGCGCCGACGCACTTGCGGCCCTTGGTTGCCATGCTGCTCGATGCGGGCTGTGAAGTCCGCGGCGACGAGGCGACGGCGCGAGTCGATGAGCGGGTGAAATCGGCGACCGAGGAGGACTGGTATGCGGAATATCTCGATGCGATCATCGCGGTGCGCGTGGTAGAGGACCTAGACGATGCCATCGCGCATATTCGCCGCTACGGCTCGCAGCACACCGATTGCATCGTGACCGCGGATGCCGCCGCGGCCGAGCGCTTCCTCACGCGGGTCGACAGCGCCATCGTGCTGCATAACGCATCGACTCAATTCGCCGACGGCGGCGAGTTCGGGATGGGTGCGGAGATCGGCATCAGCACGGACAAATTTCACGCGCGCGGTCCCGTGGGCGTTGAGCAGCTCACGAGCTACAAGTACGTGGTGCGGGGCAGCGGACAAATCCGCGACTGAGGGCGCTTCGGAGCCGCGCTAGAGGGCCTCAGACCTGCGCTCTGGTGTTTCAGGGCCGCGCTAGCGTCTTGGAGCCGCGCTAGGCAAGGGCGGCGATTGCGGCGAGCCAGCGCCTCACCGCCTGCGGATTCTCGAGTCGCCATGCGGCCTCGAGGCGATCGCCCACCGCGATGGCAATGCCGCCGAGCGACTCCACTGCGCGAAATGCCGCTTGATCGGTGAGGTCGTCCCCAGCGAACACCGGGATCCTTCCCGAGAACGGCGGCTCGCGCAGGAACTCCTCGATCGCGCTCGCCTTGCTGAATCCGCTCGGCTTGATCTCGAACACCTTCTTGCCCTCTTGGACGTGATAGGAGGGAGCCATCGAGCGGGCGGCGGCCTCGACGGCGCCACGAGCGTCCGCCTCGAGCTCGGGGGCAAGGCGAAAGTGCAGCGCGAGCGACCGCCCCTTGTCCTCGAGCAAGGTGCCCGGGTGCGTGGCAACGAAGGCCGCGAGCTGCACTCGCGCGACATGAAGCAGTGGATCCGCGTAATTGGTGCGCAGGATCGCGCCCGATGCGTCGCGCCGCTCGACGCCATGGAGCCCGGCGACCGGGAGCCGCAGTGGCGCAAACAGCTGGTCGAGCCGCTCGATGCTGCGCCCACTCACGAGGGCGACCGCGCCGCTCAAGCGCTCCGCGATGGCGGCGAGCAGCGCCTTGAGCTCCTGGTCCACGACGACGCCCGAGGGGGTGGCGGCCAGCTCGAGCAACGTGCCGTCGACGTCGAGAAACAAGCACCACTCGCGCGATGGCGCGGGCAAGGGATTGCTCATCCGAGGCAACATAGCGAAGAGAGCCGCCCTTGGCCAATCGTCGCCTCCCACGGACAGGTGTAATTTTTACACGCCTCCTGCGTCGTCCATGACGCGAGACTCGCCCAGAAAATTTAGGTATTTTGTTGCTCGACGTGCTCTCGCACGCGGGGCCCAGGGAGGCGCGGTGTTTCGCTCGGTGATGTTGCGTTTCGTGCTGCCGGTGGCCCTGGCCTCCTGCGTCGTCGCGTACTTCGGGTTGCCTTATATCCAGCGCCTGCTCGCCGAATGGTTCAGCGCCGACGTGGAGCTGCGCGCGCAGCTCCTCATGCACAGCGCCGAGGAGCCGATCGCAGAGCTCATCGGCCAAGGGAGCGAGGCGCGGCTGCGCAACTATCTGACGAAATTGACGGGCGACGAGCGCTTGCTCGGGGCACTGGTGTGCCGGCCGGATGGGACCCTCATCGCGAAGACCGATCGGACGCCCAAGGCGATCGGCTGCGAGGCGAGCGGCAAGTCGGCAGCATTCTCCTCGCGAATCGTGCAGCTGCCCTCCGGCTCGGTGCAGGTCTCGCGGTTCGATTTCGACGCCGCTCAACCGACGCCTTTTCGCGTGATCATGCTGTATGACTTGAGCTTCGTCGACCGCCGGCAGCGGACCGCGCGAGATTTCACCCTGGTCTTCATCGGCATCTCGGTGCTGCTGCTTGCGCTCTTCGTGGTCCTGGTCGCGTGGCTGCAGCTGCGTCGCTGGGTCAACATGCTGATCGGCGACATCCGCGGCAAGCGCTTTCTCGACAACGCCCAATCGCCGCGTGCCTCGCTCCCGCTCCTCACCCAGATCCGGCAGGTGCTGGCGGAAGTCGAGGAAAAGCAGCGATTGGAGATCGACTTTCGCGAGAACTGGACACCTCAGGCCTTGCGGCAGGTGGTTCGCGATCACCTCGATTCGGCGCAGGTGATCATCGTCTCGAATCGCGAGCCCTACGTGCATCAGTTCGACACGGATCGGCGCCCCGTGGTGCAAGTGCCGGCGAGCGGCATGGTCACGGCGCTCGAGCCCGTCATGCGCGCCTGCTCGGGAGTGTGGATCGCGCACGGCGCGGGCAATGCGGACCGTGACACGGTGGATCGATTCGATCACATTCGTGTTCCACCGGACAACCCGGCCTATACCTTGCGCCGCGTATGGCTCAGCGAGGAGGAACAGCGCGGATACTATTACGGCTTCTCCAACGAGGGACTGTGGCCGCTGTGTCATCTCGCGTACGTGCGACCGGCGTTCAGGCCGAGCGACTGGCTCGCCTATGAACAGGTCAATGCCAAGTTCGCGGAAGTGGTCCGCGCGGAGGCGGCGAGCGACAGTCCCGTGGTTCTGATCCAGGACTTTCATTTCGCCCTCTTGCCGAGACTCGTCAGATCCAAGATACCGAGCGCGACCATCGCGCTGTTCTGGCACATTCCCTGGCCGAATTCCGAGACCTTCGGGGTGTGTCCCTGGAAGCGCGATATGCTCGTTCACATGCTGTCCGCCGATATCCTCGGGTTTCACACCCGCTATCACTGCCAGAATTTTCTCGATACCGTGGACCGCTTCCTGGAAGCCCAGATCGATCACGAGCACATGACCGTGACGCTGAAAGGCCGCGTGTGTCGGATCGCCGCCTACCCGATATCGATCGAATGGCCGCCCCGCTGGCTCAACGCGCTACCCGATGTCGCCGCCTGCCGCGCGGCGGTGCGCGCGCGCTACGCCCTCGGCCCCGACGTGGTGATCGGGCTCGGCGTCGAGCGCTGGGATTTCACCAAGGGGATCCTCGAGCGGTTTCAGGCGCTCGAAGCGCTCCTCGAGAAGAATCCCCGCCATCGCCGCCGGGTGACGCTGCTGCAGGTCGCATCGCCCTCACGCGAGCAGCTGCCGGCCTACCGCATGCTGCAGGAGCACACTTACAGCGAGGTGCAGCGCATCAACGCCAAGTTCGCGGACGAGAGCTGGCGGCCGATCTGGCTCATCGACGAGCATCAGGAGCCCCAGCGCGTCTTCGAGCTGTACCGCGCCGCGGACTTCTGTCTGGTCAACAGCCTGCACGACGGCATGAACTTGGTGGCGAAGGAGTTCGTCGCGGCGCGCGACGACGAGGATGGTGTGCTGATCCTGAGCACTTTCGCCGGTGCGTCGCGGGAGCTGGCCGAAGCGGTACTCGTCAATCCGTTCGACGTGAACGAGACCGCCGAGGCGATCGAGATGGCAATCCACATGAGCCGCGAGGAGCGCCGAGCGCGCATGAGCCTGATGCGCAGGACCGTCAAGGAGAACAACGTCTATCGCTGGGCGGGGCGCATGCTGATGGACGCCGCGCGCCTGCGCCAGCGGCAAAGCCTACCGTCCACGAAGCCGCGCTTCGGGACTTAAGGGTGACTCTCGCTCATTGCCCGGCCGGCGCGCAGCGTCAGGCGCGGGCGGCGAAGCCGCAGAGGCGCTCCGCGGCCGTCTTCAGGGTGTCGTCCCGCTTGGCGATGCACAGGCGAAGCAGCGTCATCGCGGGCGGTGCGGCGTAGAAGGGCGAGAGCGGAATCGTGGCCACCTTGGCCTCGCGGATCAGCCGGTCGGCGAAGTCGACGTCGCTCGCGCGGCTCAGGCGAGCGTAGTCGACCAAGAGAAAGTACGTCCCCGCCGCCGGCACGGGCTCGAATCCCGATCCGCGCAACAGGCCCGCGAGGAGATCGCGCTTCGCCTCGAAGAACGCCGAGAGGCCCGCCCACGCTTCAGGGCACCGGTCGAGATAGCGCGCGATCGCATGCTGGAGCGGGGCTGCGATGCTGAACGTGTTGAATTGATGCACCTTGCGAAGCTCGCGCGTGAGCTCGGGCGGCGCCACGCAGTAGCCGGTGCGCCAGCCGGTCGCGTGCAAGGCCTTGCCGAAGGAAAACACTGCAAAGCTGCGCTCGCGCAATTCCGGATGCGAGAGCACCGATGCGTGCTGGCGGCCATCGAACAGGACGTTCTCATACACCTCGTCCGAAAGAATACTGACCTCTCGATCGCGCACCAGCGCGGCGAGCGCGTCCAGATCGAGGCGATCGGCGACCGTGCAGCTCGGATTCTGCGGACTGTTCAGGATGACGAGGCGCGTGCGATCGCTGAGCAGATCTCGCACGCGATCCCAATCGAATTTGAAGGTGGGCGGGGCCAAGGGGATGCGGATGCAGCGGCCGCCGGCCAAGCGCACCGCCGGCTCATAGGCATCGTAGGCGGGATCGAAAATGATCGTCTCATCACCGGGTCCGATTACCGCCTGAACCGCGTCGTACAAGCTCTCGGTGGCGCCGCAGGTGACAGTCACCTCCGCCTGCGGATCCACGTCGATCGCATAGCTTGATTTGACCTTGCGCGCGATGTGCTCGCGCAGCGCCATGACCCCTTCCATCGGGGCATATTGATTGTGGCCCTCGGCGACCGTCTCGACGAGAGACTGCGCGAGCCGCGGATCGATGGGATAGTCGGGGAACCCTTGGCCGATGTTGAGCGCACCCTCATCGACCGAGCGGCGCGACATCACCGTGAAGATCGTGGTGCCGACGTCCGGCAATTTGCTTCGAAAACGCATGGTGTCACTCTATCAACGGGTCTCGGCCTTGAGCGACTGCAGGCCGCCGGCGAGCGAGCGTACGCCGAGGCCGCGCTTTCTGAGCTCGCGGGCGGTGGCGAGGCTGCGCTTTCCCGAGGCACAAATGAGCAGATACTGCGGCCCGGGCACGAGCAACTCGGGCTCGGCGAGGAGCCTTGCCATGGGAATGTGTCTCGCCGGCGTGGGCCGTGCGGCGACCTCCTCGTGAGTGCGGATGTCGATCAATTCGAGTTGCTGCACCGCCGCGGCGTCGAGCGAGGACAGCTCGACCTCGATGTCCGGCTCCTCGCGCGGCAAATCGCGAATGAGCGCGCAGCGGGGCGCGCTGCATTCGGGGCGGCGCGGCGATCTGAGCTTGGTGCTGGTGAAGCTCATGAAGTCCAGGAGCAGAAGCTCACCCTCGAGCTGACCTGGGAGACCGAGCAGAATTTTGAGCGTGAGCAGCGCCTGTAGCGAACCGAGCGTGCCCGGCACGGGCCCGAGCACACCCGCCTCGGCGCAGTTTCCCACGACGCCGTCGGCGGTCGCCTCGGGCCAGAGGCACCTGAGACAGGCGTGTCTCGCGTGCGGCTTGTAGACCTGAATCTGTCCCTCGTACTGATAGACGCTCGCGAAGACCGCCGGCCGCTCGGCGAGCACCGCGGCATCATTCACGAGAAATTTGGTGCGAAAATTGTCGCTGCAATCGACCACGACGTCATGGGCGCGAACGAGCGCGCACGCGTTGTCTGCGCTGAGGCGCTCGGCATGCGTCTCGACACGCACGCTCGGATTGAGTCTCGCGACAGCGGATCGAGCCAACGCGGCCTTCGGCGAGCCGACGTCCTCAAAAGCGTAAATCGGCTGGCGGTGCAGGTTGCTGGCATGAAGCGCATCGTCGTCGATGAGCCCGAGGAAACCCACGCCGGCGCCCGCCAGGTACTGCAGTACCGGGCTGCCGAGCCCGCCCGCACCGACGATGAGCACGCGGCTTCGCGCCAGGACGGCTTGGCCCGCCGCGCCCACCTCCTTCAAGAGCATTTGCCGCGAGTAGTCAGGCTGCACGCGCCACTCCTACTCGGAGAGCGGCGCTACGGCGTGCTCGTGGGCGTGGGCGTGCGCGTGGTCGTGGGCGTGCTCGTGGGCGTGCTCGCGCGAGGGCGCGGCCGCGCAGCGCTCGCAATTTACCCACCCGGAATCCCCGTTGCGGTAGTGTTCCTTCTTCCAGATCGGAACCCGATGCTTGACCTCATCGATGATGAAGCGGCACGCATCGAAGGCCTCGGCGCGATGCACGGAGCTCACGCCCACCCAGACCGCCAGGTCGGTGAGCGCGAGTGAGCCGACGCGGTGGATGCAGGCGGCGCGCTTCACCGGAAAGCGGGCACAAGCCTCGTTCAGGATGCGCTCGCCTTCCTTGACCGCGAGGTCTTGGAACGCCTCGTATTCCAACCGCGTGACTTCCCGACCCTCGCTGAAATCGCGCACCCAGCCTTCGAAGCTCACGTAACCGCCGGCGCCGGAGTCCACGAGCTCGCGCCGCGCGGTCTCGGTG
>DATHCO010000256.1:0-6906 GCA_035319505.1 Steroidobacteraceae bacterium | reverse complement strand
CCCGTGGGAGGATTCTCCTACGCGCCCTGGATGGTCGCGAACCTGACCTTGAGCCGCCTGCCGGGTGGACGAGGCTCTCCTCTCGCGTGGGACAACGTGATCTTCGATAGCCCTCTCCTGGGCTACGTCGTGGCGACGCATCAGAGTCTTGCGCAGGTTCAGCGCTCCACCGTGATCACCTACTACTGGCCCTTGTCGCACGCCGATCCCGAGACCGCGCGGCGCGAAGCCCTCGCTCGATCGCTCGAGGAGTGGCAGGAGGCGATCATGGGAGATCTGTTGCGGGTTCATCCGGAGCTCCTCGGGCATGTCGAGAATATCGACGTTCATGTCTGGGGACACGCGATGATTCGACCGGTACCGGGCCTTATCTGGGGGAAGGAGCGCCAGAGCGCCTGCGTACATGAGCCGCCGATTTTCTTCGCGCACTCGGACCTGAGCGGGATCTCGATTTTCGAGGAGGCCTATTGCAGAGGCCACGAGGCGGGGCTTCTCGCGGCGGCTCAGGTGGATCGACGTCCGGAGATCCTGGTATGAGGCGGCCCGGCGAGCAGCCGTGGATTCATTCGGGAGCCCTCGATGCCGCATTCATCCTCGCCCCCGCCTTCCTCGCCACGGCCCTTGCCCTGGCCATCATCGGCGCGGGACGCGCGGGAGCGGCAGTCTCGCTCTGGTCCTGGGCCGCCCTCGTTGTCGGAATCGACGTGGCGCACGTATACAGCACGATTTATCGCACATATTGCGACTCGACGGAGCGGGCGAGGCTTCAGGCCTGGCTCATCGCGACGCCGCTCGGCACGTGGGTCCTCGGCGTCGTGCTCTACAGCCTGAGGCCCGCCATCTTCTGGTGCGCTCTTGCCTATACCGCGGTCTTTCACTTCGTGAGACAGCAATACGGCTTCATGATGATTTACGCGAGAAAGGAGCGAGAGCTGCCGCGCTGGTGTCGCAGGCTCGATCAGGCTGCCGTTTACGGCGCAACGCTCTTTCCGCTGCTCTACTGGCACACTCACTTGCCGCAGCCGTTCGTCTGGTTCATCGAAGGAGATTTCATCGCCTTACCTGCGCCACTCTGGGACTTCGCGTGGCCGCTCTATCTCCTGCTCTTCGCAGCCTACCTCGCCAAGGAGGTATGGCTGCTGCGCACCCGGCGCAGCCTCAATATTCCACGCAATGCCATCGTCTTAGGCACCGCGCTCTCCTGGTACGTCGGAATCATCATTGCCGAAGGTGATCTCGTGTTCACGCTCACGAATGTCGTCGCGCACGGCATTCCCTACATCGCCTTGACATGCGTGTACGCGAATCACCGCGATCATCAGCTGGGCCGCTCGCTGTCCTGGTTCGTGCCCAAGCTCCTGCCGCTCGCGATCGCGCTGCTCGTGATCCTCGCATTCGCCGAGGAAGGCCTGTGGGATGGTCTCGTGTGGCGCGAGCATCTCGCGCTCTTCCCGGGATTTCGCTCACTGTCGCCTGTCCGAGATCTCAATGCGCTGAGCCTCCTCATTCCCTTGCTCTGTGTGCCGCAGATGACGCATTACGTGATCGACGGCGTAATCTGGCGATTGCGCACGCATCCCGAATGGCGTCAGACCCTCTTCTGGCGACCTCTGCAGGAGTCCTCTTGAAGATGCATGAGGCGCCCTCGGGGCGACACTGGATCGTGGAGTTTTACGGCGCAGCGGGCCTCGCGGATGCGAGGCTCCTGCGAGCAGCCTTGCGTCGCGCCGTCGAATCGGCCGGCGCCACGCTCATCGGCCTCAAGTTCCACCGATTCGGCCGAAGCGGCGGCATCACGGGCGTTGCCCTGCTCGCCGAGTCGCACATCTCCATTCACAGCTGGCCGGAATTTGACTATGCCGCGCTCGACATCTTCATGTGCGGCCACCGGAGCCGTCCCGAGAAGGCGCTCGCAGCGCTGCGCGAGAGCCTCAAGCCGCGCAAGGTTCGCATCCGCCGCTTATGCCGGGGTCTTGCTGCGACGTCCGCCGGAATCCAGATCAGAGCACCGCTCCTAGAGACGCCAGGCAGTCCTCATCGGGGGCGCTCTAGGCAGTCCTCGGCGCGGACGCGGCGGTGAGCGGTGGCACGTTGTGATTCATGCGGAAGAGGTTCGTCGGATCGTACTTGCTCTTCAAGGCGAGGAGCCGCTCGTAGTTCGGGCCGTAGGATGCTCGGGCAGACGCCTCGCCCTCGTCGGACACATAGTTGACGTAGGATCCGCCCGTGAGGTGGGGACGCATCGCGGCCCAGAACTCTCGCGTCCAGCGCAGGTTCTTCTCGGTGTCGGCCGCATCGGTCCACGTCGACCACGCAAACACATTCCATGAATGATTACGGTGAGGAAACACCGTATCCGACACTCCGACGCGGCACACGGCGCCATGCCAGTGCTCGAAGAACGGGGCGAACGTCGTCGGTGAGGGGCTCTTGCCGGCCCATTGAGCCATCGTGTCGATCGCCTCATCGTCGAGCTCGCGCAGGAAGTTCGACTTCGTGTAGGTATGTCGCCCGGGAGGAAAGAAGGGCTCGAAGAAGCGCTGGATCTCAAGGTAGCTCATCCTCGAGATCATGTCCGCCACCGGCGGGCCGAACTTGCGCAGGGGATCGAGTACCTTTTCGCCCTCCGCGAGCGAAGGACCGCAGTAGAAAGCAGCCACTGCGAAGAGCTTCGTGCCGTCCGGGCCCGTCAGCGCACCTCCCTGAATCACCGCTTCGTCCGGCAGAGTCCGGGCATAGTCGCGGCAAAAGCGCAGCACCTCCGAGGCTCTCGCCACCGGGTGCATGACCACCCCTCCGAGAACCGGCCCCACCTCGTGCAACCGATATTTCAGGGAGGTGACAATCCCGAGATTCCCGCTGCTGCCCCGAACGCCCCAAAAGAGGTCGGTATTCTCCTCGGCGTGGGCGGTGAGAAGCCGCCCGTCCGCCGTCACGACATCCACGCTGATAAGGTTATCGAGCGCGAGGCCGTGTTTTGCCATCAGATGACCGAATCCTCCGCCCAGGGTGAGGCCCGCGATTCCCACTTTCGGCACGACACCGAGCGTGGTGGCCAGGCCGAACGCCTGAGTATTGCGGTCGAACTCCCCGAGCGTGAGTCCCGGCTCCGCGCGCGCCGTTCGCCTCCGAGGGTCCACCCGGATGCTCTTCATCGCCGATAGATCGATCATGAGCCCGTCGTCGATCACCGATTTTCCCGCAACGCTATGGCCCCCTCCCCGTACCGAGAGAGTCACCCCTTCATTGCGCGCGAAATGCACGCAGGCGATCACATCGGCCGCGCTGATGCAGCGCGCAATGATCGCCGGACGACGGTCGATCATGGCGTTCGGAACCGTGCGCACCTCATCGTAGCCGGGCTCTCCGGGACGAAATGACTGACCTTGTAAGGTGGCTCTGAAATTCTGTATCGTGGTTTCCGAAGGCATTAGGATCTCCTCAGGGGCTGGCAGGTGGCACCTGCCAATGCTTCTGCTCTGCACACTGTACGGCCGGTCATCCGGGGAGTCCTCAAGAAAAACTCAATTTTGGCGAAGGATGCGCTGCACGCCATGTCGGTACCTCGCGCAACGGTCTATGAATTCGGGCCGTATCGACTCGATCCGGTAGGGCTCGATCTCAAACGCTTCGGTGAGAGCATCGCCTTGCCGCGCAAGGCCGTGGAGGTGCTGGTAGAGCTCGTGAAGCGACCCGGCGCGGTCGCAGGCAAGGAAGACCTCATGAACGCCGTTTGGCCCGAGGTCATCGTCGAGGATGGGAACCTCAATCAGATGGTCTTTCTCCTTCGCCGTGCGATCGGGGAGGATTACATCGACACCGTGCCCCGGCGCGGATACCGCTTCAAGGCGGGCGTGCGCGCCACGCAGGTACCGCGCGGCATCGACTCCGTCGCGGTGCTGCCGCTCGATAATCTCAGCGGCGATCCGACACAGGATTATTTCGCCGACGGCGTGACCGAAGCGCTCATCACGGAGCTGGCGAAGCTTCACGGCTTGCGGGTCGTGTCGCGCACCTCCGTCATCCGCTACCGCGGAACCAAGGAGGCGATCGCGCAGATCGCGCGCGCCTTGCGGGTGCAGGCGATCGTCGAGGGATCCGTGATGCGCTCGGGCGATAGGCTGAGGATCACGGCGCAGTTGATTCACGCCTCGACGGACCAGCACCTGTGGGCCGCGGTGTACGACGGGGTGATCGACGAGATCTTCAGTTTGCAGAACCGCATCGCGCGCGACGTGGCGACGGCCGTGCGCGGCGAATTGAGCTCCGACGAGGAAGCTCGGCTCATGATACTGCGCACGGCTCGCCCCGAAGCGCACGCGCTGTATCTCAAGGGCCGATACTTTGCCCGCCACCTGACCGGAGAAGGTCAGCGCAGAGCGCTGCAATATTTCCGCGAGGCGGTTCAGGCCGATCCGGACTACGCGGCGGCCTATGCGGGACTCGCCGAATGCTATGTGGAGCTTGCTTATTTTTTCGGCATGGAGCCGAAGAAGGCCTTTGCCGAGGCCGAGCCCGCGGCGCTGAGGTCGGTGCAACTGGACAGAAACCTTGCCGAAGGTCACGCCGTGCTGAGCCTGTTGCGCTTGCTCAACGACTGGGATTGGAGCGCGGCCGATGCAGAGTCCCGCCTCGCAATCGAGCTGGCACCGGGCGATTCCTACGTGTACTGGAAACGTGGTGTGTGTCTGCGCTATGCCGGCCGTGCCGACGAGGCAGTGGCTGCGCACCGTCAGGCCGAATCGCTCGACCCCTTCTCGCTGATCGCGATTCAGGAAGTCGGGTGGCCCTTGTACTACGCGCGGCGCTTCGAGGAGTCGGTCGAGCAATTCAAGAAGGCTGTCGAGCTCGAATCACAGTGGGACCAACTGTACTTCGGTCTGGGGTTCGCGCTCGAGCAACTGGGGCGCTATGAAGAGGCGATCGCGGCACTGCGCGCAACGGTCCAACTCGGACCGGACAACCCACTCAATCAGGCATTGCTCGTGTATGTGCTGGGGCGCGCCGGGCACGATCACGAAGCGGGCATCGAGTTCGAGAGGCTACGCGCGCGATGGGGATACATTCCTTCATGGTTTCTTGCCATCGTGTGGATCGGCTTGAATGATCACGCGCGGGCGCTCGAGTCGCTGGAGCAGGCATTTCGCGATCATGAGCCGTGCCTGGTGAGCCTCAAGGTGGACCCTGTCTTCGACCCTCTTCGCGGCCACCCGATCTTCGGCGACATGGTGCGTAGAGTCGGCCTTCGGCCCTAGCGCCTAGCAACCCAAGGGAGAGTGACGCGCATGAGAGCAACGCTTTGCCGCGCACGGACCGTCCTCGCGATCGCCTTCGCGCTCGCCATCGGCGCTCTTGCCATCCTCGCAGCAGGCGGCGACGGCGCGGCACTCGCGCAGCCTGACTTCATCCGCGGAACGCCGGCGCAGGTGCCATGGCGCGACATCCCGGGTGGGCACGGCGCGCAGGAGGCGACGCTGTTCGGCGACCCGGACAAAGCCGGCCTCTACGTCGTGAGAGTCAAGTTTCCGCCGCACGTCATGGACGTGCCGCATTGGCACCCCAACGATCGATTCGTCACGGTGCTCGAGGGAACGTGGTATGCAGGCACCGGCGAGACGTTCGATCCTGCCCGCGCTGTGCCGCTCGGACCGGGAAGCTTCATGCTGCATCCCGCGAAAGCGGTGCACTGGGACGGCTCGAGGGGGGACGAAACGGTGATCGTGCAAATCATCGGTGAGGGCCCAGGCACGACCACGGCGCTCGACCCCAAGCAGCCCTTTTGGGTCGACGTCTCTCATCAGCGCTCGCCTTGAGGCGCTCGATTTCACCGGGCGATGCGATTTTCACTTGGCTCTGGAGAACGTGAATGGGAAAGCGAATTGATCTGCGTGAAGTACCGACCGTTACCGGTTCGAGCTATCCCCCGCCGTTCGATGCGCCGTGCGCCCGGCGTGCGCGCCAGCGCCTCGGTGATGCGGCCGGTCTGACCGATTTCGGAGTCAATCTCCTGCGCCTCCCACCGGGTGCGTGGTCGAGCCAGCGGCACTGGCATACGGCCGAGGATGAATTCGTCTACGTCCTCGAAGGCGAGGTCGTGCTGGTGACCGATGCCGGCGAGGAGACTCTAAGGCGCGGTGATTGCGCCGGGTTCAAGGCCGGGCAGCGAGACGGACATCACCTGCAGAATCGCTCCGCCGCGGATGCCGCCGTTCTGGAGATCGGATCGCGCAAAATCTCGCAGGACGAGGGCGAATATCCGGACATCGACCTGCGCTTTCTCAAAGGCCGCGCGGGGTTCGCCCACAAGGACGGCACGCCATATCCGAAACGTTAGGGTTAGTATACAGCGGGTGGAGTGATCACTCCGATGGTGGTGGAGATCGTCGCGCAGAAGCTCTAGCCCGCTCGAGCGCGACCTCGCGCTCGGCCGGCCACTTGAGCAGGAGCAGCCTGGGTAAGCACCCTAGCACCTTTACATAACGCGGCTAAGGCAAGGCTAGGACGCGTGTCGGCAAACCGCGCTCTCGGGCGGGCGGCAAGCGCCAGGTTGCTGCGTTGCTGCGCAGGGTGCGACAACGTGTAAACCTACAGGGCGAAAAAAAACCCGGCCGGAGTGGTGCTCCGGCCGGGCTCGATTCGATTGAACTTATTCTACTTGCTGCGACTGGATCTGCATTTCCGCCACCGCCCAGCCGAACTGCGCGGGACTCCAACGCAGGGTGGAGGCGGTCGCCTCGTCGATCAGCTTCGCCTCATCCGGGGTGACCTTCTCGACCGTGTGCCGGATGACCGTCGGGTATTTTTCCGTTCCTGCCCACACGGCCACATAGTCTGCCTTCTGGGAGGGAGCGTCGTAGAAGAATCGGTACTCGGGACCGTGGTTCTTTCTCTCGTGCTTGAGATATT
>DATHCO010000255.1:0-12955 GCA_035319505.1 Steroidobacteraceae bacterium | reverse complement strand
CAACGAGGTTCTGGGTGACAGCGCAACCATTCTCTGCGAGGTTCCGTCATCGAGCGAACGGGACAGGTACATGCTGCAGTGGGTCGAGTTCAACCGAGATCGGGAGCAAGTTCGAGCGCTGCTCAAATAGAGAGCGCTGCTCAAATCGAGTCGGCGGTCGCAGGAGGCGTGCGGCGTAGCTCGTGACGGGCGACCGGGAGCTCGCGGATGCGAATGCCGGTCGCCGCGAAGATCGCGTTGGTGAGCGAGGGGGCGACGGGCGGTGTCCCGGGCTCACCCGCGCCCCCGAGTGGCCCCTCGCTCTGGTGCAGGTGCACCTCGATGGCCGGGCAGTCAGCCAGTCTCACCACGGGATAGTCGGGGAAGTTTCGCTGCACCACCGCGCCGTGCTCGATCGTGATGGCACCGTAGAGCGCTGCGCTCAATCCGAAAACGACGCCCCCCTCGATCTGTGCACGAAAGCCGTCCGGATTGATGGCCATGCCGCAATCCGCCGCACACGTGACGCGATGCACCTTGAGCGCACCCGAATCCGCGACTTCCACCAGGGTGACGTGCGCGACGATCGTCCCGAAGCTTTCGACGATCGCGACGCCGCGCCCGTATCGTTC
This sequence comes from Steroidobacteraceae bacterium, assembly GCA_035319505.1. GTDB lineage: Bacteria > Pseudomonadota > Gammaproteobacteria > Steroidobacterales > Steroidobacteraceae > Bog-1198. The sequence goes on along the minus strand of DATHCO010000255.1, from coordinate 12,344 downwards.
GGGAAGCGGCGCGCCCCATCCAGATTTTTCCGCCGCGAGCTCAAGGACTGCTAGATGACGGGGCTTACCTTGGAGAAGCGTGCGCCGATAGTCGAGCGGATCCCGATGTGCCTCGTAGGCAAGCTCATCGACGAAGGATTCGATGAAGAAGCCGTGCCAGGAGGACGCGACGCTGCGCCATGCTCCGGTAGGCACGGGGCTCGCGACCTTCGCGGCGCCGTACGCCTGGTTGGGCACGTCGTAGAAGATCTGCGCTTCGGGATCGGCATCATCACCCGTCGTATAGTCGCTCACCCAGGCGAGGGGACTGCCGTCGGGGCGGAGCGAGGCCCGGAAGCGACTCGTGACGTTGGGACGATAGAAATCGTGCTGTATGTCCTCCTCGCGGGTGAAGAGGAGCTTGATGGGCACGTTCGGCACCGCTATCGCGGTCTTTACGGCATACGTGAGAAAGTTCCACTGCCCTGGTAGTCGTCGCCCGAACGCACCGCCGATCGGCAGCGGGTGAAAGACGACCTTGCCGACCGGGAGGCCTGCCGTCTTGGCGCAGAAGGCGCGCGCGCCGAGCGCGTCCTGCGTGCCGGCCCAGACCTCGAGCGCCCCGGGAGGCGTGTAAAGAGCAGTCGCGTTCACGGGCTCCATCGGCGCATGCGCAAGATAGGGGACATTGTAGTTGCGCTCGATCACGGCCCCGCCGAGCGCAGCGGCGCCGTCGCCCGATGTGCGGTGGCGTCTGATCTTCGCATCCTCGAGCGCCCTCCTGTGGCTCGCGTGAATGGTCTGCGACGACACGGCCCCGTTGACCCCGGCGTCGAATGTCGGCTGGAGCGCCTCGAGCGCGTTGCGTGCGCGCCAGAAGCGATCCGCAACGACGACGATCGCATCGTCGAGTCGCACGATCTTGCGCACGCCGCGAAGCGGCGTGGCTGCTTCCTCACGCACGGAACGGAGCCTACCGCCGAATGCACGCGCCAGCTTGATCGCCGCGTAATGAAGATCGGGCACGCTCGCATCGATGCCATACTCGAGGGCACCGCTCACCTTGGCGGGGATGTCGAAGCGCGGCAGGGATCTACCGATCAGCCGATACGCGCTCTTCGGCTTCAGTCGCGGATTCGACGAAGGAGTCCAGCGCGCCGCCGCCGCGGCGAGCTCGCCGAAACCGAAGCTCTTCCCCGACCCGTCATGGATGACCCGGCTCATCTCGGTGCGAAACCCGTCGGGCGATGCCGCGAGGCGCGCAGCGGCCGCCTTCACCAACATCTCGCGCGCCGCCGCCGCCGCGATACGCATCCCGTAGACCCCCGTCATGCGCAGCGCCGAAGAGCCGCCGGTCGTCTGCAGGTGGATGGAATCGGCAATCGTGCGCGATGCGTTCGCGGCTGCCGCCCGCAAGAAGAACGGAACGGAGTTCAAGGTGAGATTCGCTTCCTCGCACAAGAACCCCTCCACGAGCGCCCCATTTGCGAACACGGGGTCAGGCGGCGCGATCTGCGCCTGCACCTTCGTCCAGTCGGCATCGAGCTCCTCGGCCGCCATCTGCGCGAGCGCCGTGAATGTTCCGGTGCCCATGTCGCAGTGGGGGACGACGACCGTGACGAGATCGTCGTCGGCCACCTTGATCCAGCTCGATAGAAACCGCTCTCCCGGTTTCGCCGCGAGCCGGCTCGCCCGCGCGAGGCGGCCGCTCGGCCAGAGCGCGTACCCGACCACGAGGGCGCCGGCGGCGGTCACCCCGCTGATCAGCACCGCGCGCCGAGTCATCATCGCACTGGGCCTTTGCGGCTGGCGATGGCGCGCACCGCGGCGCGAACGCGCGGGTAGGTGCCACAGCGGCAGATGTTGGTGACGGCCGCGGCGAGCTCATCATCGGTCGGCGCCGGCTTCGCGGCGAGCAATGCCGTGACCGCCATGATCATGCCCGACTGACAGTAGCCGCACTGGGGAACCTGGTGCTCGATCCACGCCTGCTGCACCTCGCTCGATGCGCCCAGGCCCTCGATCGTGAGGATATCGGCATCGACCGCCGATGCGACCGGGAGCGTGCAGCTGCGCACGGCTTGGCCGTTCATCTGTACGGTACAGGCTCCGCAGGCCCCGATGCCACAGCCGTATTTCGTGCCGGTGAGCTTCAGCTCGTCGCGAATCACCCAGAGGAGGGGTGCGTCGGGCTCGACGTCGACCTCGTGGACCTGCCCGTTCACCTGCAAGCGTAGCGTCACGATCTGTCCGATCCGAATGCTGTCGCGAACTTTCCGCTACGAGGGTCTCGCGCCTTGCCGAACACGGCGCTCGATTCCGCGGTGACCTCGCGTGCAAGGGCGATCCCTCCGGGGGTGAGGCGGTAGAGGTGCCGCGGCGGGAGGCCGGGCCGAGCCGGCTCTCTCCACTGCGAGTCGAGCAATCCCTGGTCGCTCAATCGGATGAGCAACGGATAGAGCATGCCCGACTTGAGCCCGGTGGCCTTGCTGAGCTCGTAGCCCTGCTGCCAGCGGCGCGGCTCGTCGAGCAGCACCGCGAGCAAGGCACGGGTCTGACGAGAGGCGTTTGGAGGTCGGGCCACGTCCATATATCAACATCGGTAGAGTTATTCGGCAACACGGGACACAGGTATGATTCTCCCCACACTCAGCCGACCTTATCCGGCGGCGCGGAGAAAAACGCATGGCTGATGCAGAGCAGAAGGGGCCGTTGGGACTCGGCCCGAAAAAACCCCAGCTCGAGATCAACAAGCGCGGTCCGGGCAAGTTCTGGCAACAGCCGGGGAACCTGTGGTGGCTCTACACCCTCGCGATGCTCGGCTCGCTGTGGTTTTTCGAGGCGACGCAAAAAGCGGCGCAGCAGCAAATTCCCTACAGCGAGTTCCTGCAGCACTTGAACAAGGGCGAGGTCAAGGAGGCCACGCTGAGCGATGAGCTCATCTCAGGCACGCTGACCGAGACCGACGAGAAGACGCACCAGCCGCGGCAATTCGTCACCGAGCGCCCGCAGGACGATGCGCTGGCGCAGTCGCTCGCCCAGCACGGCGTCAAGTTCGCGGTGGTCCATCAGACACACTGGCTGTTGAATTTCATCCTCAATTGGGTGCTGCCCTTCGGTGCGATCTTCCTGCTCTGGGGCTGGTTCGGCCGACGGATGGGCAGCCGCGGCCTCCTCAATCTCGGGGCCAACCGCGTTCACATTCACGCCGAGACCGGCGTGCGCGTGATGTTCAGCGACGTCGCCGGAGCCGAGGAAGCGAAAGAGGAGCTGAAGGAGATCGTCGACTTCCTCAAGGATCCGGCGCGCATTCAGAGCCTCGGCGGACGCATGCCGAAGGGGGCATTGCTGGTCGGGCCGCCCGGCACCGGCAAGACGCTGCTGGCGCGCGCCGTGGCCGGCGAGGCGGGTGTTCCCTTCTTCAGCATGAGCGGCTCGGAGTTCATCGAGCTGTTCGTCGGTGTGGGTGCCGCCCGCGTCCGGGAGCTGTTCGAGCAAGCGCGCGAAAAGGCACCCTGCATCATCTTCATCGACGAGTTGGATGCGGTCGGCGGCGCTCGCGGCATCGGTGCGGGCCTCGGCGGACACGACGAGCGCGAGCAGACGCTCAACCAGCTCCTCGCCGAGATGGACGGCTTCGATCCGTCCACCGGCGTCGTGGTGATGGCCGCCACCAACCGGCCGGAGATTCTGGACAAGGCACTCCTGCGCGCCGGCCGGTTCGATCGGCAGATCGTGGTCGACAAGCCGGACCTTACCGACCGCGAGGCCATCCTGCGCATCCACACACGGCAGATGAAGCTCTCACCAGAGGTCGACCTCAAGGTCGTCGCGCAGCGCACACCGGGGTTCGTGGGAGCGGATCTCGCCAATATCGCGAACGAGGCCGCCATCCGAGCCGTACGGCACGCGCACACGCTCATCACCATGCCGGATTTCGAGGAGGCCATCGATCGGGTCATCGCCGGGCCCGAGAAAAAGCACCGAGTCTTGAGCCCGGACGAGAAGCATCGGGTGGCCGTGCACGAATCGGGCCATACGCTCGTGACGCTCAGCGTCCCGACCGGCGAGCCGCTTCACAAGGTGACCATCATCCCGCATGGCGTGGCGGCGTTGGGCTACACGTTGCAGTTGCCGGTCGAGGAGAAATTCCTCTCCACCGAGCAGCAATTCAAAGATCAGCTCGCCATTCTTTTGGGGGGGCGCGTCGCCGAACAGCTCGTCCTCGGGGATCTCTCGAGCGGCGCACAGAACGATCTGGAGCACGCGAGCGAGATCGCGCGCACCATGGTGACGCAGCTCGGCATGAGCCGAAAGCTCGGACCGCTCACCTTCGGACGGCGACGCCAGCTCGCCTTTCTCGGAGTGACGGAGGAGGAGGAGCGCAACTTCAGTGAGGACACGGCGCGCACCATCGACACCGAGGTGCGCGCGCTGGTCGAGGAGGCAGAGCAGCGCGCCCGCGACATCCTCACCACCCGCCGCGATGCGCTCGGGGTGCTCGCGGCCGCGCTCGAGGAGCGGGAAGTACTGGATCGCGAGCAGGTCGAGCAGTTGCTGCGAGAGCGGGGCGGATCGTCGACGCGGATCCTGTCACCGGCGGCAGCGAAGGCTCTGCCGTGACCGCGAGGATCTCCTCGACGTTCGAGATCTCGCGCGAGCGCTCGCAAGGCATCCGAGGGTGCCACTCCTTCGCAATCATTTGAGCGCGCCTCTATGACCGGCCCGTGACTGCGGCACTCGATCGGGCTGCCTCCTGCATGAGATCCCACAACTGCGCCACGTGGCGCTGCGAGGTGTGCTCGCTCCCGATAGAGATGCGCGTCATCCACCGTCCCTTGACGACCGCGGGCGTGAGATAGGCGCGTCCGGAATCGTTCACGGCCTGTGTCCAGCGTCGCGTGTGCTCATCGAGCGCCTTGCCGTCGAGCCCCGCCGGCTCGTGCCGAACGCACACCGTCTGAAGCGTCACCGGAGCGATGCAGCGCCATGGCGGGGTGCGCTCGATTTCGCGCGCGAGCCAGTGCGCGCACTCGATGTCGCGCCGAATCTTCGAGCGGATCGCCTCCGCGCCCTGCTCCCTCAAGGCGAGCCAGATCTTCAGCGCGCGAAACCGTCGTCCGAGCGGGATGCCCCAGTCCCGGTAATTGCGCACCAGCTTGTCGACGGCAGTCTGCAGGTAGGTCGGATTGGTCGACATGACCCGCACCAGGTGCTCAGCGTCGCGCACGAAATACAGGCTGCAGTCGAAGGCGACGGTCATCCATTTATGTGCATTGACGACGATCGAGTCGGCCTGCTCGATGCCCGCCCAATGATGCCGATACTCCGCAAGCAGCATGGCGGAGCCGCCCATCGCGCCGTCCACGTGCAGCCAAAGGCCCTCGCGCGAGGCGATCGCGGCGATCGGCTCGATCGGATCCATGGCCGTCGTCGCCGTGGTCCCGGTGGTGGCGACGACCGCGCAGGGTCGCAAACCCGCCTCGCGATCGCGGCGAATCGCCTGCTCCAGGTCGATAACACGTAGCCGGAACTCCTCGTCCACATCGAGCGCACGGACATACTCGCGGCCGAAACCGGCGAGCAGCGCCGCCTTCTCGATGGAGCTATGCGCCTGGGTCGAGGTGTACACGACGAGCGGTGCACCCCCGCCCTGAAGACCCTTGCGTGCCGCCCCGTATTCGCTGCTGCGCTCGCGCGCCGACACGAGCGCCACGAAAGACGCCGCTGAGGCGGTGTCTTGAATCACGCCGCTGAATCGGCTCGACAAGCCGAGCAGGTCTCGCATCCAGTCGGTCATCACCTGCTCGAGCTCCGTCAGGGCCGGGCTAGACTGCCAGTTGAGGCCGACCACACCGAAGGCCGTGCTCACCATGTCGCCGAGCACGGACGAGAGCGAGCCGCCGCTCGGGAAGTAGCCGAAGAATCTCGGATGCTGCCAGTGAGTGATGCCGGGGAGCACCAAGGATTCCAGATCGCGCAGCACCGCCTCGAACGGCTCGGGCGATTCGGGAGCTGATTTCGGAAGCCGCGCGATCAGCTCGCCGGGGGCCACGGATGCCTGGACCGGAAAATCGCCGCGCGCGAGGCGCTCCCGATAGGTCGCAATCCACTCGACGAGCGCGTGTCCCGCGCGTCGAAACTCGTCAATTTCCATGATTCAACCCCGTGCAATTGCACCGCTATTCTGTCAATGTCGGCTCGAGGTGTCACGGATGCCTACGCCGCTCGAGCTCGACGCACCGAATTGCCTTTATGCAGCCACGGCGAGCGCGCCGATCGGCGCGCCCGAGCTCGATCGCGATATCCGAGCGCAGATCCTGGTGGTCGGCGGCGGCTACACCGGGCTCTCGACGGCGCTACATCTTGCCGAGCTCGGACGCTCCGTCGCGTTGCTCGAGGCTCGGGAGCCGGGCTTTGGCGCGGCCGGACGCAACGGAGGACAGGTCAACGCCGGGCTCAAGTACGAGCCCGCGACGGCGGAACGGATGCTCGGACCCGTCTACGGCTCGAGGCTCGTGCGCATCGCTCTCAGGGCTCCGGATTTTCTCTTCGCACTGATCGGGCGACTCGGCATCGAGTGCGAGGCGAACCGTTGCGGGACACTGCGCCTCGCTCACGCACCGGCCCAGGTCGGGCGCCTGCGCGAGTCCGTCGAAGAGTGGCGCCGGCGGGGCGTTCCTCTCGAGTCATGGACCCGAGAGCAAGTCGAGGCCGCGACCGGCAGCTCGCGTTATCTCGCCGGCACGTTCGACCCGAGTGGCGGATCGGTGAATCCGCTGAGCCTCGCGCGCGGACTCGCCCGAGCGGCCGTGCGTGCAGGCGTCGAGCTCCACGCATCGACCCGGGTCACCGCACTCGAGCCGGAGGGAAGCGGTTGGCGGGCCCGCGCGAGGCTTGGCACGGTGCGCGCCGATCGGGTGGTGCTGGCTACGGATGGCTACACGGACGATGTGTGGTCGGATCTCAAGGAGAGCGTGGTGCCCATCTTCAGCGCCATCATTGCCACCGCGCCGCTTCCGCCCGAGCTCTTGAGCTCGGTCCTGCCCGGCAGGCAGGTCGTGTATGAGGCCGGCAATGTCACGGTCTATTATCGGCGCGACGGCTCGGGCCGATTGCTCATGGGCGGCCGCGGGCCGCAACGGAGGGCCTTGAGTCGAGAGCACTACGGGCACCTCGTGAGCTATGCTCACGAGCGCTGGCCGGCGCTCGAGCGCATCGAGTGGACCCACTGGTGGAACGGGCAGTTCGCGGTGACCTCCGACTTTCTGCCGCGATTTCACATGCCCGCGCCGGGCCTCTACATCCTGCTCGGCTACAGCGGCCGAGGTGTCGCGCTCTCCTCGGCCCTGGGGGCCGAGCTCGCATCGGTTCTCGCAGGTGCGCCGGCCGAGAGTTTTGTGCTGCCGGTCTCAGCAATACGCAAAATGCCCTTCCATCGCTTCTGGCGCCTTGGCGTCAATGCCCGAGTTCTGTATGGTCGGTTGTTGGACCGCCTTGGGGCGGTGAAACCATGGTAGATCCGCATGTCACTGCAAGTAGAGCTACTGTTCGGGGCACTGTTTCTCATCAACGTAGTTTTCTTCATCGACTGGATCCGTTCGCGTAAGCGCTACGTCGGCCGCAGGCGGCCGCTCATCATCGAGTATCCGGTCGGGCTCGTCTTCGCCTTTTTCGACACGCTCGGGATCGGCTCGTTTGCGCCCACCACCGCGGCGCTCAAGTTTCAAGGCAAGATCCCGGACGAGCAGATCCCGGGAACGCTCAATATCGGCCTGAACACCGCGGCCATGCTCGAGATGGTCATCATGGTGAGTGGGATCGTCATCGACCCGGTCTTGCTCATGTCGACCGTGCTCTCCGCGGCGCTCGGCGCCTGGATCGGTGCAGGGGTGGTGAACCGCATGCCGCGGCCGGCGATTCAACTGGCGATGGGAGCGGCTCTGCTCATCGCCGGATGCGTCTTTGCGGCGACGAACTTGCACCTTCTGCCAGGCGGCGGGGTCGCGATGGACCTGACCGGCTGGCGCTTCGCCCTCGCCGTCGCGGTCAACTTCGTGCTCGGCGCCCTGATGAGCGTCGGCATCGGGCTGTACGCGCCCTGCATGATCGTGGTCACGCTCTTGGGTCTGCATCCGATCGCCGCCTTCCCAATCATGATGGGCGCCTGTGGACTCGTGCAACCGACGGCTGGCCTGCAATTCTTTCGCTCGGGACGCTACGGCTTTGGTACCTCGATTGCCCTGACGATCGGCTCGATTCCGGGCGTGCTGCTGGCGGCCTTCGTGGTCAAGAGATTGCCGCTCGAGGCGTTGCGCTGGCTGGTGGTGGTCGTCGTCGTGTATGCCGCGAGCACGATGCTGCGCTCGTTCTGGACAAGCCGAGTCGAGCTGCGCGCAGCCCCACCGCTCAACGCCACTCAATAGCAAGGAGGATCCATGTCGGTATTTCGTCTGCCCCTTTCCGGCTCCGTGACCCAGACCATCAACCCGTTGAACTGGCTGCAATACCTCTTCGGCAACCAATTCGGCTTCATCAACGTCGACGTGGGCAAATCCTCCGATCCCGAGCTGGAACAGGAAATCCTGAGCGACGTCGGCTCCTACGGGCGGCAGCTCGGACAGATGAGCGACGCCCTGCAGGTGCTCCTGCGCCACGTTCGGCTCGAGAATCTGAGCGCGGACGAGCGCCGCGCCCTGCAGGCCTTTCACTACCAGGCCGAGGAGATCGAGCGCCTCAAGCACAAGCGCCAGAACCAGTTGGCGCTCGCGGCCTTGACTGCAAGCGACGCGCAAGCGGCACGCCCCTGAGGCGGCTCTTCGTCATGCCGAAGCCTCTGCTCCTCCTCGTTGCCTTGATCGCCGTGCTCGCCGTCACGCTCGCGGCCGTGCTGCTCAAGCGGCGGGGGCAGCCGGGCGAGCGACCGCGTGCCGGCACCGCGCCGCCTCGGGCGCTGCGATCGCGGGCGACCGCGGCGGCCGGCAGGCCCACGTCGCCCTCGGCGCCAGCCTCGCAAGGCGCCGCCGACGTCATCGCCCGCCTGCACGAGGTGGCCTTCGGCCTGGCGCTGCAGTCGCCTGCGAGCGAGCCGGCGCACACGGCCGTTGCGACGGCCGTGCAGTCGCTCCTCTCGCAACCGCTCCTCAAGGCCGAGTACGCACCGCGCCGTCCGCTGCTGCTGCCGAAGCTCATGCGAGCGGTGAACGACGATGAGGTCTCGCGTCGCGAGATCGCCGTGCTCATTGCGACGGACCCGGCCTTGGCGGGCAACTTGCTGCGCCTCGCGAACACCCCCGTCTATCGGCGTAGCGCTCAGCCGGTGGAGAGCATCGATCGCGCCGTCGCGGTCCTCGGCACGAACGGCATGCGCTCGCTGATCGCCGCCGCCCTGATACAGCCGGTGTTCCGGATGTCGCCGGGCGAGTTCAAGCGCTTTGCGGACGTGACCTGGGAGCACACGCAATATTCGGCCACCGCCGCCGAAGCGCATGCGGCGCTCATCGCCGACACCGATCCTTTCGCGGGTCAGCTCCTGGGGCTCCTCGTCGGACTCGGCGCGATCATGGTGTATCGCGCGACGATGGATCAGTACGCCACGAGCCGCGCTCGACCCGATGCGGCCACGGTCGCGGCACTCGTCGACCGACATGCGCCCCTCGTCGCGCGCCGCATCGCGCGTGACTGGGAGCTGTCGGAGCGTATCTTGACTGCGCTCGAGGAGCAGTCGCCGAGCGGGCAAGTATCGACGCCGCTCGGCGATTCCCTGCGCTTCGGTCGCTATTGCGGCGCCGTCGCGCTGTTGCGGCGCGAGGGGCTCATGGATGAAGAGACCGGGCTCGCGGCGCTGCGGGACGGCGGCTTCAGCGGGGTCGCCTGCGAGCGCATCTGGGCTCGGCTCAGCAAGCAGATCGCCGCCAGCGAAGCAACGTCGAGCCGCACGGTGAAGGCCCATGTTTGAGATCACGCCGGCTCATATCGAGCAATTTCGTCGGGACGGATTTCTCGTTCTCGAGCGGTTCTTGAGCTCGGGCGATGTGGAGCGCGCACGCGCTCGCTTCGAGCCCTTGTTCCGCGGCGAGTTCGAGACCGGGCTCTACCCCGACGAATGGAACTGGCGCGAAGACCGCGATTCCCCCGACCGGACTCGCCAGATCTGCAACGGCTGGAAATCCGATCGGACCATCGCCTCCATCGTGCTGCGCGAGGAAATCGGGCGCCTCTGCGCCACGCTCGCCGGGTGGACGGGCGCGCGGATCGGCCAGGACAACGTGCTTTGGAAGCCGCCCGGCGCCAAGGCGCTCGGGTTCCATCAGGACGATAGCTACTGCCACTGGGTCATCCCTTTGGGCTTCACGACCTGCTGGATGGCCTTGGATGACACGACCGCCGCCGGCGGCACGCTCGAGTACGCGCGCGGCTCGCACCGCTGGGGGCTCTTTCCGAGAATCCGCGAGTTCCATGCGCCGGAAGATTACCGCGAGGCGCTCGAGTCCGCGGCGAGGTCGGTCGGCGGCACGATCGATCTGGTTCCCGTCGAGGTTCCCGCGGGAGGCTGCGCGGTCCACGCGGGCGGCCTCTGGCACGGATCCGATGTCAATCGCACGCGCGAGCCGCGCCGCTCCCTGGTGACTCATTGCCTGCGGGCGGAGGCACGCTTTCATCCCACCGAGGTGAGCTACATCTACAGCCGCTATCGCAGAGTCGGCGACGACACCCTCGATGAGAGCTTCTTTCCGGTGTTATGGACCCGCTCGGGATACCGTACGCCCTTCCTCGAGTCGTACTGCGATCTCAGATCGAGCGCATCGTCGATGCCGAACCGAGTGAGACCTAGAGGCATCGAGACCCAGTCTTAACCGCCGGAGAACAACAACATGGGGGTCGTCACTCCTGCCGCCGATCGCTGGGGCGTGGACCGCGCTCATCGCCAGGTCATCTTCGCCTCGAGCCTCGGGACCTTGTTCGAGTGGTACGACTTCTTCCTGTATGGTTCGCTCGCCGCGATCATCTCGAAGCAGTTCTTCGCCGGCGTCAACGAGACGACCGGCTTTATCTTCGCGCTCCTCACGTTCGGCGCAGGCTTTGCCGTGAGGCCGCTCGGTGCCCTGATTTTCGGGCGGCTGGGAGATCGGGTCGGCCGCAAGCGCAGCTTTCTGATCACGATGATCCTCATGGGCGCGGCGACGGCGCTCGTCGGGATACTGCCCTCCTACTCAACCGCCGGCGTAGCGGCGCCGATTGCGCTCGTGAGCCTGCGAGCACTGCAGGGTCTCGCGCTCGGCGGCGAATACGGCGGAGCGGCTGTCTACGTCGCCGAGCACGCTCCCCCGCACAGGCGCGGCCTGTACACGAGCTGGATCCAGGCGACCGCCACGCTCGGGCTGATACTGAGCCTCGTCGTGATACTCGTCTGCCGTGGATCGCTCGGGGCCGAATTCGACACCTGGGGCTGGCGCATCCCCTTTCTCGCCTCGCTCGTGTTGCTCGTCCTCTCGGTCTACATCCGACTACAGCTCGCCGAGTCGCCGGTATTCGAGCAAATGGTGGCGCAAGGAACCCTCTCGAGGGCGCCGGTGGCCGAGTCCTTCGGACGCTGGAGCAATCTGCGACTCGTCATCCTGTCTCTTTTCGGAGCCGTCGCCGGGATGACCGTGGTGTTTTATTGCAGTCAGTTCTACGCGCTCTTCTTCCTCACGCAGGTGCTGAAGGTCGACGCGCAGACGGCGAGCTTGTTGAGTTCGGCCGCGCTCCTCATCGGCACGCCGCTTTACGTCGTGTTCGGGCGACTCTCCGATCGCGTCGGTCGCAAGAAGGTCGTGCTCCTCGGCTGTGCGCTCGCTGCGGCGAGCTACTTTCCGATCTTCAAGGGAATCACCCACTTCGCGAACCCCGCCATCGAGGAGGCGGCCCGCGATGCGCCGGTGCTTGTCGTCGCCGACCCCGCAAGCTGCAGCTTGCAGTTCGATCCGCTGGGCCGAAAGACTTTCGTGCGCTCCTGCGACATCGCAAAATCGGCCCTCGCCAGGGCCGGCGTACCTTACGGCAGCGAGGCCGCCCCCAAGGGCAGCATCGCGCTGGTGCGTATCGGCCGCGGATTGCAGACGCCCGTCGCCGTGCCCTCCTTCGAGGGCGCCGGCTTGCCCGCAGGCCGATTCAAAACAGCGAGCGAGGAATTCGCGAGGGCGTTGGGGAGCGCCCTGAAGCAAGCGGGATACCCGTCCAGGGCGGACCCCGGGCGCATCGACTATCCCATGGTGCTGCTCTTGCTCGTCCTGTTGATGGTGTACGTGACGCTCGGCTACGCTCCCTTGGCCGCGTGGCTCGTCGAGCTCTTTCCCGCGCGCATCCGCTACACCTCGATGTCG
>DATHCO010000254.1:0-3445 GCA_035319505.1 Steroidobacteraceae bacterium | reverse complement strand
AGGCGCGGCATCAGGCCCCATGGATTCTGTCTGACCCCGTTGCTCATGGCTAAATGCTCCTCTCGCTGAAAGTTTGGCGGTTTACGGCAGAGGTTACCCCCGGCGCAGGCTGAATCTAAGGATCGACCCGAGAAAATCAAGGGCCACCGCGGACGGTAAAGCCGCCCATGCCGGAAAGGACGCCGATGCCTGGCAGGAGGGGCCGCTGCGCGCAGGGTCGCGCCGAGACTGCCCCGGGGCGCGACCCTGCGCGGTAGAATGAGACGCAACAGCGAGATCTCGAGATCCACCCGATGTGCAGATTCCTCTGGCCTTGCTTGGTCGCGTGCGCGTTGCTGGCTGCTGCCCGAGAGTCATGCGCCGATGAGCGCCAGCCCGGCATCATCGTGTTCGGCGCGGCGTCCTTGACGAACGTGCTGCAGGATTTGGGCGATGCCTTCAGCAAGGAGACACGGGTTCCCGTGAAATTCTCGTTCGCGGCGAGCTCGGCGCTCGCACGCCAGATCGAGAACGGAGCGCCGGGGGACGTCTTTTTTTCCGCCGATCTCGACTGGATGGATTATCTGGAGGCGCGAGATCTGATTCAACGGCAATCCCGGCACGATATCGTCGGTAACCGGCTCGTGCTGATCGCTCCGCTCGACAGCACGATCATGCTCAAGATCGCGCCCGGGTTTGCGCTCGCGGCTGCCCTGGGTAAAAGTCGGCTGGCGACGGGAGACCCGGACTCGGTTCCCGTCGGCCGTTATGCGCGCTCCGCGCTCGAGAATCTCGGGGTCTGGAAGGAGGTGGGCGACCGGCTGATACGCGCCGACAGCGTGCGCGCGGCCCTTGCGTTCGTCGACCGGGGCGAAGCGCCGCTCGGTATCGTGTACGAGACCGACGCGCTGATCGATAAGAATGTGCGCGTGGTCGATGTGTTCCCGGCCGACTCGCACCTGCCCATCGTTTATCCGATCGCGCTCACGGCCGTTGCCCGTCCTGAGGCGGCGAGATTCATCGCCTTCGTCCGGGGCCCGGCCGGCGATGCGGCCTTCAAAGCCTACGGATTCATTCCGTTGCACTATTGAGTCTTGCGTAAGTACGTGACCACTCAGAATAGCTCCGCTTGCTTCCAGAAGGCGGTTATCAGCTGGGGCCGGCGCTGCATCGAGCGAAGGTTGCCGCTGGCTCGGTGCGCTACGTCCTTCAGGTCGCTCCCGCAGTAGTTGGGCATGGCATGATGCTTGAGGTATCCCCAGATGCATTCGACCGGGTTGAGTTCCGGTGCATAGGCGGGCAGATGCTCGAGCGTGATCTCACCGCCTTGGGCCTCGACGTGCGCACGCACGAGCTTGGAGCGGTGAGCCTGCAGTCGGTCCCAGATGATCAGGAGCTTCTTGCCGATGGTCTTGTGCAGGGCTTTCAAGAACTCAACGATCTGGGGACTCTTGATCGAGCCGTTGAAGAGGCGAAAGTAAAAGCGCCAGTAGCTCAGCCCCGCGATCACCGAGAGCTGCTTCCAACTGAAGCTATATTGCAGGATGGGAGTCTCCCCTCTCGGGGCCCAGGTGCGTGCGCGACAGGGTCTTTCGGAAAGACCCGACTCGTCGATGAAGACGATTACTCGGCCCTGTCGCGCTGCGATTTTTTTAGCTCGGGCCACCTCTTCTGCTTCCAGGTGCGAATCGCCCGCTCGTCGCGCTCGCGTGCTTGGCCCGAGGGGCGCTGCACGCTGAAGCCCAACCGCCCGAGAAGCCGCCATACGGAGGTCTCGACCATCGAGACCCCGAAGCGCTCTTTGATGAGCTGCCTGATGCGCGGCACCGTCCACAGTTCCGTGGGAAAGCCAGCCGCCACAGCGCCCGCCTTCAAGATCTGCACCAGCTCCTGGCGCTGCTCGACTGAGAGCCGCTCCGGCCGCCCGAAGCGCGCAGGCCGACGCAACGCCTCCAGCCCGCCTTCCTCGCGTGCCCGATCCCAGCGCATCGCCGTCTGGCGCGATACCCCGACTCGCCGTGCCACTTCCGCCTGGCTTTCCCCTTCGGCTAACAGTCTTGCTCCACGCAGCCGGCGGCGCTCCAGGGACTTCAATTTCTCTGCATGCTTCATCCGTACCTCGAATGTAACCACCCGAAGCACTTGGACCGCAAGCATGAGAAAAAGTGTCACCCATTTACGCAGGTCTCAATAGGAGCCTCTGTCTGAGTAATCCGCGTGAGCCGCAGGCTCCTAGGGGTGATCCCGGCGCGCTGCTATGCGCCGAGCAGCGATCGATGCAGCCGATCCAGGCCCTCCTCGATCCCTCGCTCATCGATGTTTCCGTAACCCAACACGAGCCCGCGCATCGTCGGCGCTCCGGGATAGAAGCGGCGCAATGGCGCCACTCGAACGCCTTGCCGTATCGCGCTCTCGATCACTCGATCCTCCTCGTAAGCGCGATCGAGCTGCACCGTCAGATGGAGCCCTGCCACGGAGGGCAACACCTGAAACCAGCGCTCGAACCTGGAACGCAATTCATGGAGCAGCAAGTCGCGTCTGGCCCGATAGATGCGCTGCATCCGGCGGACATGCCGGGCCAGGTGTCCCTCGCTGATCAGAAGAGCGAGCGTGGACTGGGCGAGCACGCTGCATTGGCCGTCGGCGATGCGCTTCGCGGCGACCAAGGGAGCGAGCGCCCACGGCGGCGCGACGATATACCCCAATCGAAGGTCGGGCATCAGGCTCTTGGAGAAGGTGCCGACGTAGAATACGCACTCGGCGCGATCGAGGGTCTGCAGGGCATCGAGCGGCCGGTCGGAGAAGCGAAACTCGGCGTCGTAATCGTCCTCGATGACGACCGCGCCGCGCCGGCGACAGAATTCCAGCAGCGCCAAGCGGCGCTGCGCTGACATCACCACGCCGAGCGGGAACTGGTGCGAGGGAGTCACGCAAACCACGCGCGCGCCCCTCGGTAGGCGCTCCACGAGCATTCCCTCCTCGTCCACGGACACGAGAGCGATGCGCGAGCCGTGAGAGGCAAAGGCGGCGAGCAGCGGCGGATACCCCGGATTCTCGAGGGCGACCGGCGCACGCTCGAGCCTCGCCAGCACGCGGGCGAGTAGGTCGAAGGCCTGCTGTGCGCCGGCGGTCACGATGATGTCCTGCGGATTGCAGGCCACGGCACGCGCGAAGGAGACGTGTCGCGCGATCGCCTCACGCAGCCACGCCTCGCCCTGCGGGTCGGCAACGAGGGCGGGCCGCGCGCGGAATCGGCGCAGCGTCCGCATCGACAGCCGGCGCCACAGCTCGTACGGAAAGCTCGCGAGATCGGGCACGCCTATCTGAAACGTGAGGGATGGCGCTGCATCGGTCTCAACGCTGTGCCTCTCACGGCTCTCTCTCGACGAGAAGGCACGCCAGTACGGATTCAGCCGCCGCTGCGCGCGGGCGGCGTTGTGGACGTCGCGCGGCTTGGAGCTGCGGT
>DATHCO010000253.1:0-7918 GCA_035319505.1 Steroidobacteraceae bacterium | reverse complement strand
CGACCGAAGCGGGCGAGATGCGCTCGCTCCTTGCGGGAGTCCATCGCGATGGTCACTTGGTGTACGTGGGGCGCATCGGCACGGGATACACGCAAAGGGTGGCGAATGAGCTATTACCGAGGCTCGAGGCATTGACCACCGACAGGAGCCCGTTCGGGGGTGCCCATGCACCGCCCAAGAAGAGCAATGTGCGCTGGCTCATCCCCAAGCTCGTTGCCGAAATCGAGTCTGCGGGCTGGACCGCCCAGGGAATGATCCGGCAGGCCGCCTTCAAGGGGCTGCGCGAGGACAAGCCCGCCAGCGAGGTCATGGCGGAGATCCCCGCGCCGATCGGCGAGGCCACGGCCCACGAAACTCACCGGGGGCGCGCCGCATCCGGAGTGCCGCGCGCGGCGGCCGCCGGGCGGTCCCCAAGCGCCTCTCGCTCGAAGAGCCTGTCGAGCTCGAAGAGCAGGCAGCCGTCCACACGCGCGCCGGCATCCAGGAGCGCGCCGCGCTCGAAAAGAGTGGCTCCGCCCAAGAGCCCTCTGCGGCCTCGAGGCGCGCCCCGTCCCGATCCCCCTGCCGGAGCGGGCGCATCGGTGATGGGCGTGACGATCTCCAAGCCCGACAAGGCGCTGTGGCCGGATGCCGGCGATTCGCGGCCGGTCACGAAGCTCGACCTCGCGCGCTACTTCGAGCAGGTCGCATCGTGGATGCTGCCGCACCTCGAGGGGCGACCGTGCTCGATCGTGCGCGCGCCCGACGGGATCGGCGGACAGCGATTCTTCCAGCGTCACGCCATGGCGGGGATGCCCGATCTGTTCGACCTGGTGAAAGTCAAGGGGGACCGAGCGCCCTATGTGCAGATCGACCGCATCGAGGCACTCGCCGCCGTCGCGCAAATCGGAGGCTTGGAGCTGCACCCGTGGAACTGCGCGCCCTACGCGCCGGAGATCGCGGGACGGCTGATATTCGATCTGGACCCCGCACCGGAGCTCAAGTTCGCCGCGGTGATCGATGCCGCGCAGGAGATGCGCCGGCGCCTCGAAGCCCTCGGGCTGGTCGCGTACTGCAAGACCACCGGGGGCAAGGGACTGCATGTGGTGACGGCACTCCTCACGGCGCGATCGCACGCCGTCGAATGGCCGACGGCGAAGAATTTCGCGCATGTGATCTGCGCGCAGATGACGAGCGACAGCCCCAGCAAATATCTGGACAACATGTCGAAATCTCGACGCGCGGGGCGAATCTTCCTCGATTACCTGCGCAACGACCGCATCTCCACGGCCGTCGCTCCGCTTTCGCCGCGGGCGCGCGAAGGCGCGCCCGTCTCCATGCCGCTCACCTGGGCGCAGGTGGCCGGCGGACTCGATCCCAAGGCTTTCACCGTGAGAACCGCACCGGCTCTGCTCGAGAAGAGCAAGGCCTGGGCCGACTACGGGCGATCGGCACGCTCTCTCGCGGATGCGATCCGCAAGATCACGCGAGCCGCGGGCGCCGCATGAGCTCGAGGACCGGAGCGGATTCGCACGCCGACCCCGCCACGCTGGCCGCCGAGAACTTCATGGCTCCCGATAGCTCCACCGAGCGCCTGAATACCAAGGCTGCGGGGATCATCGGCCTTGCGGTCATGTGCAGCCGACTGCTCGGACTGGCTCGCGAGCAGATCTGCGCGGCACTGTTCGGCGGCGGCAAAATGATGGACGCCTTCACAGCGGCATTTCGCATCCCGAACCTGTTGCGCGACCTGTTCGCCGAAGGCGCCTTGTCGACCGCTTTCGTCACGACCTTCAGCAAGACCATCGCGCGCGAGGGCGACGGGGCAGCCTGGCGGCTCGCGAACAAGGTGGCGACGCTGACCGTGCTCACTCTCGGGGCGATCTGCGCCGTCGGCATGGTGTTCTCGAGCGAGCTGGTCGCGGTGATCGCCCCCGGCTTCGACGCGCCGAAGGCGGCGCTCACAGCGCTGCTCACGCGCATCATGTTTCCGTTCATTTTGCTGGTCTCGCTCGCAGCGCTCGTCATGGGGATGCTGAATGCGAAGAGCGTTTTCGGAAGGCCCGCCATGGCTTCCAGCTTCTTCAATCTCGGGTCCATCATCGCGGGCGTGGCGCTCGGGTGGATGTTCGACCCGGCGTTCGGCCCCCGCGCACTGATCGGCCTCTCGATCGGCACACTGATCGGCGGCGCGTTGCAGCTCGCCGTGCAGCTGCCGCCGCTCAGGCAGCTGGGGTTTCGCTATCGAGCGGATTTCGAGTGGCGCGACGCGGGTGTCAGCGCGGTCCTGGCGCTGATGGGCCCCTCGGTCATCGCCGCGAGCACCACTCAGCTCAACGTGCTGATCAACTCGATGTTCGCCTCGACGCTCGGTGACGGCGCGATCTTCTGGTTGGCGATCGCGTTCCGGCTGATGCAGCTTCCGCTCGGCTTGTTCGGTGTCGCGCTCGGTACGGTCACCTTGCCGCTGCTGTCGCGCTTGGTGGTGGCGGAGCAGATGAGCGCCTTTCGTGCCGAGCTCGCGCGCGCCATGCGGCTCATGTTCGTGTTGACGATCCCCTCGACCATCGGGCTCATGATGTTGGCCGAGCCCATCATCTCGGTGCTCTATCAGCACGGAAAATTCGACGCGACTCAGGCGGCAGAGGCAGCCGGGGCGCTGCGCTTTTACGCCGTCGGCCTCTCCGGCTACGCGGCGCTCAAAGTGCTGGTGAACGCCTTCTACGCGCTCGACCGGCGCAAGACCCCCATGGTGGTGAGCTTCATCGCCGTCGGCCTCAATGTGTTCTTCAACTGGCTGTTCACGTTCCGGCTCGGCTGGGGGCCGAGGGGCCTCGCGTTCTCGACCGGCTGCGTGGCCACCTGCAATTTTCTGCTCCTGTATGCGCTGATGCATCGGCGGCTCGGCAGTCTCGAGACGCGGCGCATGATCGCAACCCTCGGCAAGCTGGCCCTGGCGGGCGCCGCACTCGCCGCCGTCTGCGCCGCGGGCTCGCGCTGGCTGCTCGCGGATTGGGCCACGCAGGCACTCACGAGCAAGACCCTGGCGCTCTTGGGGACGGTGCTCGGCGCCGGAGCCCTGTATGTCCTCTGCGCCGCCCTGCTCGGAGTCGAGGAGCTCACCGCGGTGCTTGCAGGGGTGCGGCGGCGCCTCGTATATAATGCACGCCGATGAGTGAAGGCGGATGTCTCTGCGGCGCGGTTCGCTATCGGCTGAGCGGCACGCCCTCCTCGTCGATCATCTGTCACTGCGCGAGCTGCCGGCGGGCGAGCGGCGCCGCCGCCGTCGCCTGGCTCACCTTCGCTCGGAAAGAGGTCGAGATTCTCTCGGGCGATCCCGTGGCCTTTGCATCCTCGCCCGGCGTGGTGCGCAAGTTCTGCGGCCGCTGCGGCACGGCGTTGACCTACGAGAATGCGAAGACTCTCTCCGAGATCGACGTCACGACCGCCTCGCTCGATGATCCGAACCGCTTTCCTCCGAGCGCCGAGGTCTGGTTGGATCACAAGGTGGCCTGGCAGCCGACCGCGCCGAGTCTTCGAAAGTACCCGGGATCATCCTCCGGGTGAGGCCGGCCGGCGCGCGGCCCACCCGCCGGAGAGGACGATCGCGGCGATGCAAAGATAAGGGAACCAGCTTCCGTATCTCACGTACGGCGTGTCCCCGCCCTGCATGTGCGGGGCGTCGACCACGATGCCCTCGGCGGCGCGCGGCTCGCGATAGGGATCGTCCGCGGTGGTTTTCTCGAGCAGCCGACCGTTGGGATCGACGAGCGCGGACACTCCCGAGTTCACCGAGCGAACCAAGGCCACGCGCAGCTCCACCGCGGCGAACACCGAGAGGGCGAGATGCTCCCAGGGCTCGGTGCGAGCGCCGTACCAGGAGTCGACGGTCAAATTCACGAGAAGATTCGGATGCAATGCACCCACCTCCTCGAGATAGCCGGGCAGAATGTCCTCGTAACAGATGACCGGTCCCAGATTCCAATTTCCCGCGAGGCCCAGGAGGCGCGGGCCGGCCCCTGCCGTGAATCGACCGAGCCCGGCGGGTATCACCTTGCGGAGCCAGGGGAAGGCTTCCACGCCGGGCACAGTTTCGCCGAAGGCCAGGAGTCGCACCTTGTCGTAGGTGCCGCTCACGCGGCCGTCGCTGTCGATGAGGATGGCGGAGTTATAGGCGCTGTCGCGCGCCTCATCGTAGCTGTCCGCACCGATGAGGACGGGCCCCCTCAAGTCCCTGCGGATCATCGCCGGCGAGTCCGGCGTGAAGTCGGCACGCAGGTTCCGGGGCAGTGCGACCGGATAGCTGCCTTCGCTCCACACGACGAGCTCGGCGCCGGAGCGCTCGAGACGACGGGACACGCTCTGCAACGCGCTGAGCTCGCGGCCTGCTTCCTCGGGTGAGAACTGGCCGTCATTGCGGTAGGCGACGTTCGGCTGCACCAGGCCTATCTTGAGTCGCGGTGCATGCGCGATGAGCGTATCGATCTGCCGCATGCGCAGGGCGCCGAGCAGGAGCGCCGCGGCAAGGACTGCGGCTGCGGACAAGGCCGCATAGCGAGCAGCGCTCGCTCGCTCGAGGAGGTCATAGATCGCGCCGTTGACCATCATCAGGAGCGCCGTAACACCCCAGGGCCCGGTGAGCTCCGCGACTTGAATCACGAGCGGATGCCAGGCTTGAGTGATCCATTGACCGCAGGGGAACAGTTGCGGCACCAGGAATTCGCAGGCGGCCATCGTGAGCGGCGCGAGCAGTGTCATCGGCAGCGCTCGCCGCCGGCGGATGGAGCAGATGACCGCGGTAAAGAGCAAGAAGATGAGCGCACGCGTTGCCGAGAACAGGATCAGGAGGAGAAGCCCCGCGACGAAGGGGAAATCCGCGAAGCGATGCATGGTATCGATCAGCCAGTAAAAGCCCCCTGCGGTCTCGACCACACCCGCCCACCAGCCCAGAAAGAGCGCGCGACGATAGGTCGGTGCCTGATCCACGGCGGCGAGCATCGGGACCGCCGCGACCCAACCCAGCGCGGAGAGGTCGAACGGCGTGCAGGCGAGAAACCACAGGCACCCGCTGAGGGTCACCAGCGCGAAGCCGACATAAGACTGGGATGCTCGCATGGTCGGATGAGTCAGTTGCGGCAAATCGTGGTTCGAGCCGGTGAGTTCGCGGCCCGGCTGCATCTTAAGGTATTCTGGCGAGCAACCATGCAAGAAAGATACGAGCCTGCCGTCGTCGAGGCGCAGGCACAGCGTTATTGGAGCAGCCATCGCTCGTTCGAGGTGAGGGAGGACCCGAACCGCGAGAAGTATTACTGCCTGTCGATGTTCCCCTATCCGAGCGGCCGCTTGCACATGGGGCACGTGCGCAATTACACGATTGGCGACGTGTTGACGCGGTTCATGCGCATGCAGGGCAAAAATGTCCTGCAACCCATGGGCTGGGACGCCTTCGGGTTGCCGGCGGAGAACGCGGCCATGCAAAACGCCGTGCCGCCGGCGAAATGGACCTACGACAACATCGCTCACATGAAGGCGCAGCTCAGATCGCTCGGCTTCGCGCTCGATTGGAGCCGAGAGATCACCACCTGCCGCCCCGAGTACTACCGCTGGAATCAGTGGCTGTTTCTGCGCATGCTGGAGAAGGGTATCGCCTACTTGAAGACGGGCATCGTCAACTGGGACCCGGTGGATCGGACGGTGCTCGCGAACGAGCAGGTCATCGACGGCCGGGGTTGGCGTACCGGCGCGCCCGTCGAGCGGCGCGAGATCCCGATGTATTACCTCAAGATCACCGACTATGCCGAAGATCTGCTCGAGGCGCTCAGCCGGATGCAGGGTTGGCCCGAACGCGTGCGCGCGATGCAGGCCAATTGGATCGGCAAGAGCGACGGCGTGCGCATCGGATTCCCATACGAGATCGACGGCACCGCGGGCGTCATGTATGCCTTCACCACCCGGGCGGACACTGTGATGGGCGTGACCTTCTGTGCCGTCGCGGCCGAGCACGCCTTGGCGGCCCACGCCGCCCGCGGCAATGCACGGCTCAGCGCCTTCATCGAGGAGTGCAAGCGAGGACCGGCGATCGAATCGGAGATTGCCACGCAAGAGAAGAAGGGCATGCCGACGGGCCTTTTTGTCCGGCATCCGCTTTCCGGCGCGCGCGTGCCGATCTGGGTGGGCAACTACGTCCTCATGGGCTACGGCGATGGCGCCGTCATGGGGGTGCCGGGGCACGACGAGCGCGACTTCGAGTTCGCGAAGAAATACCATCTGCCGATCAAGCAGGTCATCGCGCTCGAGGGCCGGGAATACTCCTCGCACGCGTGGCAACCCTGGTACGCCGAGCACGGCCGCTGCGTCAATTCCGGAAAATACGAAGGGCTCGATTTCGGCGCCGCCGTCGACGCGGTTGCAGCCGACCTCGAGGCATTGGGCTTGGGCGAGAAGCAAGTCACCTGGCGGCTGCGCGATTGGGGCATTTCGCGCCAGCGCTATTGGGGCTGTCCCATCCCGATGATTCACTGCCCCGCCTGCGGCGCCGTGCCCGTGCCCGACGATCAACTGCCGGTCATCCTGCCGGAGAACCTGGTGCCGGACGGCAGCGGCAACCCGCTGTTGAAGGACGAGACATTTCTCGCCTGCTCCTGCCCTCGTTGCGGCGGGGCGGCCCGGCGCGAGACCGATACCATGGACACCTTCGTGGACTCCTCCTGGTATTTCCTGCGCTATGCATGCGCGGACAACGACCGTGCGATGTTGGACGAGCGCGTCGGGTACTGGCTTCCCGTCGATCAATACATCGGCGGCATCGAGCATGCAATCTTGCATCTCTTGTACTCGCGCTTCTGGACGCGCGTGTTACGCGATCTTGGAGCGGTGAGGTTCAAGGAGCCGTTCTCGAATCTCTTCACGCAGGGGATGGTGCTCAAGGAGGCGTTTTATCGAAAGTACGATTCCGGACGCGTCGAGTATTTCCCGCCATCGGAGGTGGAGATCGAGTTCGACGATCTCGCTCAGCGGCGCGTCGTGGTGCTGCGATCGGACGGGAAGCCGGTCGAGTCGGGCGGCGTCGTCACCATGTCGAAGTCGAAGAAGAATGGGATCGATCCGCAGGATCTCGTGACCGAGTTCGGCGCCGACACTGCGCGCCTTTTCACCATGTTCGCGGCTCCTCCGGAGCAATCGCTCGAGTGGTCGGACGAGGCGGTGCTCGGGGCCTATCGATTCATCAGGAGCCTGTGGAAGGCGGTGCACGAGCATGTCGGGCGCGGACCCGTTGCGGCGCTCGACGCGAGAGCTCTCGACGAGGCGCAGCGCGCGATCAGGCGCCAGGCGCACGCGACGCTCGACAAGGTCACCGACGACATCGGCCGTCGCCGCAAGTTCAACACCGCGATCGCCGCCGTCATGGAGCTGTTGAACTCGCTCGCCAAGTTCCCGCAGACGACGGTGCAGGACCGGAGCGTCGCGCAGGAGGCGCTCGAAATTGCCGTCCTTACCCTCTCGCCCATCATCCCGCATGTGACCCATGCGCTGTGGGGCTCCTTGGGTCACGTCGGGGCGCTGATCGATGAGCCCTGGCCGAAGCCCGACGCTCAAGCGCTCCTGCAGTCGACGGTGGAGATCGTGGTGCAGGTCAACGGCAAGAAGCGCGCCCTCATCGCGGTGCCGGTCGATGCCGACGATGAGGCGGTGCGCGCGGCCGCGCTGGCGGATCCGCACGTGCACAAGTTCATCGGCGGCGCGCCGGTCCGCAAGGTGATCGTCGTGCGCGGCAAGCTGGTCAATGTCGTGGCCTAGGGCAGACCCTAGGGGCGCCGGACCTGGGCCGGCCGGCTCGGTGGAGCTCTCGGACGCATCGGCGCTGCGAGGGAGGCGTGCGAGCGCGGCCGCGCTCGGCGCCCTGCGGATGCTCGCGGCCGCGATTCTGCTCGAACTCTGC
>DATHCO010000252.1:0-2119 GCA_035319505.1 Steroidobacteraceae bacterium | reverse complement strand
CGGGGGTCGCCTCACGGGACGGCACTTGCTCGCCGAAGCCTCCGTCGCCGCCATGACGCGCGATCACCTGACGGCCGAGCAACGCGCAGACGGCGCCGCGATTCTCGGCGGCGGACGGGGTTGGGGCTACGGCATGTCGGTGGTGGTGCAAAAGACCGCTGCAGGGCTTCCTTCAGGTGCCTTCGGCTGGAACGGCGGACTTGGGAGCACTTGGGTGGCCGACCCAGCATCGGGCCTCACCGCGATCCTCCTGACGCAGACCATGTTCACCTCGCCCGAGGTGCCGGCCATGCACCAGGAGTTCTGGCACGCGGTCTTCTCGCCGGATTTGCTCTAGCGCTGCGGGGCGCCGCACGATGGAGCCCCCTCCGGCCCCGCAACACTAAGGACTGGAGCAGCACAAAGGACATCAGATGGGATCACTGGTCGAGGGAATTGAGGAGGCACATCGGGGCATCCGGCCGCAGGTGCCGGTATCGTCGCTCGAGCGAAGTGCGGCGCTGTCGGCGCGATTTGGCGTCGAGATCTGGCTCAAGTGCGAGCACCTCCAGCCGACGGGGTCTTTCAAGATCCGTGGCGCAACCAACAAGATCCGCCTCCTCGCGGCCAGCAGCCGCCGCAACGGCGTGGTCACCGCCTCGACCGGCAATCACGGTCGCGCGGTGGCCCATGCAGGCAGAGCTGCAAATGTTCCGGTCACCGTGTTTGCGGCGCGCTCCGCTCCCCGTCACAAGCTCGAAGCGATCCGCTCACTCGGTGCAGAGCTCGTCACCGTCGAGGGCGATCCGCTCGAGGTGGAGCAGTGTGCGCGCGCACACGCTGAGTCCGTGGGTCTGCCCTACATCTCGCCCTACAACGATGTCGAAGTCATCGCGGGGCAGGGAACGATCGGCATGGAACTGCTCGAGCAGCTGCCGGACCTCGACGCCATTTTCGTCTCGGTCGGTGGCGGCGGGCTGATCGGCGGGATCGGCACGGCGCTCAAGCACCGGCGGCCTCGGGTTCGGGTCGTCGGGGTCTGGCCCGAGAATTCCGCGGATCTGCTCAAGCGGTTGAGGCCCGATCAGGTGGTCGATGCCACGGAGCGACCGACGCTCTCGGACAGCACGGCCGGTGCCATCGAGCCGAATTCCGTCACGATCGGCATCTGCGACGGCGTCATCGATGAGACGCTCACGGTGAGCGAAGAAGAGATCGCAGACGCGATGCGGCAGATCGCGGAGGCAGAGCATTGGATCACCGAGGGCGCGGCGGGTGTGGCGCTCGCCGGGGTGATGAAGCGAGCCCAGGCCTACCGCGACCGCAACGTCGCGGTGGTGCTCTGCGGGCGAAACATTGCGCTCGATACCTTCCTCGAGGCGATCGGCGGCGCCGAGCGTCGCAGCACGGCTCACCCAAGATCGACGTAGAACTTCTCGAGGATCGGGCGCTGACCGCTCACGATCTTGACGAGTGCCGCGGCTCTCTCGAACCAGCCGCCGCGATCGACTTCCGGGAACTGCGCGGTGCGACCTGATTTCGGCGGCCACTCCATCTCGAAGAGATTGCTTTTAAGTCGCGCGGGGTCGCAATCGCCCTCGACCGCCCAGACGTGCACCCGCTTGCCGCTCGGCTGTCGGAAAGATCCCAGGTCATGCTCGGCGCCGCTGCCGCCCGCATCGAAGCCGGTCTCCTCGGTGAACTCGCGCCGCGCGCAGACGAGCTCGTCCTCATCCGGGTCCACGAGACCCTTGGGCACCGACCACGCACCCTCGTCCTTTCGGGCCCAGAACGGGCCGCCGGGGTGCACGAGAAAGACCTCCATGCCCGAACCGCGCCGGCGATAGAGCAGAATGCCTGCGCTCACGGCCGACATGGCGTCGATACAAAGGCGATCGCGGGTCAGCGGCTGGCCGGAGGTCCTTTCTCGCGACCTTTTTCCTCAGCAAGCGTGTAGATCGCCTCGGGAACGGCCACGAGCCGCTCGCGTGGAATCGGCGCACCGCTCAAGTCGGAAAGTCCATAGGTCCCCTCATCGATCTTCTGCAAGGCGCGGTCCACGCGCTCGAGCCGCCCGAGGTCGCGAACGACGAGATTACCGTCGAGCTCAAGCGCAGCCAGCTTCTGCGCGTCGTCCTCG
>DATHCO010000251.1:0-11569 GCA_035319505.1 Steroidobacteraceae bacterium | reverse complement strand
GCAGCAAGCGGGGATCCAGGGCGCGGATGCTCTCGCGCGCGAGGTTCCCGGCCTATCGCAGCGCTATGCGAGCCCGGGGCTCACCGAGTTCGAGGCACGCGGACTCGCCTCGAACGGCGGCGCATCGCCCACCGTCGGCTTCTATCTCGACGAAGTGCCGCTCTCTCCGCCCGCTCTCTCGCAGTCCGGCAAGGTGGTGATCGACCCGAACCTGTACGACGTGAATCGCATCGAAGTGCTGCGCGGTCCCCAAGGGACGCTCTACGGCTCCGGATCGATGGGCGGCACGATCAAGATTGTCACCAACCAGCCGCAGCTCAACACCTTCGAGGGCAGCGCGCAGGTCACCGGGTCGTACACCGAAGGCGGCCATGGAAACGGGGCCGGCAACGTGATGCTCAACATCCCGCTCGGGGACGTTTTTGCCCTGCGTGTCGTGGCGGGCGATGCCTACCGCAGCGGCTGGATCAACGAGGTCGTGTTGAATCCCTTCCCGCTCTTCGACTGGAACAAGCAGACGATCCTCTCCGCCCCGGTGCAGAGCGTCATCCCGGATGTGAACAGCATGCGGCTCTATGGGGGGCGGGTGAGCCTCTTGTTCAAGCCGAACGACGATCTGTCGGTGACCGCGATGGCGTTCACGCAGACCCTCGAGATGGGCGGGTACGATCTCTTCGACAGCCCGCCCGGAACGCCCTACGAGAATCACTACGAGGGCTTCCCGCTCACCGAGCCGATCAATGACAAATCGGAGGTCTTCGCATTGACCGTGGTTGCGAACCTTCAGTTCGCGCAGCTCACGAGCGCGACCTCCTACTTCGAGCGGGTCGCCGAGCAGGTGCAAGACGCCTCGGAATCGATCTACCTCTCTAATGGCGGCCCGGCGGGCCCGCCCTTCGTGCCGATTCCGTACTACGAGTGGGACCCCTCGCACCAGATCAGCCAGGAAATCCGCCTGGCCTCGACCGGCAACGGCCCGTTGCAGTGGGTGGCCGGCGGCTTCTACAGCTTGCTCACCTCGGCGTGGAACGAGCAAAGCAGCAATCCGACCATCGGCGCTTACAACCCGGATGACGTGTACTTTCAGTCGAACAACCCCTACCACCTGAAGCAGTGGGCGCTCTTCGCCGACGGCACGTACAAGATCACGGACGCGTGGAAGCTCGCGGTGGGGGCGCGCTACTACTCCTACGATAGCAACATCGGCGAGAAGGAGTGGGGCTACGATGGGCTCACACCCACCGAGCCCGCCACGTTCAAGGTGACGGAGCAATCGAACCGGGGAGGCAACCCGAGAGTCAACCTGTCCTACGAGCCCACGTCGGATCTCAACACCTACGTGACGGCGGCCAGGGGCTTTCGTCCGGGCGGCGCGAATATCTACTTTCCCCCCTACAGTGAGCCGCCGCACTGCCTTCCCGGCACGCCGATCCAGTTCGGCCCGGACAGCGTTTGGAACTACGAGGTGGGCGAGAAGGCGCGCCTCTTCGACAACTGGCTGCAGATCAACAGCGACTTTTATTACATCAACTGGAAGGGCGTGCAGCAGTCGGTGCTCCTGCTCTGCGGCTACGAGGCCAACGTGAATGCCGGCAACGGTCACTCCTACGGTCCGGAAGTCGAGGTCAATGCCAAGCTCTCGCCCAATTGGTCGGTCTCGGCGAACGGCACCTACACTGACGCGCGGATCACGAGTCCCACGGCGCTCTACAAATCGCTGATTTTCGCGGGCCCAGGCCTGAGCTATTGCGGGGGCGCCACGAATTGCACGACGCCCATCCTGAACGTGCCTCGCACCGGCGCCGGACTCACGCTGATCTACACGACACCCATCGGGCCCGACTACAAGTTCATCGCCCGACTGGCGGACACCTTCGTGGGTCCCTCGACGGACGAGGCGTACTTCTTCGGGCTCTCGCTGCCGTCCTATAACCTCGTGAACACGCGCTTCACGCTCGCCCACGACCCGTGGTCGGCCAACTTCTTCGTCGACAACCTCGCGAACAAGATTGCGATCGTGTCGGCCAACAACACGAGCTTTCAGTTCAACATCCCGGAGGTCATCCGTTATTCGACGGTTCAGCCGCGCACCTTCGGTATGCAGCTGAATTACAAATTCTGACGCGGCGTGAAACGAAGCTGATGGCTCTTGTTGAAAGCCATCGGTTTCGCCGCTGCGTGAGTGATGGGATAGGCCCGCGCCTTCACGACGCATCCTTCAAGTAACCCAGACTCGCAAAGACGCCGATGTTCTTTGCCTTGTTCCTCAATGAGTCGAGGATGCCCCTGGACGCTCATACCGGCAGCGCGTCCCGGCGGCTGCGGTGCAGGACTGCACCATAGACGAGGCCTGCGCCCAGCCAGGCGAGCCCGAGGGTCGTCGCGAGCGAGCTCATTCCGGTCATGACGGCGAGCACCACCGCGGCGCCCAGCAGCGGCACCGCGACGTGTGAGAACCGCTGCCCGGAGCGAGCGCGCACGCCGAATCTCGCCAGGACCGACACGTGCAGCAGGAGAAAGCCGCTGAGTGCTCCGAAGTTCACGAGCGAGGCGGCCTCGTCCACGTGGAAGCGCAGGATGAGCGCCACGGCGAGGGTGATCGCGCTTGCGACCAGCATGCCGATGTACGGCGTGCCGTACCTCGGATGCACTCTCGCCATGGCTTGCGGAAGCTGACGGTCGCGGCCCATCGCGAACAGGATCCGCGCGACGCCCACCTGCATGGGCAGCACGTTGGTGAATCCGATGATGGTTGCCGTCGCCCAGGCGAGGCTGATCGAGGCCCATGGGCCGATCGACCATTGCGCGAGCTCGAAACTCGCCGCGGCAGCATCCTTGATGGTCAATCCGCTCAACAGATTGCCCAATATCCATGCGACCAGCGCGAACAGGACGGCCGAGAGGATCAGGACCGCGATGATGGCGCGCCCGACGAGACGCCTGTCATTGCCTTTCACCTCCTCGGCGAGCGTCGACACCGCGTCGAAGCCGAGATACGACATCACGCAGATGGAGGTCGCGGCAAAGAGCGCATGCGCATTGAAAAGTTTCGGGGAGAAGAGCGGCTGGAGCGTGAGTGCGCCATTGCCCTTGCCCGCATGCAGCGCGAGCACGGAGAACAGCAGAATCACGGCAATGAAGGCGAGCTGCGAATAGACGGCGAACATGTTGATGCGCGCGTTCACCTTGAGACCGAACCAATTCACCCCGAGCGTCAATGCGCCCACCAGCACGATCCAGACGGCGCGATCGACCTGCGGCACCAGCGTCTCGAGCGCCACGGCGATCACGTCGTACATGTAGCCCGGGATGAGCAGGTAGTCGAGGAGGATCATCCAACCGGCGACGAAGCCCACGAACGGCCCGAGAGCGTGCCGCGCAAATCCGTAAACCGAGCCCGCGTTCGGCACCGCCTCCGTCATCACCGCATAACTCTTGGCCGTGAAATACATGCACACTCCGCCCAGGATGTAGGCGAGGGCGATCAGGCCGTTGGACTTCTGCCATACGAAGCCGAGAATCTGGAACGGCGCGCACGGGGTGACGTACGCCAGGCCGTAGAGGAGCAGATCCCGGAAGCTGAGCGTTCGCCGAAGCTGTGTCGTATCGGAATCGGATCCGACTGAGGCGAGTCGTTCGGCTCCTTCGCTCATGCGTGGAGTTCCGATGGGGCACCGGGGCGAGCGAGGCGCGCGATCTCATCGACCAGATCGCGCGCCGTGATCTGGCGGCAATAGCCGCGATTCAAGCGCAGCGACCACTCGTGGCGCTCCTCCGTCAGGGTGAGGCAGGCATCCGTGGGGACGGTCACCAGATACCCTAGGTCGCAGGCATCGCGCACCGCCGAATCGACGCATTGATCGGTCAGGCATCCCGCGATGATGAGGTATCTCGTCCCCAGGTTGCGGAGCACGTAGTCGATATTGGTGGACATGAAGACCGAGGAGGAAGTCTTCGGAAACACCATCTCGTCGCCGACCGGCTCGAGCTCCTTGACGACCTTTGCGTCCTGCGACCCTTTCGGCACGTTGAACCCGGTGATCTTGTAATCGAGCGAGCGGTCGCGGCCGTCGGCGGTCAGGCTCTCGATGACCGTGTACATCACCTCGATGCCGGCGCCGCGGCAGGTGCGCTGCAGGAGCTGCATGTTCGGCAGTGCGCTCTCCTGAAGCGTGCGAAAGAAACGGCCGTAGCGAGTCTTCTTGTCGGATTCGGAGAGCTGCGCATACTCCGAGCCGTTCCAGGTGCAGTTGTAGTTTTGCACGTCCACGAAGAGAAGCGCGGCCTGCGCTGGCACGATCGGGACCTCGCGGCTCAGCGGATTCACCGCGCCGCGGCGGGGCGCGCTCACCATGCGAGCGCTCTTGCAACGTGGCCCACTCGGCGGCCTCGCGGCTCAATACACTTCGGCATAACGTCGGCAAATCTCGGTTTCATCCAGGTTCTCCAGCCCGTTGATCTCCGCTCTCTTGAATTTCACGTACGCGCCGAGCAGCTCGGGCCCCAACCACTCGGCAGCAGCCGCGGAGCGCTCGAGGAGCGAGAGCGCGGAGCCGAGGTCGGCGGGCAACGGCGGGGCGGCGCGGGGGTCGATCGGGCGCCGCTCGCGCACCCCGTCGAGCCCGGCCTGCACCAGCGCGGCGAGCGCGAGGTAGGGGCTTGCCGCCGCATCGGCGACGCGAAACTCGACGTGGTACTGGCGCGCGAGGGGCGCCGGATCGCGGCTCGTGATCGGGCAAATCCGTACCGCTGCACCCCGGTCGAGGGCCCCGAGGTCCGCATTCACCGGCGCCCAGCGATGGGGTCGCAGGCGATAATACGACGCCACCGAGGGCGTGGTGATGGCGCATAGGGCGGGCAGATGATGCAGGATCCCCGCGACGAAGGAGCTTCCGAGGAGCGAGAGCTGAAAGGGCCGGCGCTCGTCGTAGAGCACCGGTTGGCCGTCGTGATCGAACAGGCTCCAGTGAATGTGCGTGCCGTTGCCGACGCCGTTCGGGGTGGCAATCGGCGTGAAGCTCACGCGCTGCCCGAATCGGAACGCGACGCCCTGGGCGATCTCGCGGGCGATCACCGCCTCGTCCGCCGCGCGCAGGCCCCTCGCCGGCGCCGTGGTGATCTCGAATTGCTGGGGACCGTATTCCGATAGCAGCGAGTCCGGGACGAGACCGGCGCGGCGCAGCGCCGACACGAGGGTCTCGCCGAACAATCCCAGCCGGCGATACGCATCGAGCTCGTACGGCTGCCAGGGGTGCGCCGGCACGCCGCTATAGGTGAATTCTTGCTCGAAGGAGGCGAGGAGCTCGAGTCCGGTCTCGCTGGCGAGGCGCTCGAGCGCACGGCGCAGCACGTGGCGGGGACAGAAACTCCAGGGCTCGCCCTCCAGGGTCCTGATGTCGCCGAGAAAGAAGAACTCGGCGGTGCTCCCCTCGAAGGGGACGAGGACGCGCGTGGTGGGGTCGGGAACGAGCAGCACTTCGCCCAGCGTGCCGAAGGTGGTCGCCTGAATCGGCCCGAAGGCCGAGAGAAAGATATTGGTCGGGGCGAGCCCCACTCCGCGCAGCAAGCGCGTGGGAAGCTCGGCTGCCGGAAAGCTCTTGCCACGAAAGTGCCCGGAGAGGTCGCTCGTGCCGACGAAAACGATCTCCTCCCGCTGCGCGCGCTCCATCCATCGCCCTCCGCCTGCGCCCTCCACGCGCCGGGTAGCGTAACATAGCGTCGTGAAGTACCTTCTCGGCGCGCTGTTGCTCACCGTCGTGCACCTCGCCGCCGCCGCAGAGCCGCAAGTACCCGTCCATGGGCTCTGGGTCTGGAAGAGCGAGTCCGTGCTCGACTCGCCTCGAGGGCCGGAGGCGCTGCGCGCGTTCTGTCTCTCCGCTCAGATCTCCGAGGTGTACCTCGCGGTCCCCAAGCGGACTGAAGCGGGCGAGGACGCCGGATACGCCCGGCTCATCTCGATCCTGCATGAGGCGGGCATGCGGGTCGAGGCGCTGATCTCGAGCGTGGACGGCGACGAGCCGGGCGAGCCGCGCGAGCAATTGCTGAGTCGAGTGCGATCCGCGTTGCAGTTCAATCGGCAACATCCTGCGCAGCGTTTCGACGGGATTCATCTCGACATCGAGCCGCAGCAACGTGCGGAGAACAAAGGCCCGGGGAATCTCAATTTTCTGCGCGGCCTCATCGAGGCCTACCGCGACGTCGGCGCCCTCGCGACTCCGGCCGGACTCACCTTGAATGCCGATGTGCCGATGAAGCTTCTCAAGGGCGACCTCGAGCAGCGACGCGCGCTGCTCACCGCCGTCCCGCGCCTCACCTTGATGCTTTATGAGCTCTCGAGTGCGGATGACGGGACGACGGCGGCGGACAAGGAGCAAAAGCTCCGCGACCACGCGACGCTGCTCCTGCGCACGGCCTATCAGGACGTGGGAGACGGCGCGCTCGCCAAGATGGCCATTGCGCTGCGCACTCCCGACTACGGCCCGCTGCTTCCCCGGATGCTGGGCCTGCTGGATGAGGCAAACCGCGATAATCCCCACTACCTCGGTTGGGCGCGGCACTCCTACAACGACGTGCTGGCCGCGGGCCCCTGAGGAGGGCCGCGCCGGAGGAGTACTCAGGCCGCTGCGGGCGCCGCCACGCGAGCAAGCTCGAGCCCGTGGCCGCGCGGCCCACGCTCCCGCCGCCACAACAGGACCGCGGAGCTGAGCGCGGTCAGGCTCAAGAGCCCGAAGAACCAGAGCATCGTGTCGTAGCCGGCGGGATGTGCGGGACCCGCGCCCGCTTGGTCGGCGAGCCAGCCGGCGAAGCGGTTGGAGCTCCACAATCCGACATTCTGCAGAAGTGTGATGACCCCGAGCGCGAGACCCAGCCGCTCCGGTGCGACGATGAGCGTGGTTGCCGGCCAGATCACGGCGGGGACCAGCGCGAAGCTCACCCCCATCAATGCTGTCGAGACCCAGGGATTCCAATGGGTGAGGCCGAGCACGAGGAAGGTGATCGGCAGGAGCAGCGTCCCCATCGTCAGCATCAGCGCGCGATGGCCGAATCGGTCCGCGAGCAACCCGAACAGGGGCGTCGCGAGGATCGCGGCCGCAAACACGCCGGAATTGACGTTGCCGGCTTGCTGCAGGGAGAGCCCCTTCGCGTGCTGGAAGTACTCGATGGCGAAGGTCTGACGGAACGGGAAGAACACGGCCGCGTACAGCACGTGGAGCCCGAGAATGTACCAATACGAGAGATCGAATCGCAGGATCTGCGACCACACGTGGCGCATGCCCGCGGAGGGACGGGGCGTCGCTTCACGCGCGGCATCGGCGGCCGGTCGTGGGGCGAGGGCGGGCCGGGGCGC
The DNA here is from genome assembly GCA_035319505.1 of Steroidobacteraceae bacterium. Taxonomy (GTDB): domain Bacteria; phylum Pseudomonadota; class Gammaproteobacteria; order Steroidobacterales; family Steroidobacteraceae; genus Bog-1198. The sequence continues at coordinate 4,221 of DATHCO010000251.1, read as the reverse complement.
GCGCCGGCGATCGAGCCAAAGAAATCCGCCCGCCGCGACGAGCCCGAGCCCCGTGATCGCGGCGCCGAGCCACAGCGGCGGCTGCCATCCCGCCTCGTACAGCGCTCGCGCCCAGGTCGGCGAGGTGTCGAGGCTGAAGGAGCCGACGCGGGCGAGATCCAAGTAGATCGCCACGGCGAGCGCCACTCCGCGGCGCGAGAACCACGAGGCGACGCCGGCGACCAGCGAGATGAAGATCGCGCCCTCGCTCATGCCGAAGACGAAACGGCCGCACCACATGAGGTCGTAGGGCGTACCGATCGCGGTCATCACGGCGCCGGCGAACCCCAGGATGGCGGCCCAGAGGGTGACGCGAGCGGCCCCGTAGCGATCGATCAGCACGCCGTTGATCACCGCCAGCGGGATGTTGGGCAGGCTGATCACGGCGGTGAGGTCGCCGATCTGTGATTGGGTGAACCCGCGTTGACGCAGCAACAAATCCGCGATCGGGCCGATCGCATCGGACTCGTAGTAGCTCGAGAAAATCGCCGCCGCGGCGAGCCCGAGCGCACACCAGCGCAGCGGCGAGAGAGCTTCGCCGCCGCCCGCGGCGGCGCTTCCCGCCCCCGTTTCGCGAGGCCTAACGGGCACCGGCGCCCCGGTCAGAAGCGTCGCGAGAGATAGAGCACCGCACTCTCGATCTTGTAGAAGCTGTCCGGTCGAATGCCCCGCGGATCCGTCGCGAGCACATGATCGCGCGCGACGTTCTGCGCATGCTTGAGATCGAGCCCCAAGTCGAATTTCGGAAGCCAGGAACGCAGGAAATTGCGCCACTGCCCGCCCACGCCGTAATAGATCGAATAAGCGGGCGTTGCGAGCTGGTAGCGATCGACTCCGGCGAACGCACCGAGCGCGAGCGAATCGCCGAAGCGGTGCCGGTAATCGATGGGCCGAAATCCGTACAGCGCGTGAGAGGCGGCCTCGTCGAGCTCGATGCGGACCCCGAGATCATTGTTCGCCGAGACGGCGCGGCGGGCACCGAGCGCGAAGTGCGGGTCGACCTCGAGCTGCGTCCAGCGGATCGGGATACCGGGCTCGATGTCCGCGCGTACCTTGTTGAGATTCCCGCCGACATCGACAAAGAGCTCGGCGCCGCGCTCGTTCGGCCCGCCGCGGTAGGAATCATCGTCCGGTTCGCCGTCGTCGCGCGTGCGCGCATTCCCTCCGTAGCGCACGAAGGCGGACACCTCGGAGAAGGACTTGCCGAAGACATCGCGTCCGAAGAACACCTCGCCGCCGAGCGTCAGGTCGTCCCACGGATGCGAATACCTTACCGAGACATCGTGATAATGGCGGTAGGGGTAGGCCGGCGGCTCGCCGGGATAATACTGCCGCAGGTCGCCGCCATAGTACGGCTCGTTCGCCACCGTGCGTACTCGCTCCTCGAGATATCCTCCGAAGGGCGGCTCCCAGCCGATGCGCAGCATCTGGCTGCGCGCCCCGACACCGTCATTGAACATGCGTTCCTGGGCGCCCCAGTTGCCTTCGACGATCCCGTCGTTGGTCGTCCCGTCCAGGAAAATGTTGTGAACGTACCAGATGTTCTGCCACTCGGAGACTTCGTAGGTGAGGTCGAAATGGCGCCAGAGCTTCGGAAAATCGATGCCGACCGAAGTGGCGGTGTTGCCCAGCAGGTAGCTGCCGCCGTTCGAGTTGTCCTCGCCGCCATATTGAGCATAGACGGCGAACGGAGTCTTGCCCGGAAAGATGAAGCGGCTCACGTAGGAGGCTTGCTGGTTGCCCTGGGTCTGGGACAGCCCGCTCGGCTTGAAGAAATCCCGCAGCAAAAATCTTGCCGAATCCGGTAGTCCGCTGCCGCCCCCGTACTCGAGCAGTCGATTGACGCCGAGCGACCAGCCCGGAAAGGGCTCCACCGATATCTGCACGGCGAAGAGGTGCGGATTGCCGCGGCTCAGGACGTGGTCATACAAGATGTTATCGCCCGCGGGGCTGCCGCTGCCGGTCTGGTCCATGCGCGCGAGGATGAGCTCGTACTGAAAGCCGAGACGGGTGAGCGGCTCGTAATTCGACAAGGTCGCCGACAGCATGGTCGGCGCCTCGGTGCTGATCAGCGTGCTCGAGTCGGTCATGGGCGAGAGCCAATGAGGGAGGTAGCCGACGTCGAGCTGCGCCCAGTTGAAACCAAGGCCGATCTCGCTGCCCGCCGGGTTGGCGCGTCCCGAGTAAGCCACCACGCCGCCTTCGGCCAGCATGTAGTCGTTCGGCTCGACGTAGCCCTGCGCCGACACATCCCAGTGGCTGGTCGAGGGCAGGCCGTACTCGTTGGGCACGATGACGCTGGCGCCGTGCGTGTAGGAGCCGGTGATGCTCGCGTGGGTGAGCGCGTAGTCGCGCGAGTAGCGCTCGAGATATCTTTCGACCCGGTGGCACAGCGGCTTGTCGATCTGACAAGCCTGAGGCAGGGCGAGCTTCACGAGCTCGACGGGGAACGGGCGCTTGAGCACCGGCTCGTCGGCGAGTATCAGCACTCGCTCGATCTGGCGCTCGATCTCCGGCTCGAGGTTGAGCGGCAGGTACGCGCTCAAGCCGCCCGCGCGGGCAGGCCCGCCGAGCGCACCGGCGAGAAGCGCAGGGGCGATCGGAAGCGCCACTATCTTGACCCTAGACTTTACGACGACGCTGCTCCACTTCGCTGCATTTCGGCCGGGTCGTGCGGCCCGTGGCGCTCTGCCGATCGGCAGATGCCGCTCGAAGTACACGACATCATGCGCTCGCAGGTCAAGGGCTTTTTGCCGATCGAGGCGGCGCTGCCGCGCGCACGCGCATGCGCGCCGTCGGCGGTATGATGCGCGAGGCCTTCGACTCGAGGAGCGCCGAATGATCGTCATCAAGTCCCAGCGACTCGAATTGCGCGAGCTCGACTTGCGCGATGACGAATTCATATTGCAACTGTTGAACGAGGCGGCGTTCCTGCGCTTCATCGGCGATAAGGGCGTGCGTACCCTCGCCGATGCGCGTGACTACATTCTCAAGGGGCCGATCGACAGCTATCGGCGCTTGGGCTTCGGACTGTATCTCACGAGCTTGCTCGACGGCCGGCCGATCGGAATCTGCGGCCTGGTGAAGCGCGAGACGCTGCCGGACGTCGATGTCGGCTTCGCCTTGTTGTCGCAATACCGGTCGAAGGGATACGCCGCGGAGTCGGCCGCCGCGGTGATCGAGTACGCTAAGCGGCAATTGAGCTTACGCCGAATCGTGGCCGTCACGGCCCCCGACAACCATGCCTCCATCGCCGTGCTCGAGAAGATCGGGCTCAAGTACGAGCGCATGGTGCGGCTGTCCGAGGACAGCCCCGAGCTCAAGATGTTCGGGCCGGCGGACGAGACGGCGAATCCCACTCATTGACATCTCAAGGAGTCCCACCATGCATCCATTTCCCCATCATTACGTCGTCAACGCCGCCATGCGTCCCGATGGAGACGTGCCGCTCTCGACCGAGGGCGTGCGGGTGATCGAATCGGCGCCTCCCCGGGAGTTCGACGGGCCCGGAAATCAATGGTCGCCCGAGCAGTTGCTGACCGCGGCCGTGGCGGATTGCTTCGCGCTCTCCTTTCGCGCGATCGCCGCCGCGTCGAAGTTCTCCTGGCTACGCCTCGAGGCGAGCACCCGGGGGACGCTCGATCGGGTGGAGGGCAAGATGCGCTTCACGCGCTTCGAGACGCAAGCAAAACTGCACATCGCGCCCGGCGCGGACGTCGAGCGGGCGAGGAGATTGCTGGAGAAGGCCGAGGCCTCTTGCCTGGTCGCGAACTCGCTCTGCAGCGAGCGCCATCTGACGGCCGAGGTCGTCGCGGGCTGAACGGGCCGGGACGCCCGGGCGCAGCCGCGGCGCTGCGGCTCAGTCGTCCATCAGGAAACTGCGCAGCTGCTCGCTGCGGCTCGGGTGCCTGAGCTTGCGCAGCGCCTTGGCCTCGATCTGCCGGATGCGCTCGCGAGTGACGTCGAATTGCTTGCCGACCTCCTCGAGCGTGTGGTCGGTGTTCATGTCGATTCCGAAGCGCATGCGCAGCACCTTCGCCTCACGCGGCGTGAGCTGCGCCAGCACCGAGTGCGTGGTCTCGCGCAGCGATTCCATGGTTGCCTGATCAATCGGAGAGGCAACCGACTGGTCCTCGATGAAGTCTCCGAGATGCGAGTCCTCATCGTCGCCGATCGGAGTCT
>DATHCO010000250.1:0-13433 GCA_035319505.1 Steroidobacteraceae bacterium | reverse complement strand
CCCCAGCCCACGCTCCAATAGACCCCGCGCTCGCTCAACCCACTCCCCATCCCCCACACCCATCTTGCGAAACCGCACCAGCCCCGCCAGCGCCTCCGCCGAATCCGGCTCAAGCTCAAGCGCGCGCCTGAAAAGCTCCTCCGAGGCCGCGAACTCACCTCGATCGGAGCGCAGTTCTCCGAGTAGCCTCAAGGCGCTGGCGCAACTGGGCGAGAGGTCAAGAGCACGGTGACAGCTTTGCTCGGCCTCCTCCCACCGCCCTTGCATGCGCCGGAGCATGCCCATGTGACAATGGGCGTCGGCGTACTTTGGATCGATCGCGAGGGCACGCTCATAGCTGCGGACGGCATTCTCGAGATCCCCGAGATCCTGCAAGGCGTTTCCGAGATTGTTGTGCGACTTCGCGAAGTCGGGCTTGAGCTCCAGCGAGCGGCGGTATGCCGCCACCGACTCGTCGAAGCGTCCCGAGTCCCTGAGAGCATTGCCCAGATTGCTCCAGACCTCGGCCAGCCGAGGGTTCTGCCCGAGCGCGCGTCGATAGCACGCCTCGGCTTCCTCGAGGCGGCCCGCCCGACGAAGCGCCGTGCCGAGATTGCTGTGCGCCTCCGGATCCTCGGGCAAGAGCTGCGCAGCCTTCTCGAGCGCCATCAACGCGTCCTTGCCTTGCGCCTCCAGCGCCACGCTCAATGCCTTCCATGCGAATCCGCAGGCGGCATGGCTCGAAAGAAGCTCGCGCGCCTTGGCTTCCATGTCCGCGTAGCGCCTGGAACGTGCCAGGGAGATCAGGAGGCTCGCCTCGGAAGGCTCGAGCGCGGACTCCCCGTGGGAGGGACATGGGACGAGCACGCAGCAATTCTTGTACTTCTTCCCGCTGCCGCAGGCGCACGGGTCGTTTCTCCCCTGCTTTTTCATCCCGATCATGATGCAAGCGGGCGCCGGTACAGGAACCGCTCGATGGCGGATGCCATGCTCGGCAGCGGATCTCGCTTCTTGAATTCAGCCAGCATCGACCGGCTGCGCGCATCGAAGGCCGCACGGTCGCGATACAGGGTCACGATATCCTCGATCAGCGATGCGCGCCCAGTGAAAAACACCGACTCCCTGAACGGCTCTGCAGCCAGCGAGTGGATGAACCCCGGGGGGTGCATCAACGTGACGTTGAACGGTTTTGGACTCGTTGTCTGCATGTGCGACTTGAGGCCGTGCAGGCGAGTTCTTCGAGGTCGGCCCTGACGCGGCGGATGACCCCGTCCCAGTCCCCGCGCCGCTCCTGCCGATAGAGCCGTGCGGTGGGATACCACGGGGTATCGCTGCGCTCGAGGAGCCACCGCCAGCAGGTGTCGAAACGATTGAGAATCCACACCGGCTTGCCGAGCGCGCCCGCCAGGTGCGCGGTGGCTGTGTCGACGGTGATCACGAGGTCCAGCTGCTCGATCAGCGCCGCGGTATCAGCGAAGTCCTCGAGCTCGCTCGTGAGGTCCAAGAGGTCGGGGCCATCCCAGCCGCGTGCGACCGCGTCGGCGAGCTCGGTCTCGGCGTGCTGTCCCTTCTGCAGGCTGTAGAACTCGATGCCGGGGTGCCTCAACGGGCCGAGCTTGGCGAGCGGCACGTTGCGCCGGCGGTTCACGGCCCAGAGCTCCGGCTGCTCGGGCCGGAAGCCTCCCGACCACACCAGGCCCACCCGTGCCCTCGTCCGCTCACCGAGCCGCGCTTTCCAGTGCTTCACGCGTCCTGCGTCACTGCGAAGGTAAGGAACCTCGGCCGGCACCCTCGTTGGCGTGATGTTGAGCGCCAGCGGCAGGCTCAGCAGCGGGCAGTGCAAATCGAACGCCGGCACGGCCTCGCCGCGCGTGAGCAGTTGAGCCACTCCCGAAAGGCTCGTGAGGAGCCTGACGAGCGCAGCGGGAGCCTCGAGAACGACACGAGCGCCGAGATCGGCCACGCACTTCGCGAACCGACAGAACTGTATGGTGTCGCCGAGGCCCTGCTCGCAATGGAGAAGAATCGTCTTCCCGGCCACGGGCTCGCCGCGCCACTGGGGCTGGCTGAAGCTCCGAGCCTCCCGGCTGGTGACGCAGTGCTCGTTGCGGAAGCGCCATTCGAACTCCCGCCAGCCCTTCGACCAATCCCCGAGCACCAGACAGACGAATGCCTTGCTGAAGTGCGCTTGCGCATAGTCGGACCGTATCGAGAGGGCCCGGTCGAAGCTCGCGAGCGCCTCGTCCAGTCGCAATAGCTCGGCGAGCAAGTTTCCGCGATTGCACAGAGCGTCGACGTTGGCGGGATCGATGCAGAGAGCGGCGTCGTAGCTCGCGAGTGCGGCATCGAAGCTCTCGAGCTCGCTCAGGAGGTTTCCTCGGTTGGCATGCGCAAGCGCGTAATCGGGTCGCAATGCGATCGCCCGGTCTTGGCTCGCGAGCGCTTCCTCGAGCCGGCGCAGCTCCCTGAGGGCAATAGCGCGGCTCAGATGTGCCTGCGCGCTGGCGGAATCGATGGCCAGCGCGCAGTCGAAGCTCGCAAGCGCCTCCTGGAATTGCCGCAGCTCGGACAGTGCGAGACCGCGGCTCGCGTGGACCTCGGCGCGACGCGGATCGAGCCGCAAGGCCGCATCGTAACTCTCGACCGCGGCATGATGCCGGCCAAGCTCGGCGAGCGCGTTGCCGCGGTGCCAGTATGCGTCGGGCAGATCGGGCTTCAAGGCAAGCGCACGCTCGTAGCTCGCGACGGCCGCTTCGTGGTGCCGCAGCTGGAGTCGCACGTGTCCCTGCATCAAGTGTATCGCGGCACTCGCCGGGTCGACCTCGAGGGCCCGTGCCGTGAGCTCGAGCGCACGCGCCGGCTCTCGGCGCTCGAACGCGATGACGCTCAGAAACGTGAGCGCCTGGACGTGTCGAGGCTGCCGCCTCAGCACCTCCTCGTAGGCGAGGCTCGCCTCCTCGAAGCGCGATTGCCGGTGCAGCGAAAGCGCACGGCAAAATTGGGCGTCCGCGGGTGATTCTGCGCTATTTTCCATACTTTGAAGGCTCGGTCCCGGACGGGCTGGCTCTCGTCGTTGCGTTATTATAGAAGCCGTAACACGACCGAAATGTGACGCCTCGGGGAACGGGATAGTGAAGCCGGAACGAAACCAGCCATGTTCCTGCGGCAGCGGCAAGAAGTATAAGAAGTGCTGTGGAATGGACGCGCCGGCACCGGCAGCCACCACACCCCCCTCACGCGCGCAGATCGATGAGTTGATTGCACTGTTCAGTGCCGGCCGCTACCCAGAAGCCGAGGCGAGCGCCGCGTCGCTCGCCGAGCGGCATCCACGGTCGGGGCCGATCTGGAAGATTCTCGGTGCCGCCCGCGCCATGCAGGGCAAGCCGGCGCTCGCGGCGCTCGAGAGGGCTGCAGAGCTACTGCCCTCCGATCACGAAGCGCACGGCAATCTCGGCAACGCGCTGCGCGCCGCCGGTCGCCCCATCGAGGCGGCGGCCTCCCATCGTCGTGCCATTCATCTCAATCCTCGGCATGCCGGGGCGCACAACGACCTGGGAGCTGCGCTGCGCGACCTCGGGCAGCTGGACGCCGCGCTGGCGAGCTTCCGGCAGGCGCTTCGGCTCAAGCCGGACCTCTCGATCGCGGCCATCAATCTGGGCGATGCCCTGAAGAGCCGAGGGCAGTGGAACGAGGCGGCGGCAAGTTATCGGCAGGCACTTCGCACGCGACCGCAGGATGCGGAGCTGCACGATCGGCTGGGCGTGGTGCTGCAAGAGCTGGGCCAGCTCGATGAAGCGGCGATGTGCCATCGGCACGCCATCGAGATCGCCCCGGGTGTCGCGGCGTTCCACAACAACCTCGGCAACGCCTTGCTGGACCTCGGTCGGCCCGCCGAAGCGGTGGTGACCTACCGCCGCGCGCTCGAGCTCAAGCCTGATTCGGCGGCGACGCTCAGCAACCTGGCGAGCGCGCTCAAGGACATCGGGCAGCTGGAGGCGGCGGCGCAGAGCTATCGGCAGGCACTCGAGCTCAGACCGCAGTCTGCGCCCATCTACACGAATCTCGCGATGGTCGAGAGGTTGCAGAACAGGACTGCCGATGCCGAGGCGAGTTGTCTCAGAGCGTTGCGGATCGAGCCGCAGCTTCCATCCGCTCTTGCGTTGCTCGCGAAGCTGCGCGCCGATGCAGGCCGGTTTGACGAGGCCGAGGCGCTTTTCGGAAAGGCCATCGCGGCCGACCCGGAGTGCGCCGAGGCCTGGAGCGGAGTCGCAGGCTTACGCAAGATGTCCTCCACCGACGCGGCCTGGCTGGCCGGAGCGCAACGGGTCGCGGACAAGCGCCTCTCATGCCGTCGAGAAGCGCACCTGCGCTATGCCATCGGAAAATACTACGACGACGTGCGCGATTACCCGAGCGCATTCGCGAGTTACCGGCGCGCCAACGAGCTCGCGAAGCTGCACGGGCAGAAATACGATCCTCAGCATTTTGCTCGCAAGGTCGATTCCATCATCCGCCGCTATGACCGCGACTGGCTGAGCCGCGTTCGCGGCCAAGGCGTCGCGTCGCCGCGTCCGGTCTTCATCGTCGGGATGCCGCGCTCCGGCACCACGCTGGCGGAGCAAATCCTGGCTTCGCATCCGGACGCGTTCGGCGCGAACGAGCTCACGTTCTGGACGAGCGCATCCGCGGCTCATGGCGCGCTTCCTGCCTCCGGCGACGATGACGGGACCATCCGGACGCTCGGGGAAGATTACTTACGGCTCCTCGACGATGTTTCGCCGCATGCAGCGCGCGTCGTCGACAAGATGCCCGCCAACATCTTCTGCCTCGGATTGATTCATGCCGCACTCCCCGAGGCACGCATCATCCACATGCGCCGCAATCCCATCGACACCTGCCTGTCCATCTACTTTCAGGATCTGGAGCGTGCCTATGCGTTCGCCCACGATCTCGACGATCTCGCGCACCACTATGGCGAATACGAGCGTGTCGTCGCTCACTGGCGCTCGGCGCTGCCCGCGGAATCCGTCCTCGAGGTTCGATACGAGTCGCTCGTCTCGGACCAGGAAACGTGGAGTCGGCGCATGGTCGAGTTCATCGGCTTGCCGTGGAACCCGGCCTGCCTGGTTCAGGAGCAGACCGCGCGCGTCGTGACCACGTTGAGCAACTGGCAGGTGCGCCAGAAAATCCACCGTGGATCAGTCGAGCGCTGGCGCAACTACGCGGATTACGCCGGGCCTTTGATGTATCTGGCGGATCCGGCCGCCTCACCCGGAGCGGGCTAGCGCGCTGCCGGTCACAGCCACAACGGCACCGACACCGCACCCGCCTCGCGCCACGCGTTCTGGTGCATGCGGTAGAGCTTGCGTGTCTCGGTATCGATCAGGCAGTCCTTCGGAAACACGTACGGCACCTGGCGTCTCTCGAGCGATTCGACATAGACACGGCGCCTTCCATCCATCTCCTCGATCGGGACGAATCCCTCGCCCGAGTAGGGTTGCTGCGGATGGTCGATGACCGGCCGCTCGTAGATCCACCATGCGTAGCGGGCGTAGCGCTTCTCGAGCCAGTGGACTTTCATCGCGCCTGAGGGGTGATTGTTGAAAGCAAAGTCGAGGCACTTGTCGTCTGCCGACCCGGGCGATCGCTCGATCACCTCCTGCCAGCGTGCAAGAAGGCCGCGCGCGGCCTCCGTATTGGCGTACCACTGCACGAGGCCGCTGCAGAGGAGTTGGGTCTCGCTCGCGAAATCGATGCTGTGGGAAAACTGGTAGAACCGGTCCTGCGAGACGCGGCGTGCGACGCCGTCCCAGTACGGCACGCTCACGGGAACATAGGCCTCGGTATGTTCTTCGGCGAGCCAGTTGAATATCGCGAAATCGACGCGTTCGGCGATGAGCCGCTCGATGCGCTCGGGATGCTGCACGATGCGGCAGTCGACGTCGACATAGAGCACCGGACAGCCGTAACGGTGGAGGAGAAAATTCGCGAAATTGGCCTTCGTACAGCGAAGATCGCCCGAGCCGTTGCGGCTGATCGATCGGTGAACGGCGGGCAGCTCGAAGAGGGCCAATGGGAGCGAGTGGGCGCGGCACGAGGCCGCGAGACGCTCGCCATAATCGGCATGGTTCGCTGTCATCATGGCGCCGATGACGTACCGCAACCGCTCCGCGGCGGGCGGCTCATGCACGGCTCGGATGAACGGGAGGTCCGGGACGAGCATGATCAAGCGGCCGGCTGGACGTCGAGGAGCGGCAGGAGCGGGGTGAGGAATTTCTCGTACTTGCGCCAGCGCTCGATCGAGCCGGTGCTGATCCTCTGGCGCGCCTGCCACTTGCTGAATGTGCTCACCGGTCGGCGGTTGCGGTGAAACTCAAGACAGCTCTCATCCCACTCAAGCCCCACATGCGCCACCATCCGCCGGCTCCAGCCCTCCAAATCCTGCACCAGCCCCTCGTAGGACACCTCCAGCATCGCCCCCTCGGGCAACACCGCCCGCCAGTGCTCCATCAGCCGCAAATACTGCCGGTAATAGTGCCCTAGATCCTCAAGATCGTTCGCATACGAGTGCAGCGCCCCAAAATTCTGAAAGTAAATCGATAAACACGTGTCCAGAGGATTGCGCCGCATGTGAATGATCCGAGCATTCGGTAACGCCGCCCGTATCAAACCCAGATACAAAAAATTCCCCGGCATCTTGTCCACCACCCGCCGCGCATCGCTCGACAGCCCCTCGAGCGTCCTCAAATACCCATCCGCCAGCCGCCTCAGCCCCTCCCCTTCGCCCCCCGCACGCGCCACATATCCTGAAGCTGCCTCATTCCAGTAGGACAACTCATCCGCCCCAAACACCGCCTCGTGCGAGGCCAGAATCTGCTCCGCCAGCGTCGTCCCCGATCGCGGCATCCCCACAATCAAAACCGCTCGATCCGAGCCGTTGCCCACACCCGCAACCCCCTCGAGCCACCCCCGGTCAAACACCTCGATGATCCGATCAATCCCCCGCTCGACCTTCCCTCGATCGTGCGCCGCTCGATGCCGCTTCGACAGCTCGTTCGCCCGCGCATAATGCCCAAAAGCCTCTTCCGCCTCCCCCACGTCATCAAAATACTTCCCCAGCGCATAGCGCAGATACACCTCCTGCCGCGACCCCAGCCCACGCTCCAATAGACCCCGCGCTCGCTCAACCCACTCCCCATCCCCCACACCCATCTTGCGAAACCGCACCAGCCCCGCCAGCGCCTCCGCCGAATCCGGCTCAAGCTCAAGCGCGCGCCGCATCGACGCCTCGGCATCCGCGAACTGCCCGTTCGCCGCCTGGATCTCCGCCAGCTGGAGGATCGCAGGGATGAGCCGCGGATTGATCTCGAGCGCGCGGCGGCAGCTCTTTTCGGCATCGAGCATCCGGTTCTGCATGATGAGCAGGTTGCTCAAGTTGCTGTGCGCCAGCGCGAAGGTCGGCTGGATCGCGATGGCCCGGCGGAAATGCGCGCGGGCCTCATCGAGCCGTCCGAGGTCGAGGAGTGCGCTCCCGAGGTTGTTGTGCGCTTCGGCGTAATCGGGCTTGATCTCGATGGCCCGCTGGTGGCTTCGCACGGCGCGCTCGAGCTGATTGGCCGCCCTCAACGCATTGCCGAGATTGCAGTGCGCCTCCGCATCGCCCGGCGAGAGCTCCGCAGCCCTTTCGAGGGCGGGCAGTGCGTCCATGCCTTGCCTCCAGAGCGCGAGGCCGAGCACCTTCCACAGCAATCCAGCATTGGGATAGCGGATGAGAAGCTCCCTCGATCTCGCTTCCAGCTCGCGGTACGACCCCGCGCCGATGAGTGCCGAAAGTCGCTCGATCTCCTCGCGCGGCGGTTGCAGAGCGGGGAAGCGCTCCTTTTCGCGCGGGCCGCAGCAATATTTGAACTTCTTGCCGCTGCCGCAACCGCACGGCGCGTTTCTACCGGGTTTCGAGCGCGCTACAAGGGTCAAGGGGCGATACTTTCCCGGTCTTTGAAGCCCTGGCTCTGAATGACGATATGATCGCCCGATTCTATCTCCATTCCCTTGTCGGTGCCGACGGCCGTCTTCTCGAGTTGATCGAGCACCAGCCTGGTCCCCCCCGTCTCGTCATTGTTCCGGTATGTGACGATGGTCAGCGTGAGCGGTTGCTCGGACAGGTTCCTGATGCTCCCTTCGACCCTGCCCGCGCGGTGATCACGGCGCAGAAGGAGAACCACCGGAACGAAATCGACCGGGGCCTGGTCTACTCCCCCGGTCGGATTTGGAGCGGCGGCCGGGGGTGCCGTCATCGCTTTCGTGAGCGGCGCCGGCTCGACTGTTCTCGCCGGCGGATCGTTGGGCGGCGGCGGTCTCGCGGCGCGCGACACGATGACAGGCGGCGCCGACGGGGCAACCAGTAGCTCCTCCGCCCTCTGTTTTCGATACAGGTAAGCGAAGCTTAAGACAAAAGTCACGACCATCGTGAGCGCGATGCGGCCGTAGCCGCCGCCGGCTGCGCCGCCCGCCGGCAGCGAGCGAGCTGGCGATTTTGCCGACGACGCGGCTCGCAGAGGTAGCGCCATTTCGTCAATCCGCCGAGTCCATAGCGCAAGCCGGGCCAGCCGGCACACCGGCACGATTTCCATCCCGCTGCGTCGGCGCCTCGCCGAGCGCATCGCGCGCCGTTTCGATCTGAGACCGCGTATCGCACCAGCTGTCCTGTGTTTGCATCACGCCGGCCGAGACCTTTGTTTTTTTGGTGTCTTGAGGTGGCATTCGCCACAACAGTTAGGGAGACGAAGCCTTACAGTTCATTCAAGCGGCCGGATGCTCACCGAGGATGCTTACCGATCTAAGCGGCCGAAACGATCGATTCGACCGCGCCCTCTCGGTTACTCAGCGGAGTCTCGCGCAGGGGCGGCTCTGCGGCGTGCCGACGACGCACCATCTCCTGGCCCAACGCATCACGGATCGCTTCGAGCTCCACGAGGCGCGAACGGGCTCCGCGCCAGGCATCCTCCGCCATCTTAAGGACCGCGGCGAGGGTAGCGCACTCGTTCTCGAGACGCGCCGCCGCGCGGTCGATCGCAAACCACCGGCGTTCCATCAAGTAATCCGCGGGATCGTCGTCATTGAAACATGTGTGCATGCGATTTAATCCCCGCTCAGCATGCGGTCTTCCAGCCGTTCGATCTTCGCCATGATCCGTGCCTTCAGCGCTTCGGCGCGATCGAGACGCTCGCGCGCCGCATCGAGCGCGGCGGCGCTGGCCTTCGGGTCCGCCGCGAGGGTCTGATAGTCCGCGCGTGCCGCAATGCTGGCTTCGTAGCCGCGACGCCACTCGAGCTCGAGGTCACGCATGTGCGCATCCAGATCCAAGTCGACGCTGAGGGTAGGTTTTTTTCGGCCGGTCGATCCCATGGGCGCCGATGTTGCAATCCGAAGATGACGGTTCGCAGACAGTAATGCGGCAATTTCTTGAAGGATCAAGAAGAAGGGCCCCGTAGGGGCCCTTAAGTGGGGATCGCGAAGCGAAAAACCTTAGCGCCCCGCCGGCGCGTCATGCCATCCGGCCGGCGCATCGAAGCAGCCAGGCTCGCGCACACGGCTGAGCCAACTGCCTCCCTCGGCGCTTCTCGCTCGGGTCTGCCAGGGCCCGCTCATCGAGCGATGCCGAGGCGCTTGTGCATCGAACCCCATCGCCAGGCGGCGCTGCAGGGCGTGCCAAGGAAGACTCCACAAGGTGTCGAAGAAATCGCTCATTGAGTTCACTAACGCATTAGACGCCGGTGAGTTGACACCCGGATGAAGCCTCTGTGGCATTTGCATCACGCTCGCCTCGCCCTCGGCATCACGCGGCTTGCCCCACCGGCAGCGCGACCGGCACCGGGGATATCTGCTCGCGCAGTTTCGGCCAGTCGATCAATCGCAAGCGACCGTTCATGTCCTCGACGAGCGAGGTGCAACTCTCCACCCAGTCGCCGTCGTTGCAGTAGGTGATGCCATCGATCTCGCGGATCTCGGCGCGATGGATATGCCCGCAGACCACGGTGTCGACCCCGCGCTTGCGCGCCGCCTGCGCTACCGACTCCTCGAAGCTGCCGATGTATTGCACAGCCGTCTTGGTCTTGTGCTTGAGGTAGGCCGCGAGCGACCAGTGTGGGAGCTTGAACTTGCGGCGCACCCAGTTGATGTAGGGATTCGCGGCGAGCAGCAAGTCATAGATGTTGCTGCCCAGCTTGGCGAGCCACGGGCTGCACTTGACCACGCTGTCGAACTCATCCCCGTGCAGCACCAGCATGCGCCGTCCATCCGCTCCCTCGTACACGTATTCGCGGTGAATTTCCAAATTGCCGAACACCGCACCGTCGAACTCGCGGAAGACCTCATCGTGATTGCCCGGGATGAAGATGACCTTGGTGCCGCGCTTCGCTTTTCCCAAGATGGTGCGCACCACGTTGTTGTGCGCTTGCGGCCAGAACATGCTCTTCTTCATGTTCCATACGTCGATGATGTCGCCGACTAGGAACAGGCGATCCATCTCGACGTGATGCAGAAAATCGAGCAACAGATCCGCGCTGCAGCCCTTGAAGCCCAGATGGATGTCCGAGATGAACACCGTCCTCAGCTTGAGGGACGAGGGGACGTTGCGCTCCACCATTACCATGGCTCGTGCTCCGAAGTCCTGACACTTCGGGATGCCAGAATCGCCATTGGATGTGACGAAACGATGACTTGGGGAAGAAGATTTGTTTACAAAAAAAGAACTTACACGTGGAACATCGCGTGGAACACTAAAATGGTCGACCAGGTCTCAGTTTAGCCGGGAGAAGCGAACCGGTAGCCAAAGCCTCGGACCGTCTGAATGTAGGCCCCATAGCCGGGCTCGCTCAGGATTTTTCTCAGCCGCTGGACGTTGACGTCGACGGTTCGCTCATCCACCTCGCAATCATCTCCCCAGACCTGGGCGAGGAGCTGCGTGCGATTGAACGTCCTGCCGGGGTGCGACATCAGAAACTCGAGCAGGCGGTACTCGACGCCCCGCAAGTTGATCAGCTTACCGCGGGCCGTGACGCGGTTGGTCGCCGCATCGAGCACCAGCTCATCACAGGAGAGCGCCGGATGCTGATACTCGTGCGAGCGCGCACGCAGCACCGCGGACACGCGAGCGACGACCTCGCGCAGTGAGTACGGCTTCGCGATGTAGTCATCCGCCCCAAGGTTCAAACCCGTGACGACATCCTGTTCGCCCGCCAGTGCGGACAGGATGATGAGACGGATCACTTGAGGGGCGCGAGCACGGCGCAGGCCCTGGATGAGCTCGAGCGCGAAAAGCCCCGGCATGTTCCAGTCGATGATGACGAGGTGCGGCGGCCGCTCCGAGACCGCGGCGACGGCGGCGGCACCGTCGGTGATCGCACGCACGATGAACCCGACATCGGAGAGCTTCTGACGCAGCGGCTCGACAGTAGCGACATCCCGATCGACGATGAGAATCTGTTTATTGGTGTCATGGGCCAGCATAGACGGCGTGCCATTAGAGATACCTAGCTTTACAGTACGTTGACGCTTTTGTGACCCGACAAGAAAAATTCACCCACCCTGCGCGCCTGATGTGCTCCACGCAGGGCGCTGCCTCAATGGCTCGCGTGCGTGACTCGGCTCTCGGCGTTGCGTTGCTCGCCTCTACTGTCCTGAATCAGAAATTCGCCGTGCACCGAGAGCGCCGCCGCGGCCCGACCGCAAGGCGCGACGACCGCGAATACTTGAGCGTATTCAAGGGAGGAGCAACGCAGCGGGCGGGGCGCCGCGGCGTTCGAATGCCGGCGAATTTCTGATTCAGGACACTAGCGATCGATCGTCGCGCAGCGCGCGAGCGCGCGCACCGAGACGCAGGCATAACCTCGCAGCGTCTGCGGGCGCAGGGCTTCGGGCCGGCGGCCGGCAGCGGGCGCATCGGCGCAGTTGCCGTCATCGGCGGTGTTCCACGCCGCGAGCAGCAGCCCGAGCGCCAGCCAGTTGAGGGCGGCCTCGCGCGGTTGCGACCAGAAATTCACCGAAGAGCCGAGTAAGCGATTGAGGGTTCTCATGGGTTGAGCCTCGCTGTCCATGGAGGAAGTGTCGGCTGCAACTCTTGCGCTCGGCGGCGGGCATTCGGGCTCGAGCGAGGACCAATTCTGACCAATTATGGCGCCCCGCCCCAGTGCGAAGCGCCATCGGCTATCATTCAAATGCCGTGAAAAAGCAGATCGCGATCGTCGAGGACGAGCCCGCCTTGCGGGAAAACTACGCGGCGGCGCTCGCGCGACAGGGCTATACGGTGAAGACCTACGGCAATCGAAAAGTCGCCATGCAGGCCTTCAGTACCCGCTTGCCGGATCTCGCGATCATCGATATCTCGCTCGAGGATGAGGCCGAAGGCGGCTTCGACCTGTGCCGGGAGCTGCGCGCTCTGTCGGCGGAGCTTCCCATCATCTTCTTGACCGCGCGCGACAGCGAGCTCGATGCGGTATCGGGGCTGCGTCTCGGGGCCGATGACTTTCTCACCAAGGACGTGAGCCTGCCGCATCTGGCAGCCCGCGTGGCCGCGCTCTTTCGGCGCATCGATGCGCTGCGCCGGCCGCAGAGCGCGGCGCAGATCGTGCGGCGCGGTGCGCTCGTGATCGACGCCGAGAAGATGCAGACGACTTGGAACGGGGCGCCGGTCACGCTCTCGCTGACGGAATTCTGGATCGTGCATGCGCTTGCGAAAAATCCCGGCCACGTCAAGAACCGCCAGCAGCTGATGGACGCGGCGAATGTCGTGCTCGACGACAACACCATCACCTCACACGTGAAGCGCATCCGGCGCAAGTTCCTCGAGGTCGACCCGGCGTTCGACGCCATTCAGACGGTTTACGGAATGGGTTATCGCTGGGTCGAGTGAGCATTCGGCTGCAACTGCTGATCGTCGCGCTCACGACGCTGATCCTCCCGTGGGCCGGCTGCCAATATGCCCGCGAGCTCGAGACGGCGCTGCGCGTGTCGCAGGAACGCGCCCTGGAGGCGAGCGCCGACACCATTGCCCAGGCCCTCTCCGCGGAGCCGCAGCGCGTCTTTCGCGATCTCGACGACAGCGCGCCGTTTGCGCAGGATGCGGGCGATCTGTACGTCTACCCGCTGCAGGGGCAGCCGTTGCTCGACGGCTACCGCGAGGATTGGAACGTCGCGGCGGACCCCAAGCTCCTGCCGAGCGCCTCCGGAGCAGCCACCCGGCTGCAGGCGGGGTCGACGGAGCGATACCTGTTCCTGTATTTGGAGGTCGATGATCCCCACTTCGTCGCCGAGCCGGTCGGCGCGCGCTCGAGCTCCGACCGATTCGACCGCGTCGATCTCAACGTCGAAAGTCCCGACGGCACGCTCAAGTCCTATTTCTTCGCCACCGATGCGCCGGGCCTCATCCCGGCGCAGACGGTCGTCAAGGGCGACGA